>NZ_JBBNAN010000453.1:0-15183 GCF_037994405.1 Phyllobacterium sp.
GACCAGGGGAGCGGCAAGTTTTTTCCGCTTCAACACACGAGCCACACGCAAACCGTTGTTTCCGAAATGGGCGATTATCACATCAAAATTCTGGAGCTTTTGCGAAAAAAGAATGTCGAAAGCAGTCGAAATCTTATCCCAAAGGAGGGCCGGCAATTTTCTCAGGGACGGACGCAACGGTGCCAAGCCACCCCACCAGCAAACCGTATTGTCAGACAGCGCCTGCCAATTCCGCGTAGCGTCTTGCTTCAGGGCATTCTCGTTGCAGATAACGCCAACCTCAAAACCTCGCTCAAGAAATCCATTTACCTGATCCAAAATGAAAGTCTCGGACAATGATGGGAACTTGTCGACAACAAAACCAACTCTCATTGCGGAGCATTCTTTCAATATATTTGAAAATATTGGCGGCGTTTATCACGCCACCTGTTTAATGTTTTTGCTGACCGCTTGGCCAAGAACGCCGAGAAAAGTCGAAAATTGGCTCTTTGGGTCCATCTGTGGCCGTTCCGAAAATTTCCTCGCAACGGATGAAAGCCGGTCATATTCGCTCTTGTCGTTCCAAAGTCTGCGGACCGCTCCAACCCAATCCTCTAGCGGCGCGCTATAGTCCAGAACCAGGCCACCCTCACCAATCGCTTCTGGCAATCCGCCACGGCGCGATCCCACGACAGGGATGCCACTGCAATGTGCTTCTGACGCGACGCGGCCCCATGCCTCCTCCCATTTGCTGGGCGCAAGCAGGATTCTTGTGCGCCCATAGACTGTCTTCATGTCGCTCGTACGGTTCTCGAGACGGATATTCTTGAAGGGTGCGATTGTTTGTTCGATGCTGGCCCGGTGGTCGTCGGCGAGCTTCCAGCTTTCGACAAACAGAAACGGGATGTCGGGACACTGCTCGGCAATTCGGACCGCGAGTTCAAAACCTTTTTCATTGTAGGGATTGATGAACGTTACATATTCGCCCGTCGTCGGTGTTCCGTACAGCACGGGATCGATTGTCGGAGGAATGACGGTAGAATCGATCCCGAACTTTTCCTTGTAGGTTCTGGCAGTGAATTCGGAATTTGCAATGTATAGCGCCGAACCCAATTCCCGCAGGTCGCCGGCAAGTTCGTGAAATTCGACGTTTCTGAGGTAAATCACCAAGGGAACGCCCTCGGCTTGCAGAGCCTTTCCGATCGGCACCGATTTATGGCACTGAACCACTGCGACATCGGGCTTAAGCCTTCTAACCGCGAAGGCCGCTGCCTCCCAGGGAAACCAGGCCCTGACGACAGGATATCCCGGAAAATTGTCGACAGCAGCCCGCTGGCCCATGATTTTCATTTTGGCGCGAGCCTTTAAACCAAACATCCCTTGGCCGAACAAAGCAGCCAGAACCGAAGCCTCGTGTCCGTGATTGCGCAGTTGTTCGACCAGATGATGGGTACTGGATTGAACGCCCCCGCTGAATTGGGGGTAGTATCCGTTACCACCCGCAAAAAGAACGTTCATCGCGTGGCTCCTTGTTATCCTGTTTCTGACCCGGCATCGGTCTATGCCGCCTTTCTGCCGATGCTGTGATATTCGAGGCCGTGGCGAGCGATGACCTTGGGGTCATAAAGATTTCGTCCATCGAATATGACGGGCGTCGTCAGTGCGTCCCTCATCAGGTCAAAGGATGGTGCGCGAAAACTCTTCCATTCTGTTACGATGAGCAGGGCGTCCGCGCCGCGCAGCGCCGCTTCTTTGGTTCCGTAAAGGAGCAGGTCGTCACGCTGGCCGTAAATGCTCTGGCATTCCTGCATCGCCTCGGGATCAAAGGCTTGTACGGTCGCTCCTGCTTGCCAAAGGGCCTCCATCAGCGTGCGGGAAGGGGCTTCACGCATGTCGTCGGTGTTCGGTTTGAATGCCAGACCCCACAGCGCGAAAACCTTGCCCTTGAGGTTGCCCTTGAAATAGCGGTTGACCTTCTCGAACAGGATCGATTTCTGTTCGGCGTTTCGCTCTTCCACCGCTTTCAGCATCTTGGCGTCAAAACTAATGCCTTCTGCGGTCTTGATCATGGCGCGAATGTCCTTCGGAAAACACGAACCTCCATAGCCCAATCCCGGATAGATAAAGTCGTAGCCGATGCGTGGATCGCTGCCGATTCCCTTGCGGACTTCCTCGATATCAGCGCCGAGCCGCTCTGCCAGACCGGACATCTCATTCATGAAGCTGATTTTGGTCGCGAGAATGCAGTTAGCCGCATATTTCGTGAATTCGGCGCTCCGCACATCCATCACGATCATTTTTTCATGATTTCGGCTGAACGGAGCGTAGAGTTCCCGCATCAGCGTTTCGGTTTCGTCACTGCTGGTCCCGACGATGATGCGGTCGGGTTTCATGCAATCCCCTACGGCCGAACCTTCTTTGAGGAATTCCGGATTCGAGACGACGTCGAATGTGAGTTCTTCGCGCCCTCTCGCCTTGAGCATTTCGGCGATTGTGGACCTTATCTTGTCACAGGTGCCTACCGGTACAGTCGACTTGCTGACGACGATTTTCGGCTCCTCCATTTCGCGTCCAATCACCTCTGCAACGGCAAGCACATATTTGAGGTCGGCCGATCCGTCTTCGCTGGGCGGGGTGCCGACAGCACTCATCAGAATTCGGCCATGCTTGACGGCCTGAATGGTGTCTGTCGTGAATTTGATGCGGCCCGCCGCATGATTTTCTCTCACCAGACCTTCAAGGCCCGGTTCGTAGATCGGGATCAGCCCCTGATTCAGCCGTTCAACTTTCTCGGCATCGATATCGACGCACAACACATTATGTCCCACCTCGGCCAGCACGGCGGCCTGGACGAGACCGACATAGCCAATTCCAAAAACGGTCAAATTCATTGGTTGGTTCCTATGTAAGACGCCGGATCACTCTTGGATCCGGTCACTTAAACCTGTTTCCTGTCACAAGACGCGTGGAATGCCCTTAAGCAAGCCATCCAGTCCGGTAACTGTGCAATTTGCCGCCGTGTCAGTAACTGCCTTTAGCCATGCAGACGGCAGGTACGGTCTTGATGATGATGTGTAAGTCCAGTTTCAGGGACCAGTTTTCGACGTAGTGCCGGTCAAACGCCACCCGCGTATCGTATGATATGTCGTTGCGTCCGCTAATCTGCCACAACCCCGTCAGGCCAGGGCGTGATTTGAGGTAGAATACAGCGGCGTTGCCATAATTCTCCAGTTCGTCACGCACAACCGGCCGGGGGCCGACAATGCTCATGTGGCCCTGAAGAATGTTGACGATCTGCGGCAGTTCGTCGAGGCTCAACTTTCTAAGCACCGCACCAACACGGGTCACACGCGGATCTTCCCTAAGCTTGCGGGTGGCCTCCCACTCTTCCTTCGCCTCGGGATTGGTTCCGAAATAGTTGGCCAGCACGACGTCACCGTCCTCGACCATGGTGCGGAATTTGAGGCAGTGGAAGATACTGCCGCCGCGCCCAATCCGGCGATGACCATAAAATACGGAACCGCCATCAGAAAACTTTACGAGGAGCGCAACGAGCAGAAATAGTGGACTAAGGGCAACGAGGCCCGCCAAAGCGCCAACGATATCAAATCCACGCTTTATGAATCCACCTAGAACGGGTTCGAACTCGGTGTCGACCTGTGAAAAACTCAAGTCGGTCGTTTTGACTGAATCGCTCATGGCACAACTCCAGGTCAGTAAACGAATGGCTGATGCGACGATATCAAAGGCGACGATATCAAAACGGTGTACATCAAATGGGTGTACATCAAATGGTGCATCATAAAGATGGTGCGTCGCAACACACAAAGTTACGTCTATTGAAATACTTGGTGATGTCTGCAAAATGGCCACAAAACGGCTAAAAAATGCCCACAAATTGCCCAAATTTTGACCTTTTCGACTATATTTTCCGCGGAATTTCTTGCCCGGTCTAATTGACTACTATCAATCTTGCCGAGCTTGGCGCGAGTTCAAGTTGAGCGGTGTCCTTGCACTGGAACACATAAATTTGATCTCTGCGCAGCTCTCAGGCAGCGACACCTTGTACTCAACCAATCGACAAAGCCCACCCGTACCTTGCTGCAGTGCAATATTTTTGTGGCATGGGATAAGCAGTTGAGCTAGATTTGCCGATCTTCGGAGCGATGGCTCAGCGCATGATCCGGGTCGGTATGGCCAAAGTTCGGTTTCTTACCATGGTGATTGCCCGTCCTGGACAATTCGGGTCCTCCGCTGTCTGCATCATTGGTACTGGTGCCATTGCCCACCGAACCGAACTGCGCACGGCTTAGCGTGAACAACACTAGGTAATGCGCACCGGTGCTTGACGCCGTTTCACCTTTAGACAGGTGAAACGAACCAGTAGGATGATGTGAAAAAATCAATAATTACCAATATGAAACGCGAACAAATTTACATTGGAAAGGACCTGTAACGGAGACTTGCGACAAAACCCGGGCGGAATGCGGGCCTTAGGTCAAAGCAAAGGAGAACAGAATGTTCGAATTATTCACCAATGAGCAGCGAACGCAAATGGTCGAAAACTTCCGCGTCAATGCAACAAAGCACAAAGCTGGCGAGCCAAAATCCGACTTCAAACCAGTGGTGAGACTATTCATTCCAGCAGGCAGGGTAACGTGGTTGTTGACCGAATACGACCCTGAGTTCGGCATTCTGTTTGGCCTGTGCGATAAGGGTTTTGGATTTCCGGAAGTTGGGAACGTTGCGTTGGAAGAACTGCAAGCTGTTACTGACGCATCGGGCATAAACGCCGACGCGACATTTCAAGCGACAAAGACATTGAGCGAATACGCGGCTAACGCGCGAAGAGATGGATGTATCACGGTATGAGAGCGAGTTTCATGCCATGCCTCCGGTAAACTGGTATCTGATCGTGCGAAAATGCTCCAGTTGATCACGATTATTGTTATACCTCCAAATGGGTTGGACGCATTATCCTGAACGTCGTGCGCTGGGGAATGGCGAGCAAGCCAGCTGAATAATAGAGCAGGAACGATCCGATCGTATAAGGCTGGATGAAGTCGATCTCGAAGAACGAACGGATCAACAACAACAGTGCGATGCCAAACATGAGGTGCCCTTGTGGCGTATACTCCTCCGTCAGCAAACGCCGCAGGAAGCCGACCACCACCCCGCCCAGGAGCAAGCTGATCAGAACAACGCCGACATAGCCAAGTTCGACAAGCACTTCGATATAGGTATTGTGAAAATGAAATCCGGTACGCGCAGGGATGTAGAACTCGGCCCATAGTCGCTCGGCTTCAGAGAATCCTTGTACCCAGTAAGCTTGATATCCAATGCCCATGAGTGGGGCCTGATGAGAAGCTTTAAACCCTTCCTGCCAGAGATAGGTACGTCCCGTCAGTGTGGAATTCTTGCCGAAGGCGCCAAGCACCAGGTCAATCGCACCAGAATTTATGGCCACGGCCACGAGCACTACCGCTAAAGCGAGGCCGACCAGAAAAAATGACCGGCGATGTTTCGGCGAAAATTTCAGTGCAATGCCTACGATCATAGTGCTCATGACTATGGCAAACGTTGCAATGACCGAGGTAGCCGAACTGGAAGCCGCCAGGCAGTAGGCAGACAGGATACCGCACACAACTGCGATGCAACGCCATAGAATGCTGCTGCGCACGACGAAGAAACTGGCAAAGGCGAAATAGACACCCAAGGATGCGAAAAAGCCGAGCTGGTTCTTGGAGGCGAACGCTCCGACGAAACTATAGGAGCCGTCCAGCGCATCGTATTGGTATTGGCCAAAGCCAAGCGAGTAAAGCAGGACCAGGGCGACACCCACGCTTACCCCGCTGACGAAGGTGCGCGAGTCGATGATACGAGATGCAATCAAGGCGCAGATGATTGTCGTCACATATTGGATGGCCGCGCGCAGGGTGACAGCGAATGCGGCCGACCACGAAAACGACATGCATGCGAAGAGGGCAAAGGGCAATACCCAATAGAAACGTGCGTAATTACCGATAGCTTGTCGGTAGTCTACCAACACAAGAGGCAACCACAAAGCGTAGAAAACCAGAATGGATATGAATCCAAAGTTTGTCGAATAGGCAAAAACGAAAACCGACAAGGATACGGCGAACGTCCCGTACCAAAAGTTCGTGCCTGGTTCGACAAACAGAGATTTTGCAATTCTCATCGTGATAACGTCCGTAGGGGAGCATTGTGTTTTTCTCTTGGACGGATTGCTGTTTTGTCATCCAGAGATTGGTTCGAGCTCTTCTGCATCCTTAAATTAGGTTCGAGAAACTTGCACTACCGGCAGATTTTGTAAAATTCAAAAAGAGCGCAGCGCATTTTTCGGAAGATTGAACGCGGATAAATCTGCCAAAAACAGGGGCTTCCGTTTCTGACTTGACAGGACTGAAACCGGAAACAACCATTGCGTAGCGCCAGAGCAGGTTTCGTCTGCGGCTCAGGATACGTTATGAGGGCGCCTTTGCGTCTTAAGAATTGGGGTGAGAGATGGCGCTATTTAGCTTCCGGACAAGAAATCCCGAAAGGGATCGTCGATCAGACGCCACACGTTTCCAAAGCATCAGACAGGCGATAAGAGAGGCGGTTGTTGAGACAGAACGCGAGCGTGATGGCTTTCGCCGGCGCTATGAGGACGCTTCGGTCAATGCCGCATTTTTGTTCGAGAACATCGAAAACGAAGGCGAAACAGAAAAGGCGTCGGCACAGGTAGACGATCTCACGCAGGCGCTCACAAGGTTTTCCCAGCGCATCGATTTCTTGGAAAAGCAGATGGCTTTCATGCAGGAAATGAATGAAGCCATAACGAGTTTTGAGAACGCGAATGGCATTGGACAAGTGGGGCCAGAATCCGAGCAAACGCGATGAGTTTTGCGTCGTGAATGGCTGCCGTACCCGGGGACGAAGACCGGGTGAATGCGACCGCAAAAAGGCAAGGCTCCTTGTACCGATGTCTGGTGTTGTAGATTAACTTATTGATTTATAATAATAAAATGATCGCGCGTTTCATTTTTTTACGCGGTTGACATGCGTCGCCACGCGTTGTGATAATGATGCACTGCAGCAAAAAATGCTGGATATTGTCTTAAGTCATGAATTCATCCGGTAAGCTGTCGATGGGCGCAGCGAGAACAGGGATTTGATACCATGATGGTGGATACGAACGTGTCGGCCTCTCGGAGCATGATCGACTTCGGCTTCATGCTGATGCCCTTTTCTCCGTTCAGAAAGGAAGAGCGATGGTGGCCATGATTCCATCCCGCCCTGCGTTTTCGCGCATGGCGTTTATGATTTGCTTGATCCCAGGTTTCTCAGTTGCTCATGCACAGGAAACGGGAAAATCCTTCGTTGAGAACTTCGCGAGCCTGAACAAAAAGCGCTGGTACGTTTCGGACGGTTGGTCCAATGGCGCTCATCAGAATTGCACGTGGTCGGCCGGACAAGTGAACCTAAAAGATGGCACCCTTACTCTTGGCTTTGCCCCTCAAAAAACCAAAGATCGCGATTATGCCTGCGGCGAGATCCAGACCAATGAGCGCTTCAGCTACGGCACCTATGAAGTACGCATCAAGGCGGCCGCGGGTTCAGGCTTTAATACCAGCTTTTTCAGCTATATCGGCCCTGCTCAAAAGCAACCGTGGGATGAAATCGATTTCGAGTTTCTAGGAAAGGACCCTTCGAAGGTTCAGTTGAATTCTTATGTCAACGGTAAGGGCGGACATGAGAAGCTGGTTGCGGTGCCCGGAGGCGCGAACAGCGGGTATAATGATTTTGCCTTCGTTTGGGAAAAGGACAGTCTGCGTTATTATGTGAACGGCAAATTGGTGCATACAGTCACTGATCCGGCCGCATTGCCCACCCATCCGCAGAAGATCTATTTGAGCCTCTGGGCTAGTGACAAGATGAAATCCTGGCTTGGAACTTTCAACAGTCCCGGAGAGCCTGTTTCAGCTGAGTTCAGGCGCGTTGCGTTCACTGCGCTGGGAGAACATTGCCAATTCCCGGAATCCGTTGCCTGTTCGCTGGATTGATTTTTACATGACATCAAACGTTCGCCTAATTCCGGTTGATAATGCAGCATCGTCCAGTCTTGCTGCAGTGAAGCATAAATGTTGCACTGCGGTAACGGGCATACTAAACTCCTTAGGCAGATCAATTGCGGGATGACCTCATGCTGCATGTCTTGTACCTGGTGCATGATCTTTCCGATCCAGCGGTGCGGCGCCGGGTGATCATGATGCAAGCCGGCGGCGCAACCGTGACGATTGCCGGTTTCACGCGGAGCCGCGAGCCGATCACCAATATTGCGACAGTTGTTCCGATCTATCTCGGCAGAACGCGTGATGGCAGATTTGCCCAACGCCTCGCCGCCGTTGCACGTGCGGCGTGGACACTCGCCTCGACTCTCAAGGGTGTTGCCAGGCCCGATCTCATCATCGGCCGCAATCTGGAAATGCTGGCGCTTGCCAATCGGGCGAAGGCGCTTTTTGCCGGTGATGTGCCAATTGTCTACGAATGCCTTGATATTCATCGCCTGCTCTTGCGTCACGATCTGACAGGCAAAGCGTTGCGGTTTGTGGAACGAACGCTGGGCAATAATGCACAGCTTCTTATTACTTCGTCACCTGCTTTCGTCAGACAATATTTCGCACCTTTCGGCCAGATGAACATGCCGGTCGAAGTGCTGGAGAACAAGGTGCTAGAACTTGGTCCGCAGGAGACACAAGCGATGAAGCATATAGTCAAGTCCGATAAGGGCGGGCCGTGGAAGATTGGCTGGTTTGGCGCCTTGCGCTGCCGCCGATCATTAGAACTTTTGTCGGCCTTCTCGCGAAAGATGGATGGCCGGATCGAGATCGTTCTGAGGGGGCGTCCCGCCTATTCAGAATTCGAGGATTTTGACCGCTTCGTCGCCGACGAACCGTTCATGCAGTTCCATGGCGCTTACGCAAATCCGGAAGACCTGCCGAGGATCTATGAAGAGGTGCATTTTTCGTGGGCCGTCGATTTCTTCGAGGAGGGGCAAAACTCTGACTGGCTCCTGCCGAATAGGCTTTATGAAGGATGCCGTTATGGTTGCGTGCCTCTAGCCATGCAGGGCACGGAGACCTCCTTGTTCTTGGAAGCGCGGGGCATCGGCTTCTCGTTGAACGAACCGACAGTCGACACGCTTTGCCGTTTGTTCGATCAACTCGACCCAGAGCGTTACGAACGCGCCCAGCAAGATGTCACAGCGCAGGAACGTGGAACTTGGGTGTTTGACCAGAACGATTGTCGCGTTCTGGTGGAACGCCTCGAACAGCTCACTCAAGCCAATGAGCACGACACCTTACTTCAGGTCGCAGCCTGACCCCGCACTAGGGGTCGAGCGAAACGAGAACGGAGACGTAATACCAATGCCAAGTGCAGCAAAACCAGATTTTGTCGGCCGTTGCATTGTTGTCGTGCCTTGTCTGAACGAGGCCGACCATATTCGTGCACTTCTTGAAAAACTAGGTACTGAAGCCCGGCGCTATAACTTCAAGATTATCGTCGTGGATGGCGGGAGCAATGATGGAACGCAACAGATTGTTGCGGAAATAATGCGAAGTGATCCGCGCGTCGTTCTTCTGCATAATCAAAAAAGAATCCAAAGCGCCGCCATAAATCTTGCAGTGGCCACCTACGGCGAAGGGCATGACTATCTCATCCGCATAGACGCGCATGGAAAATATCCGAAAGATTATTGCGAAAAGCTGCTCGTCGAAGCGGAAGTAACAGGCGCTGATTCCGTCGTCGTCGGTATGGCGACCGAGGGGTTTGGTACCTTTCAAAAAGCAACCGCCCTGGCACAGAATTCCAAACTCGGTAACGGAGGCGCCAGGCATCGCCGTGGTGCAAAAGGGCATTGGACCGATCACGGACATCATGCGCTGATGCGTGTCTCCATGTTCCGCCAGGTGGGCGGTTACGACGAGAACTTCACCCATAACGAGGACGCCGAGCTTGATTGCCGGCTTAGGGCCGCCGGTGCGCGCCTATGGATGACCGATAAGACCTTTATGGTCTACTATCCGCGGTCATCGGCCTTGGCGCTCTTCCGGCAATATCTCGGCTATGGACGGGGTAGGGCAAAGAACCTTCTGAAACATCGCATGATTCCCAAGGTTCGTCAGGCGCTTCCACTTATGGTCCTCCCCGTTGTAGCAGGCATGTTTCTTGCCGTTCTCAACTGGTGGGCGGCCGTGCCAGCAATACTGTGGATCGCAATCTGCCTGGGCTACGGCGTTTGGATGGCTGTTGGCGAACGCAACCCTTATGGTCCGTTGGCGTCCATATCAGCAATGATAATGCATTTTGCGTGGTCCACGGGCTTCTGGCTGCAATTGTTTAATCTGCGCAAGCGCGGGGATACCCATTGATGACCGGTTTGAGCAAACATAACGCCGTGGGGGAAACCCGGATCGATATTTGCGTCTGCACCTATCGTCGTGAGGAGCTGGGGGCGACCCTGCGTTCGCTGGCTCAACTGACATTGCCGGAGAATTGCCACATATGCGTTATCGTCGCCGATAATGATTTCGAGCCCAGCGCCAAAGAGCGGGTCACCAAGACAGCGTCGGACCTTCCGTTTGAAGTGCGTTATATCCATAGTCCGGCCGCAAACATATCAATAGCTCGCAATGCCTGCCTGGATGCTACCACGGGCGACTATGTGGCCTTCATCGACGATGATGAAACGGCGTCCGAAAGTTGGATAGCACATCTGCTGGCTACTGCGCTCGACACGGGTGCCGATGCAGTTCTGGGGCCGGTGCAGGCGTCCTACCGGGCAGATGCGCCAAGCTGGATGAGCAAAGGTGACTTCCATTCGACCGCTCCTGTATGGGTGCGCGGCGAAATCCACACCGGCTATACCTGCAACGTCCTGTTACGCCGCTCCTCGATATTCGCCGGGAACCGGCGTTTCAGTTTGGCACTGGGACGGAGCGGCGGGGAGGACACACAATATTTCACCGAGCTTCACGAAGCGGGCGGCAAGATCTCATTTGCACCCGAAGCGTGGGTTTTCGAACCCGTACCTCAGGCGCGCGCAAAATTCTCATGGCTTTGCAAACGGCGCTTCCGCGTGGGTCAGACGCATGGGCGGATGCTCATGAACAGAGCGGCAGGCCCCAAACTCGCCGGACAGGTCGCTCTTGCGGGTGCAAAAGCGGGCTTTAGTCTCTCTGTCGCAATTGCAAGTGCCTTCTCTGCTACCCGGCGCAACCGCTGGTTCCTTCGCGGCATCATGCACATGGGCGTTGTCAGTGGCCTGATAGGGATCCGGGAAATCCAGCAATATGGTGAGATAGCAGTGGTTCAAGCAGGGAGAGACAAGTCCCGTGCAGCCTGATGTCACCTTCGTCATTGCGGCCTATAACGCCGAGGACACCATTCGGCGCGCCATAGAAAGTGCGCTGGCACAGCGTGGAGTCAGCGTGGAAGTCATCGTCGCCGATGACAGATCATCCGACAGCACCGCCGCTATCGCGGGTTCGTTTCCGGACGAACGTGTCCGGGTTGTGACGCTTGACAGGAACAGCGGTCCAGGCGGCGCGCGCAATGCTGCTCTTACCATCGCGAAAGGTCGCTGGATTGCGGTGCTGGATTCCGACGACACGGTGTTTCCCGGCCGCATTGCGAGGATGATAACCCGCGCCGAAAATGCGGGGGCGATAGCGGCCGTGGATAACATCAAGGTGATAAAGGAGCGTGAAGCGAGAGGGGAGACGATGTTCCGCCTCGACCGGCTTGCGAAGATCCACGAGATCACACTGGCGGATTTCATAGCCTCGAACCTCGTTTTCAAGACCACATTCAATTTTGGCTATATGAAGCCGATCTTCGTGCGCCGTTTCATCGAAACGCACGGCCTGCGATACGAAGAGAACCTGCGTATCGGAGAGGACTATATCTTTCTCGCATCCATTTTGGCGAAGGGAGGAAAATGCGTCGTGGAACCGTCAGTCGGATACGCCTATCACGTGCGTCCTGGCTCAATCTCGCGAGTCCTCGAATCGCATCACATCACCTCCATGCTCGAGGCGGACAAGACATTCCTCGAGAAATTCGAGCTCGACACTGACGCTAGAGCCGCGCAGGTTCGACGGACGCGTAGCTTGGAACAAGCGAAGTCCTTCCTTTCTCTCGTCAACCATATCAAACGAAGATCGATCGGCGGGATCATCGAGGTTGTAATGAAAGACCCTGTGGCGCTTCGCCACCTCTCAATGCCCATTGGGGTGCGCCTCAGGCGCTTGATCCCTTCAGCGCTATATAAGGAACCGAGGCCCAACTAATGTCATATCTAAATGCGAACGATTGGCGGTAACATGCATCAGGGCAATCGACTCTTTAATGTTGGCCTTGCGGCAAATCCGGACGGGGCAGCCAACGCCGACAATTTCATTGACCTTGAACAGCTGATGGCTATAGCCCGGCGGCAGGCAAAAACGGTCGTCATCACGGCGGCGGTGGGTCTTTTGCTCGGCATAGTCTATATTGTTGTCGCCACACCGGGCTACACGGCTGCGACCAGCATCCTGCTTGACGACAGTCTCGGTAAGTTCGCTGACGAAGTTTCGCCCGCACCTGCCAATATGCAGACCGATACGACGATCCTGAGCCAGATCGCGATTCTGAAATCGGCTGAGCTTGCGGAAAAGGTGGTGAGAAAGGAAAAGCTCGACGAGAACGACGCGTTTATGAATCCGCCGCGTTCCATTTTCTCTAGTGCCATATCCGGCGTGCGTACCATTATCGGGCTTTTTGGCAGCAACAAACCAACCAATACTGATCTATCCGCTGCGGACCTGAAGCGCGAATATGCGGCATCACTCCTCCAGTCCAGCCTGGATGTCGAACGGCAAGGGCGCAGTTTCGTTATCGATCTCACCTTTACGTCGAACGACGCCGAACTGGCGGGGAGAATTGCGAAGGCCTATGCTGACGTCTATCTCTCGGATCAGTTGGACGCAAATTTCGACGCAACGCAAAGGGCGACGGTCTGGCTTCAAGGACGTTTGACGGAGCTAAAGGAAAATTCGCAGGCCGCGGCTCTCGAGGTTGAACGCTTTAGAGCTGCCAACGGGCTAACTGCGGCCAAGGGAGCCCTGGTTTCCGAGCAGCAACTCTCTGACATCAATAGCCAGCTGATCTTGGCGCAGGCGGATACCGCAAGGGCGCTCTCACTCTATAACCAGTACAAATCAATAGTGGCTGCTGGTCCCGAGGGCGCGGTCAACAACGCGGCCGTAGTGTCGGATCAGGCCGGTACGTCCGTTATAGGGACCCTCAGGACACGCTATCTGACTATTACCAAGCGCGAGCAGGAAATTGTGAGCCGTTTTGGGCAGGATCATCCGCAGGCCGTGAGTCTTCGCACCGAGGAGCAGGACGTAGCCCGGCAAATTTTTCAGGAGCTCCAGCAAGTAACCGAAAGCTACCGCAACCAGTATGAAGCGGCGCAATCGCGCGAGACATCCCTGCGGGAAGGTCTGAACAATGCCACCGGAAAGACATCCATGGCAAATGAAGCGCTCGTACACCTGAAGGATCTGGAGCAGAATTCTCAAGCATTGAGCAATCTCTACCAAACTTATCTCACCCGCTATCAGGAAGCGTCGCAACAGCAGTCCTTCCCAATCGCTAAAGCGCGCGTGATTTCGGTTGCTTCGACACCAACGGATCCGTCAAGTCCCAAGCGGAAATTGGCCCTCGCGGCATCTCTGGTGCTCGGCTTTTTTGCCGGCGCCGGCCTTGGCGCATGGCGCGAGTACCGCGAGCGCTTCTTCCGGCTGGGTGAAGATGTCCGAGCTCTTCTCGGCGTCAAGTTTCTTGGTTACGTGCCAAAACTCGACGGCATGGCAGAGGCGAAAAAATCACCCCTGCCAACAGAGGGACAAACTTCGCCTGCCCGTACCAATATTATCCGTATGGCAGCTGATAACCCGTCTTCGCTATTTGCCGAAACATTGCGTAACATCAAAATCGCTGCCGATGTGATGCTGCAAGGCAAGGAAAGCAAAGTGATCGGTGTCATTTCCGTTTTGCCGCACGAAGGCAAGACCACCGTTGCGGCCAATTTTGCCGGGTTACTGGCCGCCAAAGGTGCCAAGACACTTCTTATCGATGGCGATCTGCGCAATCCCGGGCTGTCCCGCGCCCTGTCGCTTTCAACTCAAAGAGGGCTTGTGAAGGCGATCATGGATGACCAACCATGGCAAAATTCCGTCAAGATCGAGAACAAGACCAAGCTCGCCATTATCCCCACAGTGCTCCACCGGAATTTGCTTCACACCAGTGAGATCCTTTCTAGCCCGGGTATGAAAAAACTTCTTGAGGAAGCACGCGGCGTATTCGAATACATTATCGTCGATCTTCCCCCTCTTGGGCCGGTCGTCGATGCGAAAGCCTTCGCGCCACTGGCCGATGGGTTTGTCATGGTGGCGGAATGGGGTGTCACGCCCCGCGCACTCGTTAAATCCGTGCTGCAATCGGAGACCGAAATTGCGCCGAAGGTTCTCGGGCTGGTCCTTAACAAAGTCGATATGAAGCGCCTTGCAAAATACAGTTCCTACGGAAGTTCAGAGCATTTCATGGAGCGATATTCAAGCTACTATATTGATCAGACAGGATCTGCTCCGGCCAAAAAATAAAGCTAGAACGGGAAATTATGTTGTGAGCACGCGGCCCTTTTTGTTCCAGAGGCGCAAGGCACTAAGCCTGCCGGTATAAAAGGCGCCGGTGTCGATATTGAACCGTCTTCCTTCTTGGTGGGGTTTTTCTATCGGTGTGTGACCGTGAACGACCCATTGTCGGAGGAGATGTGCATTTTCGAAAAACTCTCTGCGGATGGAAACGAGGTCTTCATCTCTTTGGTCTTTCAGGGAAATGGAAGGCCTTATGCCGGCGTGCGCAAACAGGAAGCTTCCAGCGTCGATCATGATTGGTAAGGAACGTAGAAATTGCTTATGTCGTTGGGGAATTGAAGCGCGGATCGTGTCATCAAGCATTTGAGGCGAACGATGAACCAGTCTCAAACGTTCTACGTCAATACCATAGGACAGCAGTGTCGAATTGGCCCCCATGTACCACCATTCAGATAAAGAAAGGCGCTTTTCCAGATAGTCGAGCATCGCCATATCG
>NZ_JBBNAN010000454.1:0-17783 GCF_037994405.1 Phyllobacterium sp.
GTGTCACACAGTCGGGCTTGGACCCTGGAACCGATACTTTGAGGATGACGATATGTTTTAACTAACTTGACACAGATGTTCCCATGTGAGGGTTCTCCAATGAAAGAACACAAGGGGCAAGACACCACCATTTGGCGGCCTTCCTTGGGTTCGGTTAGGTTTTGAGCGGCACGTTGGCCGATCGGTAAAATCCTTTCCATCCGTAGGACAGACAGCTGCCTGCGGTTCGTGGACCATTCTCCAATCCGTGACCCTGATGCGTTTTGCGGCTTCGGTCACATAGTGGCGTTCGGCTCCCGGCCATCAATCACTTGAGGATTCTGCGCTTGCGCAAGTCGTGACCCTAGGCCTTCGGTGACCCAAATGAATAAACAGCACTTGGTTCCATGGTGGCTTCATTGCCTGTTCCAAAATCTGCCACCGGATATTCGGCCAGGAGGCGAAGCTTTGAAAGGGGCAGATGAGCGCGCCCCGGATCGCCGACAAGAACCTCGATGCCAGCGGCGACGCATCGTTCGAGGAAGGCAGCAACGCGTTCAGCGAGCTCCTGCCCGTAGAACAGGTCCCCGACAAGGATAAGGTCCACGGCAGGCGGTGCGCCGGGAGTGATATCCTCACAGATGGTTGTGATACTGACGGCATTTGCGACCGCGTTGACGGTTATTGCAGCAACTGCGTTGCGGTCGATATCGGCTGCAAGGACCGCTTTTGCTCCGGATTTTGCTGCGGCGATTCCGACCACCCCCGAACCTGCCCCGAGATCCAGAATGCGCAATCCTGCTACTGTCTTTGGCCGATCAAGGATATATCGCGCCAGCACCGTGCCACCCGCCCAATGATAGGCCCAATAGGGCGGCAGCGGATTATCGCCCTCCCCACGCCCGACAAGACGCCACAGGCCACTTGCTGGATGAGCGGTGTAAAGGCGGATTTCCGGCAATGAAGGTGCCGGTGCAATCCGCATATGGGCTTGGATAAACCGTACCGGGTCTAGCGCATCTGGCTTCACTTGAACCTTTTCCGTTCATTGTAATAAAAAAGGCCGCTTGAAGCGGCCTTTTTCTGATCGAAGCGATAAGGCTTATGCCTCGTCGTCAGTCTTCTTCTTTGCCGCCTTCTTCGGCGCTGCCTTCTTGGCCGGCTTCTTGGCTTCATCCGACTTGGCGTCTGCTTCGTCGTCGGCCATCAGCTCCTCCTTGGACACCTTCTTGTCGGTGACATTGATGTTCGAGAGAAGGTGATCGACAACCTTTTCCTCGAAGATCGGAGCGCGCAGATTGTTGACGGCTTCCGGCGTCTTGCGGAAGAATTCATAGATCTGCTGTTCCTGACCCGGATAGCGGCGAACCTGGTCGTAAACAGCGCGCTGCAGCTCTTCCTCCGTTACCTCGATGCCGGCCTTGTTGCCGATTTCAGAAAGAACGAGACCGAGGCGCACGCGGCGCTCAGCCAACTTGCGATATTCTTCGCGGGCTTCTTCTTCAGTGGTGTCTTCGTCCTCGAAGGTCTTGCCGGCTTCCTGCAGGTCGTTACCGATCTGCGCCCAGATGTTGTTGAACTCGGCATTGACCAGGCGTTCCGGCGAATCGAACTTGTATTCGCCGTCGAGCGCATCGAGAATCTGACGCTTTACCTTCTGACGGGTGAACGTGCCGTACTGGCTTTCGATCTGCTCGCGAATGACCTGACGCAGACGGTCGGCACTTTCGATGCCAAGCTTCTTGGCAGTCTCGTCATTGATCTCGAGTTCGCCGGGCTTGGCAACTTCCTTGACGGTGATGTCGAAGGTAGCGTCCTTGCCTGCAAGGTGCGCTGCGCCGTATTCCGCCGGAAACGTCACCTTGATCTGCTTTTCGTCGCCAGCCTTGACGCCGATCAGCTGATCTTCGAAGCCAGGAATGAACTGGCCGGAACCAAGAACGAGCGTTGCGTCCGTATCGGCGCCGCCGTCGAAAGGAACATCATCGACCTTGCCGAGGTAATCCATGGTAACGCGATCGCCGGATTCGGCCTTGCCCTTCTTCGTCTCGAAGGTCTGGGCGGAGCTTGCAACGCGCTTGACCTGCTCTTCGACTTCCTCATCGGTCACATCGACGACTTCGCGGGTCACGCTGATCTTCGAAGTATCCTTGAGCTCGATCGCCGGCAGAACTTCATAGTTCAGCGAGAATTCGAAATCGGCCTCACCGCTCAGAACTTTTTCAGCTTCCTTCTCGTCCTCGGTCATGACGACTTCGGGCTGCGTTGCAGACTTTTCGTTGCGATCGGCAAGGATCGAGCGTGAAGAATCGCTCAGGATCTCGTTGACGACTTCAGCCATGAACGACTTGCCGTACATCTTGCGCAGATGGCTCATAGGCACTTTGCCGGGGCGGAAGCCGTTGATGCGCGCCTTGGCGCTTGCGCCCTGGAGGCGTTCGGAAAGCTTTGCTTCCAGATCCTTGGCCGGAACAACGACCTTGATCTCGCGCTTCAGCCCTTCATTGAGCGTTTCAGTAACCTGCATGTCCAAACCTTCACTTTTTTAACATTTGTCCCGCCGTCGCCGGCTCACTGCCAAATTGCGGGAGAAAAACTGTCTGCCATCGTGGCTTACGGTGCGGATGCAGCAAGCTCAGCTCCTGCCATCCACGTTGATTTTATTGTCTTATTTCTAACTCAACTCTCGATTTGTGGCACAGATTGTATCACAGAATGTGGCACAAAGTTGCGGAAGAAATTGCACCTTTACCGACTGGTCGCTCCCTTTACTTCCACTCAATGCAAAAATCAATGGTGGAGCCTTCTGGACTGGCGAAATTGCGGAAGGGCGAGCCGTCTGCCACTCACGATTGCAAGGTGACAACGATTTCGAACTGTGCAAATCTGCCGCCGTGGGGAATTGAGGCAGATGAATCCCGACCGCGCCGTCAAGATACCGTCGACCGATCGCATCGAGACTCTCCACTGAATAGAAATTGAGCACTAGCGTTACTTGACTTGATCGCCCGCGGAACTGGTCTCCCAACTGTTCCAATCAGTTGATCTCATTGGTCCTTTCCTGCGTGGCATGTCGTTCATGCGGACGAAGCCTGTTCGGCTTCCGATTCGCTCGAATTCTGGAGGCCTGTCCTTGTCTCGAACTCTTTTCTCAACCCTGACGCTTGGTCTTGTAGCCGTTGGCCTGTCGGCGTTGCCCGGTCTGGCACAGGAAGCTGCTGCTCCGCCTCCACCGCCCGTGTCCGTGGCAAAGCCCGTCGTGCGCGAAATTATCGATGCCGATGAATTCATTGGACGATTCGATGCCGTCGATCAGGTCGCGGTCCGTTCGCGCGTCGATGGCTATCTTGATTCCGTTCATTTCAAGGATGGCGCGCTGGTCAAAAAAGGCGACCCCCTGTTCACCATCGACCAGCGTCCTTTCGTGACCGCGCTTCAGCAGGCGCAAGCCGCGCTTGAGGTGGCCAAGACAACGCTGACCTATGCTGAAGCGCAGTATAAGCGGACGCAATCGCTCACCGGCAGTGGCACGCTGTCCGTATCGACGCTCGATGATCAGCGGCGCGCTTACCTCGCTGGCCAGGCCAGTGTGGCGGGTGCCCAGGCGGCTGTCGACAGTGCTCAACTCAATCTTGCGTACACGCAGATCAGCGCCCCGCAAGCCGGCCGCATAGACCGGCGGCTCATTTCGGTCGGTAACCTGGTCAATGCGAACGATACGATCCTGACGACCATCGTCTCGCTCGATCCGATCGACTTCTACTTCGATGTCGATGAGCGCAGCCTCCTCGCCTATGCCCGGACTGCCCGCGAAAACGGAAGCGATCTGCAGGAAGGCGGCGGCGGTCTTGAGGTAACTGTAAAGCTGACCGATTCAAATGAACCGCCGGTCAAGGGCAGACTCGATTTCGCCGAAAACCGGCTCGATCAGGCAACCGGAACGATGCGCGTTCGCGCCCGCTTCGACAATCCCAAGTTCATCCTGCAGCCGGGGCTATTTGGCCGGGTCGAAGTGGCCGCATCCAATCAGTACAAGGGCATCCTGATCCCCGACGAAGCAATCGGCTCGGATCAGAACGAACGGGTTGTCTACGTCGTCGGTAATGATGGTAGCGTCACGCCAAAGCCCGTCAGATTGGGGCCGAAGCAATATGGCTACCGGGTCATTCGCAGCGGCATGACCGGTGACGAGACCATTGTCGTCAATGGACTGATGCGCATCCGCCCCGGCTCCAAGGTGAAGCCCGAGCTCGTCGTGCTTTCGCCGGAAGTAAAGGCGCCGGAGGCCGGCCAATGAGGTTCGCGCATTTTTTCGTCGACCGGCCGATCTTTGCATCCGTTCTTTCCATCGTTTTATTGATCGTCGGCGGCATCGCCTATACGCAGCTTCCCGTTGCGCAATATCCGGAAATCGCGCCGCCGACCATCGTAGTGCGGACGTCCTATCCGGGTGCGGACGCGGAAACCATTGCTAATACGGTGGCGACACCTATCGAGCAGGAGATCAACGGCGTCGAGGACATGCTCTATATGTCGTCCTATTCGACCGCCGATGGCTCGATGTCTCTCACAATCACGTTCAAGCTCGGCACCGATCTCGATAAGGCACAGGTTCTGGTGCAGAACCGTGTCTCCATCGCCGAGCCGCGCCTGCCCGAAGAAGTGCGCCGGCTTGGCATAACGACGACGAAGAGCTCACCGGACCTGATGATGGTGGTGCATATTCTGTCGCCGGAAAACCGCTACGATCAGCTCTACGTTTCGAACTATGCGCGTACCCGCATTCGCGACGTGCTGTTGCGGCTCGACGGTGTCGGCGATTTGACCATCTTCGGCGAACGCGAATTCTCGTTGCGCATCTGGCTTGATCCACAAAAGCTGGCAGCGTATGGCATGACGGCTAGCGACGTCGTCCAGTCGCTGCAGGAACAGAACGTGCAGGTTTCCGGTGGTTCCATCGGCGGACCGCCATCATCTGGAACAAATGCATTCCAATACACCGTGACGACACAAGGCCGCTTCAACGATGCGAGACAGTTCCGTTATGTCATTGTAAAGGCTACAGAAAGTGGTCGTCTTGTTCAACTTCAGGACGTGGCGCGCATTGAACTTGGAGCGAAAGACTACGTCACCAACAGCTATCTGGGCGGCAGCCCGGCAGTCGCTCTGGGTATTTTCAATCGTCCAGGGACCAATGCTCTCGCGACGGCCGACGTAATCAAGGCGACGATGCAGGATCTAGCCAAGGATTTCCCGGCCGGGTTGACCTATGACATTGTCTATAACCCGACGGAATTCATCTCTGAATCGATCAACGAGGTCTACAAGACCATCCTCGAAGCGGTGATCCTGGTTGCGCTCGTCGTGCTTGTCTTCCTCCAATCGTGGCGCACGGCGATCATCCCCATCGTCGCCATTCCCGTGTCGCTCATTGGCACATTGGCGCTCCTATTGGCGTTCGGGTTCTCACTGAACATGCTGACGCTGTTCGGCCTGGTGCTCGCCATCGGTATCGTGGTCGACGACGCGATTGTCGTCGTTGAAAACGTCGAGCGAAACCTCGCGGCGGGCATGACGCCCAAGCAAGCGTCACATACGACAATGGATGAAGTTGGTACGGCCGTTGTTGCGATCTCTCTCGTGCTGATCGCGGTCTTCGTCCCGACTGCCTTCATTCCAGGCATTACCGGCCAGTTCTATTTGCAATTTGCCGTGACAATTGCCGTGGCAACGGCCATCTCCGCGCTCAATTCATTGACGCTCTCGCCGGCGCTTGCAGCGATCGTCTTGCGCCCACACGGTCATGCGGAATCCCAAAATCCGCTGGCCCGGTTCGGCCGAACACTTGCCAATGGTTTCAACACCGGGTTCGACAAGATGGCAACGGGATATTCCTGGATCATCAAGCACCTTGTCGGCTCGGCAACCGCGTTGATAGCCTGCCTTCTGGTTTTCGCCGCCCTTCTCGGGGCAACCTGGTACATGGCAACATCCGTACCCCGGGGCTTTATCCCCACCATGGATCAAGGCTATGCGATCGTGGTGGTCCAGTTGCCGGACGGGGCGTCGCTGTCGCGTACCGACGCTGTGATCAAGCGGGCATCCGAAATCGTCAGGAGCGTGCCGGGTGTGAAGAACGCCGTTGCCTTTGCCGGTTTCAATGGCGCCACCTTTACCAATGCTTCCAACTCGGGCGTGGTATTTGCGCCGTTTGATTCATTTGAAGAACGGCTGAAACACGGGCAGACCGCCAATGAGATCATCGGCAAGTTGTATGGCAGCCTGCAGAGCATCCAGGAAGCCTTTATTATCGCCGTTCCACCTCCCTCCATCCGGGGTGTGGGCAATTCCGGCGGCTTCAAGATGCAGTTGCTCGATCGCGACAGTTCCGACATGCGCCGCGTGCTTGGTCTCGCCTATCAGATGATGGGAGAAGCCAACAAGACACCCGGTCTCACCGGCGTCTTCACCACCTTCTCGGCATCGAGCCCGCAATATTTCCTTGAGATCGACCGTGACAAGGCGCGCGCACTGAATGTGCCCATTCCCAATATCTTCGATACACTGTCGATCAATCTTGGAACGTCTTATGTCAATGATTTCAATGCTTTCGGCCGTGTTTATCAAGTGCGGGCGCAGGCGGATCAGCAATACCGCATGGAACGGGCGGACATTCTGGCGCTGAAGGTGCGCTCGGCGACCGGCGCACTGGTTCCTCTCGGCACACTTGTCGAGATCCGGGATACGACCGGTCCCTCGCTCGTGCAGCGCTACAACATGTATGTGTCGGTGCCGCTGCAGGGCAATCCGGCCCCTGGAGTATCCACCGGCGATGCGCTTGACAAGATGGAGGCCCTCGCCGCGAAAACACTGCCATCCGGCACGACCTTCAACTGGACGGAACTGGCTTTCCAGGAACGAAGTACCGGCAATACGGCCATCTTCATTTTCGCCCTGTCGGTGGTCTTCGTCTTCCTCGCCCTCGCCGCCCAATATGAAAGCTGGGTCTTGCCACTTGCGATCATCCTGATCGTGCCGCTGGCTGTTCTTGCCGCGCTCATAGGTGTCAGCTTGCGAGGCATGGACAACAATATCCTGACGCAGATCGGGCTCGTCGTCCTGATCGGCCTTGCTGCGAAGAACGCCATCCTGATCGTCGAATTCGCGCGTCAGCATGAGGAAGAAGGCGCAAGCCCTGTCCAGGCGGCCATCGAGGCGAGCCGCCTGCGCCTGCGACCGATCCTGATGACGGCCTTCGCCTTCATCTTCGGCGTGGTCCCGCTGATGATCGCCACCGGCCCCGGCGCGGAAATGCGCCAGTCATTGGGAACGGCGGTGTTCTCGGGAATGCTCGGCGTCACCTTCTTCGGTCTGTTCCTGACACCGGTCTTCTACGTCGCACTAAGGGCGTTTGGGAGGAAACCCAAGGCGGTGGAGTTGGAGGCGGAGACAGCAGCGCATTGAACTAAGATGGCGCGGGGCTGGTCAAACTCGCGCCAGACGTCCGACGGACGCTAAAACAGGTAGACGTAAGCTTGATGGACGATTGACGTAGAGGTGCCCCAAATTCGAAAACAAGGTGCATGTCCATGGAACCAGCATCGACGTTTATGGATTTGATGCGATCTTTTTGAGCACTATCGGCGAGATGCATTCGTTTAGTGTCGTGGATTTTTGCCGATTCAAAGGCGATCTCTGGATTGATCGCAACTCTCATGACGTTGATCGTGATCGGAATTGTATGCGCGAGCCTTTATCGCGGATCGGAGATTTCGTTGCCGCAAATCATTCCACCACATGGCTGGTCATTGTAGGTTTTTACTTCGGCAAACTCGGCTCGAAATCCGATTGAGCTTATTGGTTGAATCAACTTATGAAGATCATTTTGTTTGGTGCGGATAGAGGGACTCGAACCCCCACGGTCTCCCGCCAGAACCTAAATCTGGTGCGTCTACCAATTTCGCCATATCCGCAGATCAAGGTGCGACAGCACCCCGAGCGCCGGTCTCTATATCATCCTCCTCCCACTGGTCAAAGGAAAAAGGCCGACAATAGACAGCAATATTTGCGACCTTGAGAACCGGTGCAATCGATCAGTAGATCGGCTCTTCGTAGAGAACATTGCCATCGTCCTTGAGCGCGCGGATCTGCGCGTCGCCGCTGGGCGAGACGGCAATCACCGCCTCGATCTTGCGCTCCCGCTGCTGGCTCTCGATCACCCTGCCCTGGCCTTCCGGCACGTAATAGCGTTCGATGCCATAGGTCACACGAAGCTGGTGATAGACCGTCGCGTTGGTGTAACTCATTGTGCGACCACGCAGCTGGATTTCGCCCGCCTGAAGCTCTTCACGCTTCTGCCAAGAAGCAGCGGAGAATATCCAGGCGCCATCATCGCCTTGTTTAACCGTCACATAGATATCCGTCATTCCGTCCACGGCAGGCGGCGTTCCGCTGACCTTGCCAGCCTCAAGGCTGGAAATGCCATAGCCGAGCGTCACATAATCGCCGCGCAGCAGATCATGCGGGTCTACCGGCTCGGACAGGAGCGTGATATCAGTCCCATTGCGCAGGATGGAGGCATGCTGGGCAACCATGGCGTAAAGCGCACCGGACTGCAGAACAGCAACCGCAGCGCCAAGCCAGAGGTATCGATTGATCTTTAAAGTCATGCCGTTACCTCGCTTTTCGGACTCTTTCTCTGAAGCCGGCGCTCCATCCGCATGACAAAGGCTGCCAGCAGCAGGACCAGTATGCCCGCACTGAGGAAGAAGCTGGCTGTACCGATCATCGTGCCGATGGTTTCGAAGGCAAGATAAAGTACTTCCAGCGAAAACACCGTATAGGCGCTCCAGCGAACCGCGAGATTGCGATGACCAGAAAGCGCGAGACCGGCGATCGAACAGCCGAGAATGGCAAAGCCGATGACGACCTGGTTGGCGACGCCTTCGCTGAACTCGTCAAACTGGAAGAAGATCAACGCCAGCAGCAGCATGATGAATCCATAGGCGCCGATGGCCTCGGCCCATCCTGTCAGCCGTTCGAGTGCGCGATTGCGCAATGCATCCGCCAGGAAAAGTGCACCTCCGGCGATGGCAGCAAGCCATAGGATCCCGACACGGTCGAGGTCAAACCGGACGACGAAGACATAGGTGATCGATAGGAGGGCGATGAGATGCCGGGCCGCCTTCCCCTTCGTATACCAGACAAGCCCGGCGCAAATGAAAGCGAGGATCGGCACCAGCCAGAGATAGCTGAGCCGCTCGGAGTTGGCCGGTTCAAGCGAACAGAAAAGGTAAAAGCCGCTAATCGCCACACTTGCCGAAACCAGAACGGGCGCGCGCAGGAACAGCGCGGCAACCATGGTGCCAGCTACCCAGAGCAAGGCGGCGTCTGAGGCTTCACCCGACAGATGATACATCTGGCCGACAAGTGCAATTCCGGCGCCGAAGGTGATTGCTGCTGTCAAATAGAGCGCCTGGCTAAAGACCTTGTCGCCACGGCTTTCGCGCCACGCCCCGCCGACATAGCCAATGAAAAGCACCGCCATGATGAGACCGACGCGAAACAGCCGCGGCATCGCCTCCCAATTGGCCGCCACGAGCGAAATGATGGCAGCGCCAAGCAGCACCGCACCAAGGAGCGCAAGAATGCCGCCAAGCCCGAAGCCGGAGCCCCTGTTGTCGATATCCTTGCGCAGGCGATCGGCGACCGCGTCATCGATCAAGCCATCCTGCTGCCAGCGAGCAATGTGTTTTCTAACGCCGAAGGAAATCGCCACGGGCCGCTCCTCAATCACTTGTCTGTCATCAACTAACGCCAGCATCCGACAAAACGCAATTATGGCTCGATTCGGTCGATCGTCGCAAAGATGACACTTGTGCGATGCAACAATTAAGATCGATTAATATTGCAATGCAGCATTTGCATAGCTGATCTGCAAACTTGGCTCTGCAACTTTCGCAAGTGATCCACTATCTTCCACTCAACGATCAAGAGTGATCAATCAAACAACGAACCGAAGTGGTGAATGAAATGAACCTTATCCGCTCTTACAGCAACTGGCGCCGTTATCGTGACACGGTTTCCGAGCTGAACCGTCTGTCGACCCGCGAACTCAGCGATCTGGGCATTGCCCGTTCGGACATCCCGTTCGTCGCCAAGAAGTCCGCAGTACGCTAATCGCATTAAAGAATATCGCCGGAGCTCATCCTCCTCCCGGAGCTCCCGCGATCAAAGACCGGCACTCCTCCTCCCAGCCGGTCTTTACAAAACGGCACCCACCGCACCTCCTCCCGCGGTGGGTGTTGTTGTTTCTGGGCTTCGTCAGCGGACGCCGCCGTAGCCTCTCTCCTTCCATTCCGCCAAGCGCATGACATCCGGTGGACCGCCCGCAGGCTCATACCAGGAATCGACGGCCCACAAAGTGCCCGAACCATCCTTCAAGACAGCTGTAAAATGTGGATAGCGGCCGTCGAAAAAGCTCCCCCGCGCATCGCGGCGGCTGACGGTGTGAAAGCGCAGATACCCCGCACTTTGCAGATAGCGCAGAAAATGATCGGTGTTGGTGGATTCGTCGACGCAATCCATCTGGCCTCTCTGGCGACCCTTGCCGAATTGCATTTTCGGCCGGTCGGCAACACCGATAACCTGTGTGCTACGTCGCTCGAAGACCTGTACGGCGCGCCGGATCGCAGCCCGCTCTGCTTCCGCTGATTTGCTGCCGCTGGCCATGATGGAGGCAATCCTCGAGCGATCTGCTCCGGTCAATGTCACCGATGTCTGGAAGGTACAGCCATAGCCATGACAGACACGAAAACTTTGCGCTTGCGCCGTTGATGATGTGGCGCACAGAACGGCGAAGAAGAGGAATAACTGGGAGCTACTTGATCTGAGGTACATGCGGCGACTGTAACAAGGGCTTCTGCCGAAGCCTACCGAATTTGGAAGTTATGGTTGCTGACATTGATTGCGCAGCGGGGTGGAAACGCTGTCCGTTCTTCCCTACATGCACAATCCCACCTTGGATTCCCCGGGAGTATGTTCCATGCAAAAGCGTCGTCTTGGCCGCACCGGCCTTTCCATCGCGCCATTGGTCTTTGGCGGAAATGTCTTCGGCTGGACTGCCGACAAGAAAACATCGTTTGATCTGCTCGATCGATTCGTCGACGCCGGATTCAACGCTATCGATACCGCCGACGCCTATTCCCGCTGGGTGCCGGGGAACGAAGGCGGCGAATCGGAGACCATCATCGGCGAGTGGATGAAATCGCGCAATGCGCGCGACAAGGTTGCGATCATCACCAAGGTCGGCTCGGATATGGGGCAAGGCAAGAAGGACCTCTCACCCGCCTACATTGCCAAGGCGGCTGAGGCTTCCTTGCGTCGGCTGCAGGTTGACGCGATCGATCTTTATCTCTCGCATTGGCCGGATCCCGATACGCCCTATGAGGAAACCCTCGGCGCCTATGACAAATTGTTGAAGGCGGGCACGATCAAGTCAGTCGGCGCATCCAATCTTGACGCCGACCAATTGCAAGCAGCGCTGGATGTATCGGAGGCAAAGAGCCTCCCGCGCTATGACGTTCTGCAGCCGGAATATAACCTTTACGACCGCAAGAGCTACGACGGCAAATTGCGCGATCTATGCATGGCGGAAGATATTGGTGTCATCACCTATTTCAGCCTCGCGCGGGGCTTTCTCTCTGGAAAATACCGCAGCGAAGCCGATCTCGGCAAAAGCGCTCGCGGCAGCGGAGTGAAAGACTATCTCAACCCGCGCGGCTTTCGTATTGTGGCCGCGCTCGATGCTGTTTCCGTCAAGCACAAGGCGAAACAGGCCGAAGTTGCGCTGGCATGGATCATCCAGCGCGAAGGTGTCACCGCCCCGATCGCCAGCGCGACCTCGCTTGAGCAGCTGGAGAGCTTGGTCAAGGCCGCATCGCTCGAACTCGACAAGGACGATATCGCCGAACTCGACAAGGCCAGCGCCTGAAACAAGGCTTGAAGTCAAAGAGAGCCGCTGCAGATCATCTGCGGCGGCTTTTGCACATTGAAGCCCGGCACCAAAGAGTTTATTGGAGAGCCATGTCGAACAAACCTGTACATATTGTTGGCGGCGGGCTCGCCGGTTCCGAAGCGTCATGGCAGCTTGCCGAAGCTGGCATTCCTGTCATCTTGCACGAAATGCGGCCCATCCGGGGCACAGACGCGCACAAGACGGAGGGATTGGCCGAGCTCGTCTGCTCCAACTCCTTCCGCTCGGACGACGAAAAGACCAATGCGGTGGGCGTCCTGCATGCCGAAATGCGGCTCGCGAACTCGCTGATCATGGCTTCTGCCGATGCGCATCAGGTTCCGGCCGGGAGTGCGCTTGCGGTCGATCGTGATGGTTTCTCCCAAACCGTAACGGCAAAGCTCGAAGCCCATCCGCTGATTACCATCGAGCGTGAGGAAATCACCGGCCTGCCGCCAGCCGATTGGGACAGGGTGATCATTGCCACTGGCCCGCTGACGGCTCCTTCGCTCGCCGAAGCAATCGGCAGGGAAACCAGTGCGGATGCCCTCGCCTTCTTCGACGCTATCGCGCCGATCGTGCATTTCGATTCGATCGACATGAATGTCTGCTGGTTCCAGTCGCGTTATGACAAGGTCGGACCAGGCGGCAACGGCAAGGACTATATCAACTGCCCGATGACCAAGGAGCAGTACGAGGCCTTCGTTCAGGCGCTGATTGCTGGCGACAAGACCGAATTCAAGGAATGGGAAGGCACGCCCTATTTCGACGGCTGCCTGCCGATCGAGGTGATGGCCGAACGCGGGCCCGAAACCCTGCGTCACGGCCCGATGAAGCCGATGGGCCTGACCAACGCACACAACCCCACCGTCAAGGCCTATGCGGTGGTTCAGCTGCGGCAGGACAATGCCCTTGGCACGCTGTACAATATGGTCGGTTTCCAGACCAAGTTGAAATATGGCGCGCAGACCGAGATTTTCCGGATGATACCCGGGCTGGAGGATGCGGAATTCGCGCGTCTTGGCGGCCTCCACCGCAACACCTATTTGAACTCGCCGATCCTGCTTGATCCGACCCTGCAGCTGAAAAGCCGTCCAGGCCTGCGCTTTGCCGGCCAAATCACAGGCTGCGAAGGCTATGTGGAATCCGCTGCCATCGGCTTGCTCGCCGGGCGCTTTGCTGCTGCCGAATGCCTTGGCCAGCCTGTCACGCCGCCTCCGCCGACGACGGCTTTCGGCGCGCTGCTCGGGCACATCACCGGCGGTCACATCGTCACTGACGAAGAGCCGGGCAAGCGCTCTTTTCAGCCGATGAATGTCAACTACGGCCTGTTCCCGCCTATCGAGGCACCGAAATCCGAGGGCAAGCGGCTGCGTGGCAAGGAGAAATCAAACGCCAAGAAGCGCGCCATAAGCGCGCGTGCCCTTGCCGATTGCCGCTCCTGGCTCGGCCTCCCGGTGATTGCTGAGGCGGCAGAGTAGATCTACCGGACCGATGCCATGAACATCGCCCATTGGCGGCGGAGCGGCGAAATGTCCGCAACTTCGTCGGCCGCGTCGGCGCCATTGGCTTTCAACTTCTTCAGATAGGTACGCGTGAGTGCGACGGGCAGATAGGCTGGGCGTAACGTCGCCGGCAGCGCCTTTGCAGTTACTTCAAATTTGGCAAAATGATCCTCGGCAAGTGCAATCATCGCATCGATTGCACGCTGGGTCGCGGCTTTGTCAGAGCCATCCAGCAAGGTTTTCGCGCTGCCGCCGACCGCGGCGAGAATATCCGCCGGGATATACACCTGGCGTCGGCGCCGATGCAGCGGCAGGAGCCGCAACAGTCCCGCCACAGCCTGCGCCACGCCAGCATGACCCGCAGTATCTGCATTTAACGGAGCCGCATCTGCATCAAGGATCAGCGATGCCAGCTGGATCAGCGCTGACGCTGTTTCGCCGCAATAACCTTCCAGATCGTTCCGGCTCGGCATCGGGTCATCGTAGAGGTCGAAGATGCGCGCCTCGCAATAATTCTCGAAGGCAATTCGCGGCAGGTCATAAGTCTTGATTGTGTCCAGGAGTGCTGCGGCGACCGGGTTGCCGGAGACTGCGCCATGTTCTGTGCCATTGATCAGATCACGCCACCATTGGAGCCGCACCTCGCCTGGCAGCGGGTCGTGGATCAGGTCACGGATGCGCGCAATCTCCGCGTTGAACGCATAAAGCGCAGCCAGGGACCCGCGTTTCTCATCCGGTGCATAAAGGACAGAGAGATAGCGATCAGGATCCGCATCCCGCAGGAATTGCATACAGTGGTTTTCATTGGCGTTCATGCGGCTGAGATATCCGGATGTGCCGAATTAATCCACAGCAATCAGTGCAGCAGCAACTGCGCGATCTTCCGCAAGGAGCACGTTATAGGTCCTGACAGCCGCACCCGTACTCATCGGATCGGCCGATATGCGATGCTTGCGCAATTCGTCGCGCAGTTCCTGCGGCAGGCGCCGCAATTCGGGTCCGGTGCCGACAAGCAGAATTTCGATGTCAGCAGCCTGCTCCAGTACCAGCGACAAGTCCGCCACCGTCAGAATCGGAAGCGTTTTCGGCGCCCAGCCGTGAATGCCGGAAGGCAGGCAGAGGATGGAGCCACGATGCGACATGTCGGCGAAGCGAAAACCGCCATTGCCATAGGCATCGATCGGTGCGCGCCCGGGAAAATGGGCGTCCCGGATTTCAATGCCCTTGGCCACTCGTCTACACTCCGTTCTGTTCGGAAGCCGCCGTCGACGGTGCATCCACGTCACGACCCTTTAGGCCGAACAGCATCAGCAGCGGGCCGGCCACGAAGATCGAGGAATAAGTCGCGACCACAATGCCGACAGCGATCGTTATTGCGAACGATCTTATATCATCACCGCCATAAACATAGAGGACGATCAGCGCCAGGAACATTGCTAGAGAGGTCAGGATCGTACGCGACAGTGTCTGGTTGATCGAGGCATCGAGAATTTCCGACAGCGGCTTGCTGCCATCGTGCCGGCGCAGGTTTTCACGCACACGGTCGTAGATAACCACAGTATCGTTGAGCGAGTAGCCAACGATCGCCAGCAATGCGGCGATGCTCCAGAGATTGAACTCCATCTGGAAGATCACAAACATGCCAAGCAGCAGCACCACATCATGGATCGTGGCAAGGATAGCGCCAAGGGCGAAATGCCATTCAAATCGGAACCAGACATAGGCGAAGATCGCTATGATGGAGAGGGCGACAGCAAGCGCCCCGGCCTGAGACAGTCCGCTTGATACCGACGGACCGATCACATCAATACGGCGGAAATCATAATCATCCTGCAATTCGCCGCGAATCTTGACGCCAACGGTCTGCTCGGCGTTCTCGCCTTCGCCCTGACTGCCCACGGTGATCAAGGCACGGTCGTCCGACTTGAACGGTTCGATCTTGACCTCGCCAATGTTCAATTCATCGAGCCTGCTGTAAACATCGTCGAGATCGATCGCTCCCTCATGCGACTGTATCTCGACCATCGTTCCGCCCTTGAAATCGATGCCGAAATTCATGCCTACCAAGGCAAAGAGGACGATCGCTGCAATGCTCGACAATGCTGAAAAGCCAAGCGTTAGACCGCGCAATCTCATGAATCGTATTTTGGTATCGTTCGGCACGAGCTTCAGCGGTGCGCGCGGAACTTCCTTGGGTTTCGATCGCTGGACCCACATCGAGATGAGCCAGCGTGTCAGCGTGAATGTCGTGAACAACGTCGTGACGATACCAATCGTTACCGTCAGTGCGAAACCGTGCACAGGCCCGCTGCCCAGAATGAACAGCACGAGTGCAGCAATCAGCGTGGTCACATTGGCGTCGACAATCGTGGCCAGAGCGCGGGAAAAGCCGGAATCGATGGCTTGAATGACCGAGAAGCCTGCCCGCCTGTCCTCGCGGATGCGCTCATAGATCAGCACGTTCGAGTCCACCGCCATCCCGATAGTAAGCACGATACCCGCAACGCCGGCTAGCGTCAGGGGCGCACCGAACAGCGTCAGCACCGCCAGAATGAGGATCACGTTGACGACAACGGCAATGCTCGCGATGACGCCGAGGAACCCATAGGTCAAAAGCATGAAGAGAATAACGAGCGCGGCACCGATAAGGGCTGCGATCTTTCCGGATGCAACCGCTGCCGAACCCAGATCCGTTCCGATCGTACGCTCTTCGATCACTGTGACGTCTGTCGGCAAGGCACCTGCCCGCATGACCAGCGCCAGGTTGCTTGCGCCCGAAAGATCGAAATTGCCGGAAATCTGGCCGGTGTTGCCGGGGATGGCCTCGCTGATGACAGGCGCCGATAGCACCTGGTTGTCGAGAACGATCGCAAAGGATTGCCCGACATTTGCCTTGGTCGCTTTTGAGAAGCGGTCAGCGCCGATGCTGTCCAGCCTGAAGGTAATGACGGGCTGCTGCGTCGCCGTATCAATCCCGGCCTGCGCATCGACGAAATTCTTATTTGAAACCAGAGGTTCCTTCTTGACGAGATAGCCGACCGGCGGGTCGTCAAACGAATAGATTACCTCATCGCCTTCCGGCGGCGTTCCGTCGATCGCTTGCTGTACCGGCATTGAGGCATCGACCATGCGGAAGCTAAGCTGGCCGGTAAGGCTCAATATGTCCTTGAGAAGCTGTGAGTCATAAAGGCCAGGGACTTCCACCAGCACCCGGCCGTTCCGCTGGCTAACGACATTGGGATTTGTGTAGCCGAGCTCGCTAAGGCGGCGGCTGAGGACTGCGACCGTTGCATCGGTGTCCGGCAGGTGATCCTTGTCGACCTGCAGGCCAATGCGCGAGCCACCCTCGAGGTCAAGCCCCAGCGCCAGCTGCTTCTTTGGCAGCCAGTCCGGCAATTTAACCAGCTGGTCCTGCGTGAAGACGTTTGGCAGTGCCAGGATGACGCCTGCCAGGACCACAGCCCAGATGAGTATAGTCTTCCAGCGGCTAAAATAGAGCATACGGTCCCGACCCTCGAACCTAGAATCAACAGGGCGACTCCTTAGCCGCTCTGTAACTATGCCTTATTTCTTGTTGTCGGCAACCGGCTCGCCCTTGACCCGGACGTCGGCAACCATGCCGCGCACCACGCGCGCCTTGATGCCGTCGCCGATTTCAACGTCCAGTTCGCCCGTATCGTCATAGACCTTGATCACCTTGGCAATGAAGCCGCCACCAGTGATGATTGTGTCGCCGCGACGAATATTCTTCAGCTGTTCTTCGCGCTTCTTCGCTGCAGTACGCTGCGGGCGGATGATCAGGAAGTACATGATCACAAAGATCAGGATGAACGGCAGGATGCTCATGAGCATTTCCGGTGCACCACCGGCACCCGTCGCCTGCGCATATGCGGGAGTTACGAACATTGAGACAACCTCCAGAAAACCAAGTTTGAACGCATTAGGTTCTGCGCAATACAATGTTTGCGCGTGCAAAAGCAACCGTACAAAACTGCGTGTGCTGCTTTTCGATTTATCGTCAACATGATAGAGCGTCTTGTGACAAATAGGACGCGCTCTGCCGGAGGGAATTCGTGGTCAAGGTCGAGGGGTTTGGCGAGGCCGATGTTTACCCATCGGACGAAGTCGAAGCCCATGGATTTGGCCCGAATTCACCCGTCCCACTGGTCGAACCGCATTTCTCTCCAAATGCGGATAATTCGACCAGCGGGTTTGAAAGCTGGTTGGTTTGCTTTGGCAAACCAACGGCCGGGTTTCCGCCCCTCGATAAACTCGGGAGGCGGACA
>NZ_JBBNAN010000455.1:0-24945 GCF_037994405.1 Phyllobacterium sp.
ACACAAACGAGGATGACCGAAAACTCCGCTGCCTCATATTCCTCTATGTCTTCGATGGAGCCAAATGTGACCATGCGCAGGCCGAGCCCATTCGCCAGAAGCCCCCACGAAAGGTGCTGTCGAGCAAGGACACGTCCGTCAATAATCGCGAGCGTCCGCTGTGGACGGAGTTCGGTCGATGCAATGTGGAACTCGGCACGACGGGCAGCCGCATGTCGATTGTAAACGGCATGATCAGCATCCGGGATTCGTTCATACATGATTCCTGACATTTCTTACCCCCAAAACATACTCACTGACACAAGTATCAGTACTGGTAACTTCGAGTTGTTTGACATTAATGGCTGTGGCGACCGAATGACCTTCAGTGCGGAAATTATCCGGCCACCTGCAAGCTTCGTTTGTTATTCGTTGGCTACCTGCCTGCCACAATCAGGAAAGAATTACTCAACGCAATGCCATAGTTGACGATTTTCCGCCAAAGCGCTTCACCCTGCAGGGTGAATGCAAAAAAACCTTCGATTTTGCTTTTGAAAGAGCAATCAGGGCGATTCAAGCCCAGCGATCATACGGATCAATTCGATCTGGCTGCCTGCATTCGTCTTTGCATACAAGCTCTTGATCTGCGAGCGAATGGTCTCGCGGGAAAGACCAGCCTCTGCGGCAATCTCATCAGCTGACCTTCCACCGATGAGTCCGTTCAGCGCCCTCGCTTCGGCGGCTGTGAGCGAGTGCATGCTGACGAATTCCTCAACATCCAATATCCGCTGCTGCGCGCGGTGTGGCTCCAGGATAACGACGACCGTTGGCCCTTCAAAGAAGAAGGAAAAGCGATCTTTCTGGACGTGGATCAGTGTGACCTTTGCGTCCCCGACCATATAGGACGCAAATTTCGGCTCGACCGATGTCCTGTCCAGCATCCGCTGCAACATGGTGTCCGCATCATGGGAAGCGATATGCAGTTTGCCCGAAGCAGAGGTTCTGACGCAGGTTCCCTGCTCGAGGATTTTCTGCGCGGTTTCGGATACGGATTTAATACGCGAGTTGTCGCCCACGATGATGAGACCGACATCGATCGCGTCAAAAGCCAGTCCGCGCGCTTCCTTGCTGAAGCGATTGAACGAGCGATTTTGGTAATATTTGAAAACCCTGTGGAGGTGCGGAGCAAGACGAGTGAGAAGTTCGGCGGCGTTGTGGGTTCTCTCACTCTCAAGGTCGCTCGTAAGCACGCTGAGAAGAAACGACCGGCCCTCGTTGCGGACGATCGTCACACCGACCGCTGATTGGCATCCGGCTGGCACGAGAAAATCCGTATAAAACTCCGTCTTCACCAGCTGATCATACGGCAACATCTGCTCGGCGGTAACACCAATGCCGATCTTTCGCACCGAGGCCTTCGGCATCCAGGGATTGATGCGGCAGAAGTAAGTATCGTATTGATTGACTTGCTTTTCGGTCAGGCCGGACGTCAACGACAAGGCGCCGCTCGCCTTGTATTGATCGTGATAAAAAAGTGTCGATTTACCGTCGGGAAGGGTTGACGCAAGCCGATCGAGAAAATGCTGCCAACTGGTCTCACCCAGCAGGGACGCATAAACGAGGTCGATAAACTCGTCGTCGATAAGCTTCAAGTCGTGCTTCATCCCGCGCCGCCGCTGAAATACCTTATCGGGCGGGAGTATAGCGCCGTGAACGAATTTTACCACTGCAAGACTAAACAATAGGAGCAATCGTCTCGACACGAAGCTGATTTTCCGGTCCTGCCAGACTTCGTCGCAGTCCGCAGAACTGCGCGACACACTGCAAACGCAGATTTTCAACCGCTGCGAGTAGATTAGTTAAATACATAACCCCAACTGATTAACAAGTAATCCGTAATTCTGTTAGACTCGAAATATAGTACATTCTATTATCCAATAGATACAACGATCTATCCCAATTCCTTGCATCACGTAGTAATTCCAACTTGATTCCGGCCGCGTCTATACAATTAGTCCAAAACGCACATATGCAATACTGAATGGTTGCTTGAAGCCTGCGGGTCTGTCCCGCGCCCCGAAAAAAGCGATGCGATGAAATCACCTCCAAGGGAGGTGTGACTGGTTGGCTCGCGGGGCAAGCGGCCGCAAAGGCTCGTTGCAATAGGCCCTTGCCCTGACATCTGAGGGAGAGAGAAACATGGCATTCACTGATAATTGCGACATCTTCGCTTCGTTTCACGAGGACGCATTCAACGCTGTCGTGAAGCATGTCCGCCAGCAACGACCGTCGCTATTCAATTATGCATCCCTGGGTATCATCGCGAACCCGGGGCTGCTGTGTCGGCAGATCGATGCGCATCCAGTCGTGGCACAGCGGAACAACCCTTTGATGACACGGATCGATCCATTGCCGATTCCCGGAACCGATTTCGCGATGGAGCTATCGGTCCAAGTCGTCGATGCCAAGATCGACTTCCATCCCGGTAAGATGTTCACATTGCCGCCGGAGCTTGGAAAACTTCCTTCCCAGCGCTTTGCGATTGCGCTCGGCATTTGCCTCGGCCTTGGTTGCCCGCGTGACTTTCCGCTCGACCGGCTCATTGAACCGCCGCAAGACAAACCGGACAGGAATGACAAGGACCGCCAGCCGGTGCCTCCGAAACCGCTGCCAGTGCGCAGCCTTATCTGCTTCTGTCTGGACGTCTTCGCCATCGGCGGGGTTCGCATTCGCTATTACAATGGCAAGCCATATCTCGAGCCTTTCCTCGACCGTATCGAAATAGTCGACATTCGCCCCGATGAACTCGAGGCGATCCTCGAATGCTATCTCGAATTGATGCTGAAATTGGGCCTCATTCCCAAGCTGCGAATTCTGCTCGAGCGAGCCCCATTGGAAATTATCAAAAATGTCGTCAGCGTTGTAGTCAAGCCCACACCGATCTCGGCGGCCGTACCGAACAATCCTGCAATCGAGGACGACCAGTTGAAGGCATTCATCAATCTGGAGGTGATCTGATATGGCCAATTTGACCATTGCCGTATCGGAAGGCAGTTTCGTACGACTTTTCAATGCCATCCGGGACAATTTCACCTTTGCCGCCGCCGACAGCGCCGACTTCGGCCCATTCACCGCCAGCTATGACGTCGCCTTTCATCTGGAGAATGGTAGCGTGGATCTGCGTAGCGATAATACGGTCAAGGTCGATGAACTCGATATCAAATGGGACAAGCTCGACCTTTCCCTCGGCATTGACATACCAAGCATTTGCATCGGCGGATGGTGTATCATCCCGACACCGTTTGGATGCGCCCTGCGGTTGCCACGTATCTGCATCTTCGACGACGATCCCGACATTTCGCTGACGTTGCCGCTTGGTGGCATCACATCCGAGGTTTCGTTGACCGGCCGGCTCGTAATGCGGCACTTCGTCAATCCCGCACGCCCGCCTGGCATGAATGCCTGGGATGCGCAGGACGCCGTACCATCGCTGGCAAGCGAATGGCGATTATTCTTCGACGATCCCATCGTCGACATCGACCCGATTGATGTCGCCGACACGGTGGGAGATCAGCTTGAGGCAGCCGTCAATGCAGCCGTCGACAACCTCCTGTTCTTCCTGCCGGGATGGGCACGTGACATAATCAACGGTATTCTTGGACCGGTTATCGACCTCGTTCGGGCGATTCTGGACATTCCGGACGATATTCAGGAGTGGATTTCGGATCTGCTCAATGTGAGCTTCGGACTGCTCGATATCATCGCCCAGTTCATCATCGATTATTTTGGCGACAAGACATCGCTGACCGCTATCGAGGACCCGTATCCATTGTTGCCCGCGACAGCAAATCCGAACAATTTCGGGCCAGCGATGCTGATACCAGTCAAGATTCCGATCCGGAAACTCAACGTCTTCAATACTGATGTCGAGATGGTCCTGGAAGCAGATATAGGATGAAACGATGCTAGCGACACTCAACCGGCAATTGTTCGAGGCGACCGTGTTTGACAGCGGCGCTCTCGGCTTAACGACAAGCGTTGTCCATCAGTTCACTGTCGCCGGAATATACGCGGCGACGGTACGCAAAAATGGAAAGCCCATGGGGAATGTGACTTTCGAGGTCAGGGACGATGCGGCCGCGATGCAGCTCGATATCGATCTTGCCAAGTCGCAAGGAAGTTCGGGAAACGAATGCTGTTGCGGATCGCATGACGGCGCATCGCATTCGGTCTCGACCAAAGGCTATGTTGTCTTCCATACAACATCAGGTACGGGATGGTCTGTCCATATAGGCGAAGGCAAGCAGGCAACGTTTGACAGTACTCGCCTGACAAAGGGCGATATCTTTGCCCTGACATTGCTTGAACCGACCCGGTACAAGATCGAGAACAAGCTTGGAACTGCCAAGGGATCTGTGGAGGTAGGGTTGACCCAAGCGGATCTGAAACGCTTAAGCGAACTGAAACCTGTCATGGTGACGGTGGGCAAATCATTCGACCCGGAGCATTTCAAACTGATCTCGACCCAGGGTCTGGTTTTCCGCGTTGAAACAGACGCTCGCATCGTCATCACGCGGCAGGAAAAGCGCAAGGCCGAGCCGAAGCGTGGACGGATTCGCTTTCATCGCCCGAAGGCCGCCGAAACCCGGCCAACCAGAAAGGCATCCTGATCAATTGACGATCGCTGGAAGCGTCCCTTGCTCGCCGGTGATCGTCACGCCTAGCGCCCACGCCTGAACAGAATCTCGCCCTTGCCCAAAACAGCATTATCGCCACCGTATTTGCCAGGCTTCTGACCGAGCAGTGGCTTGTCCAGGATTTTCTCGCGAATGAGGAAACGGTCGAACAGTCGAGAGAATGCGATGTCCGGTTCGCCGCATGGCATGAACGTTGGGACAAGATTTTCAGGGCGACGATCGAGCAGCAGCGAGCCGCGTTTCATCAAAAAGCCGGGCATGGCGCCAACGCGTCCGGTAACAACAATAGTCCCGGCAACCATCCGGTAGCCGGCGTAGTCGCCGCAGCCTTTAAGGACGGCTATGGTACCGCGGCGCAACCGGTCGCCAGCATAATGGCCCGCCTTGCCGCGAACAATCAGCACGCCGCCTTCCATGCCGGTCATTTCGCCCGCGAGCGGCCCACTGGCATAGTCTCCAGCGTTTCCCTTGATCTCGAGGCGCCCGCCAGCCATGCCCGACCCGGCATGATCGCCGGCACTGCCTTCGACGAGCAATGTCCCGCCCGACATTTTCCGGCCGGCCTGGCTGCCAACATTGCCGGTGACGCGTATCGTGCCACCATTCAGTCCGGCTCCCACCCTGTCCAGCCACGGACTGCTCCCTTCGACGATAAGGCTGTTCACATCCTTGCCTGTGACCTTGAAGACATCGCCAACCAAAGCAGGTTTGCGGCTTGTGCCGACGTGCAGCTTGGCGATCTGGATTTCGGTGAGCCCGGCCAGCGAAGCCGGCGTCAGGCCGGAAAGGTCCAGTCGTTCTTCCGGTTCGGCGAGTAGCGAGAAGGTGAGCGCTTTCATGGCAGCAAATCCTTCAGGTGATAGTGAAACTTGCCAAGCTTCCCGCCATAATTTCCGGCGCTGATGCGAAGTGCACCCTTCTTCGGGCCAAGATCAATGACTGCTTTCAGTCCTGCCCGCATGGCTGCAGCAACTGCATCACTGGTCTCGCCATCGATGACGATCTCAAGGACCGCGTTGATGTCAGGCGTGAGGGCGCTGTTGACGACGCCGCGCAGCGTCGGGGCGAAGGCATCATTGGTCGAGGCCATCATGCCCTTGTATTTGCCGCCGACTTTCGAACCTGATCGAACCACCCCGCCGGGAAATGGCATAATTGCGCCCGGCTCCTTTTCGATAGCCGCAACGGCGCGTTCTGCTGCATGCAAAGCCTTGGCATTGTCGGCTGCAAGAAAGAGCAGGTTGCCGCCGCCAACAGCATTCTTGGTCAGGCCCGTCGTTGCCTCACACAGGAATTCGCCATCCATCACAGGTACACGCCAATAATGCCGACCGCCGAATTTCTTCGAAATCTGCCAGCCATCGCCAAAATAGCGCAGCGCATTGCCAAGATCGAGCGGAGCCGAACCTTCAAGATCGGCGAAGCAGGCACTACCGGGCGATGTCAAGACGCATTGCCCCAGACGGGTCTTCAGTTGCTTCTGCAAGTCGTCCGTGCCCATGGCGAAGATCATCACCCGGCAACCCGGCCGCCCATCTGGCGTCTTCGTTTCTGGCACATCCATATCGATGGCTGCCTCGCAGCCGCAGCCAATAACAGAAGTCGCAAATCCGGTCATGGTGATGGCGGCCTGCCGTGCCCATTTCAGCGTCGGTGCGGTGATGATGATCGCGGTCGCCCGCATGCCGAATGCTTCGGCAAAGGTGTCGTCGATCAGTACGCCGTTGCGGGTCAGCTGTTGCATTTGACCTCCGCAAATGGCTCGTCTCTTTGAATAGCGGAGTCCGGGAAGGCGAACCAGTCGAGCGACAGACCGTAGCGCTCTTCGTGATAGTCTTTCATGCGCTTGACCATTGCCTTGTCCGGCGGCGGATTGAGCCGCAGGGTCTTGCCCCAGCGGTATTGGGTAACCTTGCCGTTCTTGACCACAAGGTCGCCATTCTTGAAAACCAGTGCTGCCTCGCGGAACATTTTGGCGATGTCCTTGCCCTTGCGATAGACTGCGACATCGGCGATTGCCCCTGCGCCGAGATGGCCGCGATCCGTAAGACCAAGCAGCTTGGCCGGAGCAGAGCGGGTCATGATCGCGATCTCTTCGAGCGTATATTCGCGGCGCACCGAGGCGAGCGTCGTCAGTTCCAGCGCGGCCTTGTTCAACTCCGCGGATTTGGCGTCCCGGGCACCGCTGCTCATCAGCAGTTCGAACAATTCCGGATAGGCGGTGAAGGGCGCGCCATTCGGGTGATCGGTAGTGAAGAAGACGCGCCACGGATCATTGATGAGAAGAAAGAGCTCGAGCCCCACGGCCCATTGCAGCGAGCCGTAGTAATCCTGCTTGTAGCGGTAGGGAACGATGCCACCGCCACCATTGCCATCACCGTCCATGATGACGGTCTTCTTCGGGCTGGCGTTGCCTATGGCGGTAAACTGGCGCATCACATCGGAGGAGATCGTCACTGTCTGGCCGAACATCACCTGGCCGATATCGATCGTTACATCGGGATTGGTATTGACAAGTTCGGCCAATCGCGCCGCTTCGGACGAGAATTTGCGCTTGCCTTCCGTCCCATAGCCATAAAACTGCAGATGAGCGAGGTGCAGCGGAACGCCCTCGGTGGCCGCTATCGTGTCCGCCGCCGTATCGGCGCTTCCGGCAATGCCGAGATTGTTGGCATGCACGTGCAAGGGATGCGGTATGCCAAGACGGGTCACAGACGCCTGCAGCGACTTGACGATCTTGCGTGAGCTGACCCCGTATTCCGGCACCGTATCGTCCAGCGAGAAAGACCGGACGTTCTCCTTGAAGGCGGCTGCTGCACCGGCATTGATGACCTTGACGCCAAGCGCCCGGGTCGAGCCGACAACCCAGGCGATGTAGTCGTCGAGCATCGCCGACGAATTGCCGTTGCGAAGCAGCGATAGGGTGAAATCGTCGTTGCCGAGGATGGCCAGCGTGGCCTTGTCGATGATGGGAATATCGGCAAGTTCGAGATGCGTGTGCAAGGCGGTATAGGGCGCCATGGCGGGTTCGACGACAGTCGTGAAGCCCATTTGCGCATAAAGGCAGCCGGTCTGGAAGGTCGACCATCCTGCATTGGAAAGGGGCGTATTGGCGGGCCTTGGCTGGTGAGCCGCATGATGTTCGGGCAGCAGCAGCCGCGCCGTGTTCACATTGCCGCCGCCAATATGCGAATGGATATCGATGGCGCCGGCCATGATGACACAACCCGAGACATCATGCGTCTGGTCGGCCGTCTCATCTCTGGGCGGGTCGATCAGCACGCCATCCCTGATCCAGATTTCGCGCAGTCGCGTTTCGCCATTAACGGGATCGACAACCTCGCCGCCGACAAGCCGGGTCAGCATGGCAAGGCCCCCCTACCGGGCAAGACTTCCGCCATTTGCCGAATGATGTTTGAGACGCTTGGCAATTGCGAAGGCGCGGTGGCTTCGATGGCCCTGAATGTGCCGAGCCTGCTGGAATAAGCTACTCCATCGTGGTCCACGCCCGCTTTGCCGACTGAGATGGTGACCGCAGCTCCGGCGGTCGGTGCTTCATTTTTGCTAAGCGAAATCAAGGCAATACTTCCCCCCTTAGGGGGAGTTTCACCGCCACTCGTCGACATCCAGACATGAAGATCCGCTTCCTTGTCACGGATCATGCGCTGGACGTTCCATCGCACGGGGTCATAGCTTGGGAGGCTATTGGAGAAACCTGTTCGGGGTGGAAACCCGGTCATCCACAGGGAGGTGAGCGCGGTGCCCCAAGCATCGTCGTCAGCGGGAAGAAACACGCTGCTGGCGCGCCCTTTCCTGTTCAGGTCGGCGACCAGGCCCTGCAGTGCGACGAGGCTTGGACCGTCGCCGGATGCACCTGAAAAGACAAACACGGGAAACGCGCTTTTGGTCAGGAATTTCCTGAACCGATCGATATTGCTCAGTGACGATGCGACCTGGCGCTCTTGCAGTTCGGCACGAAGCACAGCCAGTGCGCCGCCAAGCAACAGGCCATCAGAGCCAAGCGAGACGGCCTTCAGTCTCCGCGCAAATTTGCTGGTGTCCGAGCCAGCGGTTCCGGAGCCTTCAATGCGGAACCACGAGCGTTTGTTGCGATCTCCGAGATCAGGTTGCGAGGCTGCCCATGATTGCAGCAACTCATGATGATGCGCTGGAATTTCACCGACGAGAACGATCAGGCTGGAGCGCCGCCGCGCCTCACCCGGTGTCGTGAACATGCCGCCGTAATCGGTGAACAGGGAGACTTCATTGGCGAGTGACTCGCCCCGCGCATGGTCGTAAGCGCCGCCTAACCGTTCCACCAGTGCGATGGCACCGCGTGTGCCATGCACATCAGTATCGAGGGTGAAAACTGGACAGCGACTTGATGCCAGAAGCTTTGCAGCATTCTGAATTGCATCCATCAAAGAGACCGGCTGGCTGCCAATCCATGCAACCGACATATTCCGCAACTTTCTGGTGCCAAGATTAGCTTAGCCACTTCTTTTTCGATTGTGAACCCTGTCACCAGGCAAAAATCCTGCGATCAATCGTCGTATTTAACATAGGCAAAGCGCTGGTCGGTTTGCGGCGTTCCCTCCAGCGATCCCGACTCTTTGCCAGGCTGCCACTGGACAATGCTCTCGATCTTTTTGGCGAGCTCGAAATCCTTGTCGGTGATGCCCTTGGCGGCATGATTCTGTAACAGCACCTCCACCCATGCGTAAGAAGCCTTGAGATCAGGATGATGCCAGGCGGCTTCCGCCAGGTGCCCCACCGTGTTGATCACCATCAATGTCGATTTCCAGCTATGGGTCTTGTATTTCCGGCGTATCCAGCCGTTCTCATAGCGCCAATGCGGCAATTCCTCTTGCAGTTTTGTTACAATTTCGCTCTCCGAATAGACCTTCTCCTTGGGTCCGGCGTTCTTCGTTTCGTCGTTCATTTTGCATTGTCCTCCTATTCTTCGCGCATCATGCTTGCGCCTCGTTTGAAAGACGATATCATAGCGCAGGGCCCGATTTTTGAGATTATGTAAAGATTAAGCAAATGTCGGAATCCGTCACGATCAAAGTCCCGGCCCGCCTGCATCTTGGCTTTCTTGATATACCGCGTTCAGGTCACGACCGGTTCGGGAGCGTCGGTCTCCCCATCCAGGATATCGCTACGGTCCTGACTATTTCCCGTGCGGCTGAGATGCAGGTTCATGGCGAGGAACAGGTGCGCATCGCGCAGCATATTGCTACGCTTTCTGCACATCTCGGGATCAAGGCACAGCACCGGGTCACCGTTCAGCGGACAATTCCAAGACATGTCGGACTTGGTTCGGGCACGCAGATTGCGCTCGCGGTTTCGGCCGCACTTCGCACACTGCATTCGTTACCGCTCGACATAACCAATGACGCTGCTCTGCTCGGGCGCGGCTCGCGTTCGGGGATCGGCATTGCTGCCTTTGAAGAGGGCGGCGTGATCGTTGACGCAGGTAAAGCGCAAGGGCAACAAGCGCCAACCGTGATCTCACGCATTCCCTTTCCGGATGTCTGGCGCATCATTCTCGTGCTCGACACGTCGACGCAGGGCATTCACGGTGAAGCAGAAGTCGAAGCCTTCCGCACGTTGCCACCCTTCCCTGAAGCGACTTGCGCCTTGATCTGCCGTCATGTGCTGATGAACATCATGCCGGCCCTTATCGAGGGAGACCTTGTCACCTTTGGCCGCGCGGTGGAAGCGATCCAGATCGAGATCGGCACCTACTTCTCGCCGGCCCAGGGCGCCATCTTTACGAGCCGGTATGTCGAGGCGACATTGCATCGCCTGGCAAAAGCGGGGGCAGTCGGAATCGGCCAGAGTTCCTGGGGGCCGACGGGCTTTGCATTTGCCGCGTCCCAGGCTGACGCCGAACGTATCGTCGACGAGATTGGCGGTCATCCCGGCACTACCATCCAGATTGTAGCAGGCAGAAATGCGGGGGCGGACATCACGCACACCGCCCTGAACCTAGCCAGAGCTTGAACCATGGGCACTTGGTCAAAGAGGAGCGGATAAAATGAGCCGCAAGACGATCCTTCACATGCTGACACCTCTCCGGCACATGAGCCCGTTCGACGTCAATATGGCGCTCGATGCGGGCTATGATGCAGTTATTCCTTATACTGACGTCGAACTTTCCGACGTCGGCAACCTCGTTCAGGACGCTATCTTTTCCCGTCCGCCGGATGCAGGTGTTGCGACCGGTATTTTCCTCGCCGGCAAGGACGCACCGCTTGCGCTCGACATGCTCGACGCGGCAAAGAAATCGATGGTGCCGCCCTTTGAAATCTCGGTCTTTGCCGATCCCGCGGGGTCCTTCACGACCGCCGCAGCGATGGTTGCCAAGGTCGAGAAAGCGTTGATCAAGTATCACGACCGCGAACTGAACGGAACGTCAGTAGCCGTCTTTGGCGCAACCGGCGTGGTCGGTTACTGTACGGCGGTAATCGCGGCTGGCGAAGGTGCGAGGGTGACAATCGTTGGCCACGACGGCATCGAGCGCGTGCAGGAGATAGCAGCGTCGATCAAGCAGCGCTTCGATTTGACTGTCGAGCCGACTGATGGATCCGCCGAGGCCAGGAAAGCGGCAATTGTCGAGGGCACAGAAGTTGTCCTCGCGGCGGCAAAGGCAGGTGTGCAGGTGATCTCGAAAGCGCAGCTCGGTTCGGCGGGCGGGCTTCTGGTTGTCGCCGATGTGAATGCTGTTCCCCCGGCAGGGATCGAAGGGCTGAAAGTCAACGCAAATGGTGAGACGCTTGATGCGACACAGGCTGTCGGCATTGGTCCGCTCTCCATCGGCAACGTCAAATACAAGACGCAGGCTGGTTTGTTCGAACGGATGATCAAGGCCGAAAAGCCAGTCATCCTTGATTTCCGGGACGCATTCGCCCTTGCTCGTGACCTTGCAAAATAACCCCGCAATCCTGATCGCTGCGATCTCGGGGCGCTCGCTTGCCGCTGCGGCGAAGAGAGCGGGATTCCGGCCCCTTGTCGCCGACCTTTTCAACGACGCGGACACGCTCGCTCTTGCGGACCGCGCGGCTAAGCTGTCGGGCAGTTTGCAGGCCGGGATCGATGAGAGCGAGGTCGTGGAGACTCTGGTCAGGCTCGCCGGTGGCGATATGCCCATAGCTGTCGTCTGTGGCTCCGGTTTCGAACGAAAGCCGGAGATGATAGAAGCTATTTCACGGAAATTTTCGGTGGCCGGGAACAGTGCCAAAACGATCGGGCTGGTGAAGGACCCGATCAGCCTTTCGCGCCTCTGTTCCGAACTGAAGATTCCGCATCCGGACATCCGCTTCGACAGCCCCGAGCATCCGCGTGACTGGTTGACCAAACTCGTCGGCGGTGCGGGCGGCTCACATGTAAAGCCGGCAAATGGCGATGCGTCCAGCCATGAACATTATTTTCAGCGCTTCATCCGCGGAAAGAACCTCTCGGCACTGTTTCTAGCAGATAGGGACAAGGCCCATATCGTCGGGTTCAGCCGCCAATGGTCTTCGCCATCAAAGACCTCGCCGTTTCGCTATGGCGGCGCGGTCCGGCTGCGGCGCTACGACAGGGAAAAAGCTTTGCGGATCAGGGACTGGCTGACAGCGCTGACGAGACGCACCGGTCTTGCCGGCCTATGCAGTGCCGACTTCATCGACGGCGGTTCTGGCCTCCGTCTCATAGAAATCAATCCGCGCCCGGGCGCGACGCTCGATATCTTCGACAGCGAGGAAACGCCCCTGATCCGGGAGCATTTGCGCGCTGTCATGGGATGCAAGATATCAAAGCCAGCCTATAGAGGTTCGGCAGCGTCGGCGATTGCCTATACTGCGAAAGCAATCAGCGTGTTTCCGCAAGTGGCGTGGCCAGCAATGACCGCCGATCACCAAAGGTCCGGCACTGCGCTTGAGGCAGGCGATCCCGTCTGCACCGTCTTTGCTACTCAAGATTCAGCTGCCGCCGCGATGAGGGCCGTAAAGTGCCGCGTCAAAGAACTAGCAGTCCATTGGAGGGAGGATTTCCGATGAGGGACGGTCACGCCTATTTGAACAGAAACGCGCAACGCATAGCTGATGCAGTGATAGAGGAGTCCGACCGGCTTGGCATTGGCCACAGCCGCGGCAGTCTAGGCGAACATCTGATCGATGCGGGCGCGAACAGTCCAGGCGGCATCGAGGCAGGTCTGCGGATCATTGAGATCTGCATGGGCGGGCTGGGTACGGTTTCGGCGCGATTGGGCGTGGGTAAATGGCCCTATTCGGTCGATGTCCGCTCGTCGCAACCGGTGCTTGCCTGCCTCGGCAGCCAGTATGCCGGATGGAATCTTTCGCACGAGAAATATTTCGCCATGGGATCTGGCCCGGTGCGGGCACTGGCGCGGGTGGAACCCCTCTTCGAGGAAATAACCTACCGCGAGCCAGATGCGGTTTCGTCGGTTGTGGTTCTTGAAACATCGACCCCGCCGCCCGCACCGATTGTCGAGAAAGTGTCGAAAGCAACGGGGCTCGGTCCGGAAAAACTAACATTCATCTACGCACCGACGCAAAGCCTGACCGGTTCCATGCAGATCGTCGGCCGGGTGCTGGAAGTGGCCCTGCACAAGGCGCATGATCTGAAATTTCCGCTCGACGCGATAGTCGATGGCGCAGGACGCGCGCCGATCCCTGCCCCGCATCCGGATTTCCTGCAGGCCATGGGCCGGACAAATGACGCGATCATCTATGGCGGTATTGTCCAACTCTACGTTCGCGGCAGTTCAAATGCGGCGCGCGATCTGGCGGAACAGCTGCCAAGCCGGACGTCCCGGGACTATGGCCAACCGTTCGCCGATATCTTCAAGAAGTTCAAAGGTGATTTTTACGCCATCGACCCGCATCTGTTCAGCCCTGCCGAGGTGATTGTTACCTCAGTCGAAACCGGTGATACATTCCGCAGCGGCAGCTCTGACAATGCAATGCTGGAACAATCCCTGGGGTGAGATACGCAAAAATGCCAGACACGATACTGATCCTATCCGACCGGCCTGATCGTCAGGTAAGACAGCTTCAATCCTCCTTTCAATCGCTCGGGTTTGACGTCCTGGCGCTGGCATTGGCGGATATTGGTTTCGACAGCCGCTATCCGTCGTGCATCGCAGTTCCCGGTATGAATGGCGCCCTACCCGCCGCGGTGATCGTCCGGTCGATTTCATCGGGAACATTCGAAGCGATCACCCGCCGTCTCGGCATATTGCACGCGTTTGCACATCTGGGTGTTCCAGTATGGAATTCGGCAAAGGCCATCGAACGATGCGTCGACAAGTCGACCACAACATTCTTCCTGGCGCAGGCAGGTCTGCCTACGCCGGAGACCTTCGCTGTCGAAAGTCTGGCAAATGCTAAGGCGGTCGCCGAGCGGGAACTTGCTCACGGTCCGCTGGTGTTGAAGCCACTGTTCGGTTCGCAGGGAAAGGGTATTCGCTTGATCCGGCGGATCGAGGACCTGCCCGCCCCGGAAGAGATCGATGATGTCTACTATCTCCAGCGTTTCGTTGCTCATTCCGGACCGCCATTCTGCGATTACCGGGTCTTCACCTGTGCAGGCGAAGTATTGGGCATGATCACACGGCGCGCCGAGGGTTGGATCACCAACATAGCCAAGGGTGCAAAAGCGGAGCCTGTCATGGGACCATTGCGTGCCAAGCTGGAGAGCCTCGCTCTTGCCGCTTCCGCAGCAATCGGCACCGATTTCGCCGGGGTCGATATTGTCCCGGCGGCCGATGGAAGACTTCTGGTGCTCGAGGTCAACAGCATGCCTGCCTGGACGGGGCTGCAGTCGGTCGTTCCCGTTCGAATTGCCGATTGCATCGCCAATGCTCTGGTCGCCCGGATCATAGCTGAACTCGATGAGAGACCGGCGGCGTGAATCCGACCCGCGAACAGATAAGACGCGCCTATATCGATGCCTGTTACCTTGAAATCGAGGCGTTGAAGCCGGGCAACGTGCATCGTTTTGCTGATGGCCATCGCATGAACGCGGCACAATTTTTTGAAAGTGCACAAATATCCTCCCATGCGGTGACCGACCCTACTCTTTCCACAGGACAGCGCATCCTTGCGGCGGTCACGGCAACACGTAACAAGATCGAAACCAACACCAATCTCGGCATTTTGCTTCTTTGCGTTCCGCTCGCAAAAGCTGCCGAAAATGACGACCCGGATCTGCAAGCAAGCGTTACGGCAACGCTTGAAAGGCTGGACCTTGGCGACACGCGCGACGTGTTTAGCGCAATCATGCTGGCACAGCCGGGCGGGCTTGGGTCAGCCCCAAAGCATGACGTATCGACAGAGCCGGAAGTGTCGCTCCTCGAAGCGATGCAGGAGGCCGCTGACCGGGACATGATTGCCCGGCAATATGTGACGGGGTTTGCCAATATTTTCGACGGCGGGCTTGCGGCGCACAAGGCTGCCGCCGACCGTAATGAGCGCGGAATGTGGCCAACTGTTTTCGTCTATCTGTACTTCCTGTCGGCCTTTCCCGACAGCCACATTGTCCGCAAACATGGCAATGTTGTTGCCGAGAAAACGAGAAAGGAAGCCGAGCAAATTCTTGCGCGCGTTGAAGGTTTGAAAGATGGAAAGGAGCGGGAAAAAGTGCTCCTTGCTTTTGATGCCAAGCTGAAAGCCGACTGCGTCAATCCGGGGACCTCCGCAGACCTGACAGTTGCAACCCTTTTTGCATTAAAACTCAACTTGGTCTTGCATATTGATGAGGTAAATGCTTGAATTTCGCCAGCGGATTTCATCCGCTGCTATCTGGCCAACCGACCCCCAACTCAAGGGTGCTGTGAACAAGGATAGCTGTCCATCGAGCGTCGTGTCTCGAGGTACGGCATCTTTGGACAAACCATTTGGGACCGCTATAGGGAGGAATTAGGCCGTGGCGAAAATCAATAAAGTAATGGTTGGCGAGTCGCTCGTTGGCGACGGAAATGAAGTTGCGCATATCGATCTTCTGATCGGACCGCGTGGCAGTGCTGTAGAGACGGCATTCTGTCATGCGCTGACGAACAACAAGGATGGATTCACTTCCCTTCTTGCGGTTATCGCGCCGAACCTGGCATGCAAGCCGAATACGATGCTGTTCAACAAGGTCACGATCAAGGGCGCCAAACAGGCGGTCCAGATGTTCGGACCTGCACAGCACGCCGTTGCAAAGGCGGTTCAGGACAGTGTTGCCGATGGCACGATACCGGCGGAGGAAGCTGACGATCTCTTCATCTGCGTCGGCGTCTTCATCCATTGGGAGGCGGAAAGCGATGCCAAGATCCAGGACTTCAACTACCGGGCAACGAAGGAAGCCATTCAGCGTGCAGTGACGGGCTGGCCGACAGCCGCAGAGGCAACCGCTCAGCGCGATTCTGTGAAGCATCCGTTCAGCGCCTAGACAAGAGACAACCCCGCACAGAGCACGCCCTCTGGCGAATCGGATGGCCTGTTGCGCCGGTTGGCGAAACTTCTGGGCTTCTAGAGTTGAGCAAGGGGAGAAGGAGCAATTATCCTCCCCTTCTCAGCGCGGTTTGACGCTCTCATTTTTCATCAGAGTTGAAATAGCTTCCGGCGTCAGCGCGCCATTGTGCAGCGATGTTGCAGCGAGCGCAGCCGAGATGCCCATCGTCTCAAGCCGCTCAAGATCGTGCAGATTGCGGATGCCCCCCGCAGCGATGACGGTGCGATTTCCTGCACGGCGCTTGATCTCTGCCAGGCGGTCGAAGTCCGGGCCTGAACTGGCGCCGACCCGGCCGAGAGTCATGACGATGACACGGGACGGCCAAGTCTCTGCGCTCTCAAGGATCGACAGCGGGCCCACAAACTCGTCGCCACGAAAATCCAGGGAAAGTATCAACCGCGGATTTGCGTGGAAAGTTTCGAGCACGGAAGCGTCCGCTTGGGACTCGGAACCCAGAACCGGGAATATGCCGTCCGTTGCGAGAACGGTATCCAGTTGATCTTGTTCACTGAACCCCGCGTCGAGCCAGATATTTGCGGTCAATAGCAGTGGCCGCAGTTGACCCAAGGCTGCACCTTCGCGGCGACGCTCTATCCGGTCGAGATCGGCAACATAGAAAGCCGGAAAAGGATAGAGCGTGCGCAGGCCATTCGCCACGTCGAGGACATTGGCGGTCGAGCTGAGTGGCGTTTCAATGGGCTGATAGGTTTCGCGGTTGCCCATGAGGGCGCGAACCACGAGACCATCTTTTATGTCGAGTACCGGAATGATATGCACGAGTGAATCCAAAACGATGATTGAGCCCATGAAATCCCGATTTGCCAACGAAGGAAAGACCCGTGTTACCGGTTGGGACCTGGGCGGTGCCCATCTCAAGGTAGCCAAGTGCCAGGATGGCGAGATCGTCTCAGCCAATATCATGAAAACACCGCTCTGGCTCGGCGTCGATCAATTGCGTGAAGCTTTGCGAGTACTTGGTCCGCTGCGTGCACAAGGCAATGTCAATGTCTTCACCATGACTGGCGAACTTTCCGACACCTTCGCCTCACGTGATGCCGGAATTGCCGGCTTGCTCGACTTCATCGAAGAAGAATTCGGCATCGAAGATACCCTCATCTATGCCGGCCGCTCCGGCTTTTGCGGTGTTGGCGCGGCACGCGATCTCGGCAGCGATATCGCGTCCGCCAACTGGCATGCTACCGCAATGCTGAGTGCAAGGCTGGCCAACACTGGCCTGTTCGTCGATATGGGCTCGACGACGACGGATATTCTTGCCTTCAAGAATGGCGAACTGGTCAATCAGGGATATTCAGATGCTGAGCGGCTCCTGACCGGCGAACTGGTCTATACCGGCTTTGCCCGCTCGGCGCTTATCGGCATTGCTGCCCTCGTTCCGGTACGCGGGCAAATGACGCCGCTGATGAACGAATATTTTGCCAATACCGCTGATCTCGGCCGCATCCTTGGCAGGCTCGACGAAGCGGACGATAAGTATCCCTCAGCCGACCGTAAGGCCAAATCCGTCGCGGGGTCGATTGCGCGGCTGGCGCGCATGGTCGGACGTGACAGTGCCGATCTCGACGAAGACGAATGGATCCATATCGCCCGGTGGTTCAGCGAGTACCAGCTGCGCATGATCCACGATGGAGCATTTCGCGTCGCGCGCAATCTTTCGCAGGATCGCACGGCACCAGTGATCGGTGCCGGGATCGGCCGCCCGCAAATCAAGGAGCTCGCGAAGCGCCTTGAACGGCCTTATCTGGATTTCGGTTCGTTGATCCCCGCTGCGGAGGATGCGCGCGACGATGCCAGCAAGGCGGCGCCCGCTGCTGCTGTCGCTTTGCTTGGATCAATGCAGCTGCAAGCGTAACTATCTAGATGTGGCCGCCGTGATGCACCGCATCCTTGCCTTTTTCGTCAGCAGCATCGCGATGGTCCTTGACCTTTTGCATGAGCCACGACCACGCTAGGTGTTCATCGGGCCCCGCGGTCTTCTCGATGGCGATCGTCAGATAGGCGATCTCCACATCGATCTTCTCCGGAGGGAGCATATGAAGCCGGCTGACCAGGATGGCCAGTTCAAGTACGGCGGCCTTAGCGCGATTGAGCCCGGTAAAGGGTGCGTGTGTCGCTTCGGAAACCACCTTGCAGAAATGGCGCGGGCGCAAGCCGTCGTCCTTGATCGCCTCAACATGAAGGACGGAATGACTAAGCGCTGACCGGAGCCGCGGCACCGGACAATTCTCAATGGGAACGGTGGGCCAATCCTTGCGGCCGGTCAAACATCCAGCAAAGACCAGCATGTCGTCGGTGTAATTGGCGATGGCATAGGGAACCGCTGCAAGATTCTCCAGCGTTTTGGAGGGGCGGAAGGGGGCAATGATCCAGCCGTCATCCTGCTGGATAATGCCGAGCGGCGCAATATGCACGATGCCATCGGCATCCACCGTCGTTACGATAGTCTCCCTGATGTAGGTCATGGCGCCACATCCTTCTTCGTTCGCAACGTGTGTCCGGCTTCGGCCAGTCGCGTGCGGTCCTGTTGCTTCTCTGGAACTGCTGCGCCCCAGGCAACCGGCTCGTCCTGGGCATAACGCTTGCCCAGTTTCCAGGCAATTTCAGCCTTCGTTAGTTCCGCCCCGAGATAAAACGCATGCGCGCCGTCACCCTCAACGTTGAGGCCTGGGAAAAGCTCAAAAGCATCGATGGCAACCTGGTGGCCCTTGCCGTTGAAGATATGGACGCCGTCGGGCGCCGTCATGATGCGGAAATTGGCGTCGCGCACATCGGCGGCAAGAGCCTCGATATCATCGATGCTGTTGGGATAGGGTTTGCGGTCGTGAATCTGCAACAGACTGGCATCATAACCGCGTGGCAGAGCATGGTCCTGCTTGGCGGCAAACATGATACGGCGGGCGCGATCATGTTCTTCAACCGTACGCACGGTGTGCGGACTGACATTGACGACCAGCACATTGCCGATCGAAAGCTCCGAACAAAGACCTGCAAGGATCGCTGTCACGCCGGATGAATCGGCGTCGGTGAGTTCGGTCAGATTGCCTGTGCCCATCATCATGTCGACATCGGGCCAACGATTGCGCGCTTCGAGAAACCGTCCGAGCGAAGCGGCAAAGCCGAAGTGGATCGGATCGAGAACCGGGTCGGCTATGAAGGGGATATTTGCTGCTTTTGCAGATTTGATGGCGCGGCCAAGAGAATCCAGATCGCCCGGTATTGCTGGAATGAGGACCGGCGTCGTGCGGTACTTGATCGCGAGCCCGACCGTCTCTTCGGTGAGGCTGAGGAGGTAGTCTGCGCCCGCTGCGGCGCCGGTTTCGAGTTCATCGAGATTGGCGGAGTCCACGCTCACTGCAAGACCATTTGCCTTGAGGCTCCGAACCGCATCAGCGAGATGTGGAAAGGGTGTTTCCGGCAGGCATCCGAGGTCGATGACATCGGCTCCGGCAGCAGCCAGCGTTGAAGCACGCTGCATCAGCGCATCGAACGATAATGCAGACGCATCAACGATTTCAGCAAAGATACGCATGTCATGCTTTGAAAGGTCGATGGGTTTTCCGACCCGCCCGAGAAAAGCTGGCAAATCTGCGACTTCGTCCGGCCCCCGGACGAAGGAAACGCCGAACTGATCACTCAACCGATCAAGATCGCCCCTGTAACGGCCGGGGAGAATGACCCGGTCAGCATTGATAGGCGGTTTCAGACGGCGGGAAATGATCTCTTCCGTCATCAGGGCGGCGACTTTCACGCCAATATCAATGATCTCATAGGAGAACGTAGTCTGCCCAAGGTCTGCCAGAACCCGTTCCAGCCTCGATCGGGCCAGATGCCCCGTCAGAAACAGCAGGTGCTCAGCCATCGCCTGCGATCACTTTCTGGCGGTGCGCGATTACCGCTTGCAACTCGGCAAGCGATTCGACGACTTGTGTGCGCGTGTATGTCTTGAGCCGTGCCGTATTTTCAAGATCGATTGGACGCGGATAGACCTTGACGATTCCACTTGGAGCCATGGTTTCAAGCTCGGGCGCCGTATCGCAGGCGAACACGATCGACGGCACCAAACACTTTCCCGCCTGCGCATAAACGTTTGTCGGTAGCGAATCGGAAATCCCGACAACGCATTTTGCCACGGTGTTCGATGTTGCCGGAGCGATGACCGCCGTATGATAGACGCCGTGATAGAAACCTCCAATGGGGATGGAGCTCGCAGTCTTGTCGTGCAACACGCGCATGGTTTCGGGAAAGTCGAGTTTCAGCCCGTACATGCGCAGCACTTCATTCGCAGCCTTCGAGACGAAGACATCGCAATGCTCGAGCGTGCGTATCAGATCGAAGCTTTCCACGAAGAAGTGGCCCGAGCCGGTCAGAGCCCATGCCCAGCGCGGCGTATGAAGTCGTGTCATTGTGCAACCATTCCTTCAACGGCCTGTCTGTGCCGCATGATCATGCGTCCGGGGATGGTTGCCAAGGGTAAATCTCTCGAGATTTTTGTGAGCGCCTCAGGTCCCGCAACGTGAAGAATCGTATCCTCAGCCAGCATGGCGGGAAGCATGCTATCGACGATACCGGCGGCGGCCAGGTCCCACACATTGGCATAATCCATGTGTTCGTCGGTCTGCTTGATCAGGAGAAGTGCTTCTGCACGCAACTGTTTGCACAGCCAGGCGCTGAGTGAATCCGATGTTACATCCCAGGAACAGGGGATATCCGGCGCACCAATTGCCATGGATGATGGAAGCCATGCGGCCATGCCCCCCCTATCCAGCACCGAGTGGATATCGCCGATCGAGCGTGCTGGCCGCAACCGTGCATGGCGCTCGGCGATCGCGATGCCGAATTGGTCCATAGCAAGGATGGCCATCGCATGGGCGGCCTCGTTCGAATAGGCCAACCGCTTTTGTGAGATCCTGACCTGATCGGCAAACGGGCCACCCCCTGGCACGATGACGAGCGGAAAGGTGGCCGTTGCCAAAATATCGATCCAACGCTGCATTTCCTCGTGGCCCGCCGTGCTTCCTCCCAGTTTAACGACGAGCGGCCTCATGAGGATGCGCCTTTCCTGCCTCCATGTGCATGCACCGGTTCAGTTTTGCTTGCTGAATGCCTGGACTTCCCCGAACTCCTGGCATCGCTCTTCCGCTCGATCTCGACGCCGACGCCGCCTGGTCCGATTTCAAGCTTTTCTGCTCGTACAACCACTCGGGTAACCCGGGGGTTTTCCAGAACGAATGCTGCCACCTGCTCTGCCAGCGTCTCGGCAAGCTCGACGTGTCCTTGCGCGACAATAGCCCGGATACCATCCATGATAAGATCGTAGGAGACGACATGGCGCATGTCTTCCGGATTGCGCGTCACCCGCAAAACGTCAGCTGTTACGTCGAAGCGCACCTTCTGTGACTTGCCATGCTCGAAGCTGTAAGCGCCAATCTGTACTGGCACAACAAAATCACGGACGAATATCTTGTCGGTACCAAGCCCGGCTTGGGCAGGATCGGGAAAATAGCCGCGCGCCGCCAGCAGTTTGTAGTCGACACCAGCTGGCGCACCCGGTCCCTGTGCTTCGGGTATCAGAGCCCGTATTTTTGCAGTCGCTTGCGCATCAACAGGTGCCATGCGGCTCAGCCCAGCACAGAGCGCACCGCGAAAACCGAGAAAGTCCGGCTTGAAGGCCAGCAACCGCGGCACATCGGGCGCCTCGAGCGATCCGGCGACACCTGACATCAATCCATGCACCTGACAATCCTTGACGAAATGGCCAATCTGGTCGGGCGTCAAATGATCCAGCAGACGCCCCGCTGATTTCTTGGCCGTATCGATCATCACGCCGTGAAACCCGGCTGCTGCAAATTTCTCCGCCAGATTTTCCTCATACTCATTCAGGTGGTCGGCAAAGAGAACAGCAATCAATTTCTTGTGTGAGGCGAGCGGTTGCAGGACGCCGATGCAGGCGGCCAATTGGCCAAAGGGAAAGAAGCCGATCTTGATATAATCCAAGCCTGTTGAAGCGATCTCCTCGACCTTGCGGCGGATGGTTTCCGGCTCCATGGGAAGATCGCCGCATGCGGCGCTGACAGGTCGCCTGCCTGAAATAAAATCGATAACTTCCAAGAGCTTGTCCGGCTCAACAGCACCAAGCGCTCCATTTCCAGGATCTTTCAGATCAATGATATCCGCACCATTTTGGAAGACGATTTCCGCTTCCTGCCGGTCCTGTACGCTCGCCAGCATTTTTGTCATCAGCATGCCCCCTCGGAGAGATGAAGAATCTTGCCCGTTGGCCACGAAAAGATGACACGGAGGGTTGAGATTATGGCGGGGTTGTTTAAAAACACTACGGGCACCTCTGTTCTTAAGCGACCGCCATCATGTGAACGGCGGCATATCTGAATGGTATGGTCATGAAGAGTATGGTGCCAAACACTCTTGTGTTTTTATTCGGCTTTTTTTTGCTCTTCGTCAACGTGTCTGAGCTGTCTGCTGAACAGGCACCGGCAGATAAAGCGCCAAATCCAACTACCGAAACCCGGATTGGCTATCTTCGCGCCTATGAACCGCAGCTGGCGCTCTCGGTGCTTGACATCCCTCCCCGCGACGAAGGCGTAGCAGGTGCTAATGTCGCGATCAATGACAACAATACCACCGGCAAGTTCCTCGGCCAGAGTTTCGCTCTCGACGCGACGGTGACGAAATTCGACGCCGACGTCGTTCCTGTGTTCAAGGAAATGCTTGCCCGTGGTGATCGTTTAATCCTGACCGACATTTCCGCCAAGCAATTGCTGTCGATAGCAGACCTGGCAAAGGACAGCGGCGTACTGCTTTTCAATGTCGGTGCTACAGATGACATCCTGCGCGAGGAGCAATGCCGGTCGAACGTGTTCCACACGGCGCCAACACGCACCATGCTTGCCGATGGGCTTGCACAATATCTCGTCTGGAAACAATGGCGCAAATGGGTGCTCCTTTATGGCTCACATGAGCGCGATCAGCTTTACGCCGACGCGATACGGCGCGCAGCGACACGGTTCGGTGCGACCATCGTCGAAGAACGGTTGTACGAAGACAAGGGCACCGCCCGCAGGACTGACACAGGCGTGATCCAGGTGCAAAAACAAATGCCGGTCTTTACGCAGAACCTGCCTGAGCATGATGTGGTTGTGGTGGCCGACGAGAGCGAAGTTTTCGGCAGCTATGTCCCTTACCGGACCTGGACGCCACGACCGGTGGCAGGAACTGCCGGGCTTGTTCCCTCAAGCTGGCATCCGGCCAGTGAACAATGGGGCGGTTCGCAGATTCAGAACCGTTTCGACAAGGCGACCGGGCGCCGGATGCTTTCGAAGGACATGCAGGCCTGGACTGCAGTGCGCATCCTCGGTGAAGCGATCACGCGAACCAAGGGCAATGATCCAAAACAGGTTGAAGATTACATCAAGTCCGATGATTTTTCGATCGCGGCCTTCAAAGGCCAGAAGCTCACTTTCCGCAACTGGAATTGGCAATTACGACAACCCGTCCTGATCGGCGACGGGCATGGGGTCGTCTCCACGTCGCCGCAGGAAGGCTTCCTGCATCAATTTTCAGAGTTGGATACGTTGGGTGTGGATCGACCGGAAACCAAGTGCAAGCTGAATTGAAATTGTAATGGGAGGAATGAAATGCGACGACATTTGTGCTTGCTCGCTGCGATCGTGGCGCTGCCATTCTTTGCACAGCCCGCATCGGCAAATATGGTCTATGTCTCCAACGAGAAGGACAATACGGTAACCGTCGTCGATTCCAAGACCATGGAGGTAGTCAAGACGATCGAGGTCGGGCAAAGACCCCGCGGCATTACCATTTCTCCCGACGGAAAGATCATCTTTGTCTGCGCCAGTGATGATGACACGGTAGAGATGATCGACACAAGCACAAACGAGATCATTGGCACGCTTCCATCGGGTCCGGATCCGGAGCTTTTCACCTTGTCCCCCGATGGCAAGACCCTCTACATCGCCAATGAGGACGACAATCTCGTCACGGTCATTGATATCGCAGGGAAGACCGTTGTTGCAGAGATACCGGTCGGTGTTGAGCCGGAAGGTATGGGCGTCAGCCCCGATGGTAAGACCATCGTCAACACCTCCGAAACAACGAATATGGCGCATTTCATCGATACGTCGACCCATGAAATTACCGACAACGTGCTGGTCGATGCCCGCCCGCGTTTTGCCCAGTTCAAGCCAGATGGATCGGAGGTATGGGTTTCTGCCGAGGTTGGCGGCACAGTGTCTGTCATCGACAACAAGACACGTCAAGTCACCCACAAGATCACTTTCGAGATTCAGGGACTGCGCGCCGAGCAGATCCAGCCGGTCGGCATACGCATCACCGCCGATGGCAAGAAAGCCTATGTAGCCCTCGGTCCTGCAAATCGCGTCGCCGTCGTCAATGCCGAAACCTATGAGGTCGAAAAATATGTCCTGGTAGGACAGCGTGTCTGGCAGCTGGCATTCATGCCGGATGGCAAGACGATCATCAGCACCAATGGCCTGTCCAACGACATTACCTTCATCGACACTGCCACCGACGAACCAATCAAGTCGGTTACTGTCGGTCAATTGCCCTGGGGCGTGGCGATATCATCGAACTAAGGCAAGACTGACGGACAAGGGAGGAAATATATGACGAATCAGAAATCATTTCTGCTGGCTACATTTCTCAGTGTTGTAGTTGCTCAATCTATCGCGTTTGCGCAGGCAGATGACGATGA
>NZ_JBBNAN010000456.1:0-2661 GCF_037994405.1 Phyllobacterium sp.
TTGGAGAAGGCGCGCAAGCTCATCAAGAAGATCGGACTTGAACTGGCCGAAGACCCCGAACTGAAGGCGATCACCATCGAGCCGCTCAAGATGCAGGGCGTCGAGGATTTCGGAGAGTATGGGATCAAGCTGACGCTGAAGCTCAAGACAAAGCCTGGAGAGCAGGCCGCCGTCCGCCGTCGCGCCTTCGTCATGATCAAGGCAGCGTTTGATGAAAATGGCATCTGTTTCGCCTCGAAAGCCATGCCGGTTTCCAGCCCTGCCGGATCACAACCGGAAGCGGTGATCACTGCGGATGCGGCGCAACACGCCGCCACCAATCCACAGAAGCCAGTGGCGGCATGAAGAGCGTCAGAGGAAACGACGGGGTGCGGTCGCGTCCTTAGACTTGCTGAATTGCTCGTGAACTCCGGTCCAATTGAGCGCCGCTTCACAGTGTAGGGCAAGTGGCGCTGCAGGGAGATGCCTGATAGGGGCTTTTTGTGCGGCGGTGTTCTGGCGGCGGCTCAGGGAATGCAGGCAGACCGGCGCGAAGCGCTTGGACCATCGCGAGATGTGATTGCGAGTGATGCCGGCATGCCGGCCTCGAAATACGGCCGCCACGCGTGAAAGAAGCAACCGTATAACGGCGCCATCAAAAACCGGACTATGCTTCAAATCTCATCCATGCAACAACGCCATGCTCAAGCACATCCCGTTGACACGGGCGATGATCGCTTTCATATGATCCTCATCGGTGAGATCACCGCTCAGGAACCAATCATCCCGATTCCTATACGTGCGGTCACTCTTCACAATCCTTGGAGTGCCGGTGAGCATCCAAATCGGATCGACGCCGAATTTGTGAAATAGTGCTTCTGTAATGGGCCTTTGTTCGTCAAGTCCCTCAGTACCAAAATCTCGTCACCAGGATCATGCTTCTGAACGGGAAGAATGGATGAATAAGGGATCATGCCATCGGGCAACTGGTTAATCTGTAACATTGTGTCTCACGTCCGTATCCGTCCGGTAACAGGTCAGATTGTCAGGTCGGCACCGCATGGGGGTCATGGCTAACCGGGCGCGCAAAAGGAACTACCAAAAGGGCGATCAATGTGATCAAAGCAATCATTGCCCATGCGTCATTGATGGATTGCACCAGCGCCGCCTTCGCAACCAACGGACTAAAGAGGGCTTGGGCTCCTGCGCCAAACTCTGAGAGGCCGTCGCCGCGAAGTTTGTCGAGAGGAATACCGACGAATTCGGCCGCTTGTGCATCGCCCGCCAGCAGCCGGTTCGCAATGTCCACGCCGTGTGTGGATGCGCGCATGTAGATTACGGTATCGATCAAAGCCAAACCGAGCGCGCCTCCGAGATTGCGCATCAGGTTGAACAGGCCGCTAGCATCCGGAATCCGGTGATGCGGCAGATTTCCAAGCGCCAGACGAGTGGGCGGCAAAATGCAGAACATCACTGCAACACCTCGGATGATCTGAGGCCAGAACATTTCGTCCGCATCCGTTGCTGGCGTCTGGAACGCGCTGCACCCGAGACCTATGGCGAATACTGCGTAACCCAACGCGGTGAGGACCCTTGCGTCCATGCGCTGCTCAAGAAGAACCGCGACCGGCGCAACGATGATTTGCGCGACGCCAGTCGCCAACATCATCGTCCCAATCATGAATGCGCTGTGGCCGCGGACATAAGCCAGGAACACTGGCATGAGGTAGACCGAGCCGAACAGACCAAATCCAAGCAGAAAGCTCAAGGCGCACCCGATCGTAAAGTTGAGGTCCTTGAAATTGCGCAGATTCACCAAAGGGACCACATTGAACCAAGTGCGATGGGCAAACCCCGCAAGGCTGGCGGCGCTGAGCGCGGCGAGCCCAAGGATCAGACCATCCGTCCAACCGCGCTTAGGCGCTTCCTTGAGCGCGATCTCCAGTGCGGCCAGGCCGATCGCCATCATCAATAGGGCCAGAATGTCCAAAGTCCGCATCTCGCTAAGTCGCGTTTGTTCGCGCGGCAACAACGTGGCCGCAAGCATTGCCGCCACGATTCCCGGGACGACATTGATCAGGAACAGCCAGTGCCAGGAGTAAGATTCGGTGATCCAGCCTCCCACCATAGGGCCGACGGTGGGTGCCAACACCGCCACGACGCCAGCAGCCGTCGTAGCGATGCCTTGAAGATTTCCGGGGAAGAGAATGAACACCGCCGAAAAGATGATCGGTATGAGCGCTCCTCCGGCGAGTCCCTGCACGATCCGCCATGTGAGCAATTCCGAAAAATTGCCGCTCAGGGCACAACCGACGGATGCGAGCGTGAACAGGATTATCCCGAACACGAAAAGCCAACGCATCGTCAGCATCCGCGTCAGGAAGCCGTTCAGCGGTATGGCGACTACCTCCGCGATCAGGTAAGCCGTCTGTATCCAGCTCATCTGATCGGGATCGATGTCGAGAGCATTCTGGATGTTCGGCAATGAGGTCGAGACGATCTGAACGTCGAGGATTGCCATGAACATGCCGATACAAAGCGCGGCAAAGCCGAACCAGGTACTCGCCGTTGCAGCTACGATAGATCTGGCATGTGGGGACATGGCTTAACTCCGAAAGCGCGGATTTCTCACTGACGGATTGCCGCTATGCAAACTGTCTCTCATCGAGGAAGGTCAGAAGA
>NZ_JBBNAN010000457.1:0-28275 GCF_037994405.1 Phyllobacterium sp.
TCATCGAGATAGCGGGCCTCGCGATAGAGGAAGTCCTCGACCTTCTGGCGTGTAACCGTCATAACATCTCCTCCGGCGGACCGCTCCTCAGTCCGCCCCAATCTGATATTTCGAATATGCATCGCGGTGGCGGGGCGTGTGTCGGCCCGCCCGTGGCTTCAGCGCGAAGGGTCGCGCCCGATTGCCTTTCCCAAGGCCTCTTTCCAGTAACTGTGCTGGATGACGAAAAGGCCCTCGTCCTCGGTTTTGGCGCCGGACATCACGGGCTTCAATCCGATCGCAGCAGCGCCTTCATCGGCACCATCGATCCAGTGTGTCGCGCCGCGGCTAAGATCGTTCCAGGCAGCGTGGCGTGCCTGGTAGCCGATCTGGCACGAGCGGAATTCCTCCAGATCGTCCGGGGTCGCCATGCCGCTGGCGTTGAAGAAGTCCTCGTACTGACGGATACGGCGCGCGCGCGCTTCGGCGCTCTCACCCTTCGGTGCTATGCAGTAGATTGTGACTTCCGTCTTATCCACCGCGATCGGGCGATACATCCGGATCTGCGAGGAGAACTGGTCCATCAGATAGACATTCGGATAGAGGCACAGGTTGCGCGAGCGGTCGATCATCCAATCGGCCCAGGCCTGCCCGAAACGCTCCGTCAACTCGTCGCGCTTTTCCGCGAGCGGCCGGTCTTCCGGATTGCTCCAGCGCGTCCACAGCAGGAGATGACCATGCTCGAAGGAATAGAAGCCGCCGCCCTGCTTGGCCCAAGAGCCCGCATCCATTGCCCGCGTCACGTCCTGGCCGGCGGCTGCAGCGATTGCGTCCTTCCGGTGGTTGGTCGTGGCGGCGTAGTTCCAATGAACGGACGAAACGTGATAGCCATCGGCGCCGTTCTCGGTCTGCAACTTCCAGTTTCCGTCATAGATATAGCTCGAACTGCCGCGCAGGACTTCGAGCCCCTCCGGCGACTGGTCGACGATCATATCGATGATCTTTCGCGCCTCGCCAAGATGGTCTTCAAGCGGCAGGACATCGGCATTGAGGCTGCCGAACACGAAGCCGCGGTAATTCGCGAAACGGGCGACCTTGGTAAGGTCGTGCGAGCCATTCTTGTTGAATTGCTCGGGATATCCGGCACCATTCGGATCCTTGGCCTTCAGAAGCTTTCCCGAATTCGAGAAGGACCAGCCGTGGAACGGACAGGTATAGGTGGACCTGTTGCCCCGCTTGTGGCGGCAGATCATTGCCCCGCGATGCGAGCAGGCATTGAGGAAGCAATGCAGGGTCCCTGACTTGTCACGCGAGATCACGATCGGTTGACGGCCGATATAGCCGGTCAGGTAGTCATTGGGTTCGGGAATCTGGCTTTCATGGGCGAGATAGACCCAATTCCCCTCCCAGATATGCTGCATTTCAAGTTCGAACAGTTCGGTATCGGTGAAGATATCGCGGCGGCAACAATAGGCGCCACTGTCCGCATCCTCGATGACGGCATTGTCGAGCTTATCCTCGATACGGCGGTCCGCGGTGACATCCAGCATGTCTCATCCTCCTCGGGTTTGATGGAAGGCGCCACCTCCATGGCGCCTCTTCACGATCTCAGGCCGCAGCCCGTTCGCGTTCAACGATCGTATCGACGATGCCCCCTACGGCGGGCGTCAGGACGAAATCAAAATCGATGGAGGCGTAAGGTGCCTGCACCTGGTTTTCGGCCATCAGCTTCGGGTCGCTGACGCGCGTCACGGCCGGGATCAAATCCTCACGGGTTCCGAAGGCGAAATCTTCGAAAAGATAAGGGTCGCCCTCGATGTTGATTTGCGTCGTCAGGTGACGGAAGCTCGGCGCTTCCACGAAGAAGTGGATATGTGCCGGACGGTGGCCGTGACGGCCAATCGCAAAGAGGAGCTGCTCGGTCGAGCCACCCGGAGGCGTCGAATAGCCACTCGGCATGATGGTGCGGAAACGGTAGCGGCCTTCGGCATCCGTCTCGATGCGGCGGCGCAGGTTGTAGGGCGCCTGCTGTGGATCGAAGTGCGAATAGTTTCCAAGGGTGTTGGCATGCCAAACGTCGACGATTGCGCCGGGGACCGGCTTGCCATGCTGGTCACGCACCTGCCCCTGCATGAAGAGCACTTCACCGTCGTCCGAACCGTCATCGAGACGCGCCATGCCTTTATGGAGAGGGGCGCCGGCAATGTAGAGGGGACCTTCGATCGTGCGTGACGTGCCACCGGCGAGGCCCGCGCGACGCTCGGCTTCATCGAGCCTTAGGTCAAGGAAATGCTCAAGGCCGATGCCCGGGGCTATAAGGCCGAGTTCGTTGTTTCGTCCAGCCGCGCCAAGATAGGCGACCGCACCCCAGACTTCGTTCATACTGATATCGAGATCATCGATCGCCTGAAAGAGATCGCCGAGAAGGCGATTCATGATTTCTTTCAGCCGGCGATCACCACCTTCGGTGTCCAGACCGCTGGCCCGGCGAGCCAGATCCTGAATGACGTTCTTTTCGATAATGCCACTTGCCATAACTTCCTCCTTCGTCTTGGTAACTCTTTAAACCGGTGACCATGCGGCGATGGTCGTTACGGCGGCACCTCCTCCAAGATGTGGTACCTACGTCGAAATCAGCTGCCGTCTTCAGCAATGGCGGAGGGATGACGGCAAAGCGCCCTCACCTTGATCTGCATGAACGGAAACAGCGGCAGCGTTGAGAGAATCTCGTGCAATTCCCCCGGCCCGCTCACGTCGAAAATACTGACATTGGCGTATTGGCCCGCGACGCGCCAAAGGTGCCGCCACTTGCCAGATCCCTGCAGTTCCCGAGCCCGCGCCTTCTCCGTTGCCTTCAGGGCGTCCGCCTCCGCTTTCGGTAGGGCATGCGGCAGATTGACGGTCATTTCCACGTGAAAGAGCATGTTGGTTACCTCGCGACGCGCAAATTGGCGGTAGGCCTGCCATCCCGCCGGAAACGATTGACCGCGACCTCATCCAACGCGATTCCGAGCCCCGGTCCCGTGGGGAGCTGAAGTTCAAAGTCGCGATAAATGAGCGGCTCCGCCAGAATTTCCTCGACCAATAGCAAGGGGCCGAAGAGCTCCGTGCCCCATTGCAGATCCTTGACGCCGGCGAAAAGCTGTGCGGCCGCCATCGTACCGATCGGTCCCTCCAGCATAGTTCCGCCATAAATACTGATCCCCGCAGCTTCCGCGATTGCGATGACCTTGGAGGCAGCGAAGAGGCCGCCAGCCTGTTCAATCTTGATTGAGAAGACATCGGCAGCCCGCGCCGATGCTGCCTCGAGTGCACTCTCCGGCCCAACCAGGACTTCGTCTGCCATCATGGCAACCGACGACTTACGGGTAAGCCGAGCCAACGACGAAATGCCAGCGACCGGTTGTTCGACCAGAACACAACCGACACCCGCAAGAGCAGCGATCGCTGTTCCGGCTTCGCGCTCGCGCCAGGCCATGTTAACGTCGACGCGCACGGTCGCCTCCTCTGGCAGGGCCTTCCTGATCTCGGCGACGTGACGGATGTCTTCGGCGATTGGCTTGCTGCCGATCTTCAATTTGAAATGCTTGTGGCGCTTCAGGTCCAGCATCTGCTGTGCTTCCGCGATGTCCTTGGCCGTGTCACCGGAGGCCAACGTCCAGGCGATCGGCAGCTTGTCACGGCGACGGCCGCCAAGAAGCTCGGATAGCGAAAGGTTGAGGCGACGAGCATGGGCATCGAGCAAGGCCGTCTCGACGGCGCATTTGGCAAAGTTGTTGCCCTTGACCGCCTTGGCGACGAGACCCATGGCCAATTGAATGCGGGTGGCGTCCGCGCCAATCAGAAGCGGTGCGATATACTGGTCGATCGTTAGCTTCATACCTTCAGGGCTTTCAGGACCGTAGGCAAGTCCGCCGATCGTAGTGCCTTCGCCGACGCCCTCGAAGCCATCAGAACAGCGCACACGGACGATCGTCATGCTCTGCCGGTTCATTGTCACCATCGACAGCTGGTGGGGCCGGATCGTGGGCAAATCGAGTATAATAGTCTCGATGGCGAGGATACAGATATCGGCAGTCACGGTGTTTCCACTCCCTGTCTTTACAAGGGAAAACTAGCGTTCAGCCGCAAACTAGTCCAAAACTATAAAGGTCAATTTTCATACCGTAGAGGTATAATCCGATGGACATGCGCCATTTTCGCTATTTCGTGGCCGTCGCTCGCGAACGAAATTTTTCGCGCGCTGCGGAGACTCTCCACATTGCGCAACCGCCGCTGAGCCGCCAGATCCAGCAACTCGAAGATGACCTTGGCGTCGCCCTGATCGATCGCTCCAACCGGCCCTTTACCCTTACCGAGGCGGGGCGCTTCTTCTACGAGCAGGCGGTACAGATGCTCGCGAAGGCGGACCACATCCGGGAGCAGACGCGACGCATCGGTCACTCGAAACGGGAAGTCTTCATCATCGGATGTGTTGCCTCGACGCTTTACGGCGGCATACCGGATCTTGTGCGCCGCATGCGGGCGCGATGGCCGAACCTTGATATCGAGATCCGCGAAATGATGTCGACGGAACAGGTGGTCGCCCTGAAGGAAGGCCGGATCGATCTCGGCTTCGGCCGTGTACGCTTCAATGACACGGAGGTCGAGCGGTTAACATTGAGGGAAGAGCGGTTGTTTCTCGCCTTGCCGAAGGCGCACCCAAAGGCTTTGCCAAATGAGTTAGTTCAACTGCGTGACGTCGAAGGAGAAACGCTCATCGTCTATCCATCAAAGCCGAGACCGAGTTTCGCCGACGAAGTACTGAACCTTCTCGCCGAGCACAATGTTAGCCCGGGAAATGTTGAAGAGGTCCGCGAGATCCAAACGGCACTGGGGCTCGTCGCGGCGACAATGGGTGTTTCGATCATCCCCGCCGCATCCCAGCGGCAACGCCCGGACGATGTTTGCTACCGCATGATCGCTGACGAAAAGGCAACCTCACCCATCATCATGAGCTATCGACAAAAGGATGCGAACAACAGGATCGCCGAGATTAAGACGCTCATTGGCGAGATGTACGCCGACAATCCGACGTGGCTACAGCTGTCGGAGCTGCGCCTCGCAAGATAACCAGTGCCGCGGCCACACGGCCTTTACTCAATCGCCCCTTCGAGTCTGGCGAGCAAACCATTGCGCGGAAGACAGCATTGTTCTTCATTGATAAAAGTTCCCTTGAATTTCCGCCCGTACAATGTCGAAAGCTAGGAATAAATGTTCGTTTGAAAATGCCGGTACTAGCCAAATTCGATTGGTGCCCGAAAGTCTGCAATCGCGTGAGCTTAACTCGATCGAGAAATTGGCACGGCCGGCTGACTGCGTTTGCCCTGCGGGTTGATGGATGTCAACGAGCGCCACACATTCCGGCTTGAGGCGGTTCCGTAATATGGTCCACAGCCATTACTGGCAAACAAACCAATAAAGGGGATCCGCCTACAAGCCACCGCTCGCATATTGCAACAGTGACGCGTCCTGGAGCTTCGAATGATGATCCATCGCCTAGCAAGAGATCGCCTTTATGGCTTCTAACGCCCTCTGCCTTCAATCTCGATGTAAAGCTTTACATCATCTCCTATCATGCCGAGCGCAGCTTTCATCCCGAAGTCGCTTCGCTTGACAGTCGTCTCGGCGCTGAAGCCCACGACATGACTCTTGTCCCAGGGGTTTTCGCCTTCCTTGTTGAAGACGACATCCAGAACGGCAGGCTGGGTGACGCCTGCAATTGTTAGGTTGCCCAGGATGGTTCCGGATTTCGCCCCGGTCGTTTTGAATTCCTTGCCGACGAAAGTGATATCCGGGAACTCGGTAGCATTGAACCAATCAGCGCCCTGGATGTCGCTGTCACGCTGTGTGTTATTGGTGGAAATGCTCGCCACCTTCACCTTCACATCGAGCGAACTTGCTTCCGGATTGGCTGTGTCAAACTCGAAGGTTCCTTCAAAGCCCCTGGCAACACCGATGACACGCGAGAAGCCAAGATGGTCGATGAAGAATGCGATGTTAGAATGAACGATGTCGATATCGAAGGTTTTTGCCTGAAGCTGTCCTGGAGAAAGCACGGCGGCAAAAGCGGCAGATAAGATGCGGGCACGCGTAAGCTTGAACATTGACATTTCCTCCCTTGTCAAATTGGAAAACTGGAACCGTATGAAAAAATGGCGATCGTGACTGCGCATGCGGCGGGGATTGCACAAAGGAACGCGAATCCCATTAAACGGGTTAATCTGCCCTGAAACCCTGCCAACCACTGCATACGCCGGCTAACTTCCGGAACGAAGAAGATGAGGCCGAGCGTCGCGAGCGCGAGGAGATCGGACTTGCGCGTTATCAGGGTTACCGCATAGACGACCGATATTATCCCGCCAGCGCCGCCCAGAAAGGCAGAGGTTCCGAACGGGTCATCCTCAGTGCCGATGCTCCAGGGCAAGGTCGCCAGCACCGCAACCGCAAAGATCACGCAAAGCTGAAGGCTGGTCGAAGATGCGCCCAGCAGGGCGATTGGGGCGAATCCCAGGGACGCGATGGCAAGAAGCAGGCCGCGCTTCATGCCGTCCTCCGCCGCAGTTCCTCCCATCTCTCGCCGCAGCAAGATCATCACGCCAACACCGGTGGCTGCAGCAACGAGAATCTCCAGTGGAGCCTCGCCTAGGCGGCTTTGACCGATATACAAGGCTGCTGCCAGCGGCTGGATCAATAACAGCAATGCTGCGAGGCGGGGCCTACCTGCAAGGTCGGCCGCCAGACCAACAAGAGCACCGGCGAGTGCTATGAAGAAGACCTTGTTCGCCGCTCCTATCGGCGGAAAGGCCGGGACTTTGTTGTAGGCGACGACATAGGCAGCAAGAAAAGCTGCCGGTATGATGGAGCCGGACCAAGCCACGCCGAGACGTGACACGCGGCAAAGGCCCGTCAGCGCGAAGGCAGTAAGAGCAACCGACACGATTCCAAACAGGAGTGCGTCCTGAGGAGAGTTTCCCATGGTCTATGCCGAACGGGCGACCGTGCCGCAACACGGCAAGTCACAATCAGCAACCGAAGAACTTGTAGCGCCTTTGCACCACGCAACAGTGCGCGTGACGACAGATATGTCTGGATGATGCGGCAACGCGTTGTCCTCCCAATGGCGGTTCTGCATACCGACGCTTATGCAAATACCTGTCAGTCTCCCAATACCTCTAGTATCTAAATTGTGTCATGTTGTCAACAGTTGGACTGCTGCAGAACAGATCCTTTTCGGTCAGAGCAACGAGTTGAACGACTGCCGCACTCGCGTGCGAACGGGAGTCTACTTTATGTTTGTTGCTCCGTTCGAAGGACACGAAGGGAATTTGCTCACGTCTCGCCAGCAAGTCTGATGCCGTTCAGGAGATCTCGACGAGTGCCTAAAAGCATCACAGCTTGTTTTGACGTAAATTGCGGATTCGGCATCTTCTAGGTCTGATGCCGTAGGTTGCGCCAGCGCCGATCAATCTTCAGGCGCAAGGGTTACGCTCATTCCTTCCAGCTCCGGCCTAAAGGGGATCTGACAGGAAAGGCGCGACTGCTCTCGCCGGTGGTCTGAGCTGTCGAGCAGTTCATCCTCATCGATGGAAAGCGCCGGTAGATGATGCCTTATGTCGTCATCAACGTAGACATGGCAGGTGGCGCAGGAACAGCAGCCACCGCAGAGCGCAAGCAGCTCGTCCAGGCCGGCATCCCGGATATGCTCCATGACCGACACCCCAGGCCGTCCCTCAACAGGGACGACCTGGCCCGTGCGCGTGATTACTGTAAACGTAGACATCTCGATCCTCCCACATAGTCCGCGACGCACACCGCGTGGCGGTAGCGCCATTTCATCTGTTCACCATCGATTTCAAAGTGATGCCGTTGTCAGCCAGAATGTTCGGAGCGATACGGGCGCAGCGCTCGACAAGCACGCGGCCTTCGACGTAATCTTTCACGGCGTTGACGCAGTCGAGCGCGATGACGACGCCCTCGCGGAGATAGACGACGCTGAATTTTCGTGCGCCGGGATCCCCCCTGACAATGGCCTGATCATATCCGTTTGACAGCCCAATCGTCTGCAGTCGCAGATCATATTGGTTCGACCAAAACCAGGGAACCGCGTTGTAGGGCACCGGCTCTCCACACAAGGTCTTTGCCACAGCCATGGCCTGATCGCTTGCATTCTGGACGGATTCGATCCGCAGGCCGTGACCGGAGACAATGCGCGCGCAATCACCGATGGCGTAAACGTCGGTCAGATTGGTTCGGCAATAATCGTCGATGTCGACGCCGTTGGTTCCCACCGCTCCGGCGGTAATAAGAGGTTCAACGCAGGGCAGAATGCCGATCCCGACGATTGCCATGTCGGCAGTCAAAGATTCGCCATTCATCAGCCGCACGCCGGTCAGGCGCCCATCGCGCCCTACAAAGCTCTCGATACCGGTTTCCAATCTGACATCGACGCCATGCTCGCGATGTTCATTCTCGTAGAAACGAGAAAGGGGCTCAGCTGCCACGCGGGCAAGGACCCTATCCAATGCCTCCATGACGACGACTGTCTTGCCGAGTTTGGTCAGAACGGCTGCGGCCTCAAGCCCAATATAGCCTCCGCCAATGACGACTACGCGCCGCACGCTGGCAAGTTCGTCCATAATCCGGTCGACGTCGCCCCGATTGCGCACAGAATGGATGCCACGAAGTTCATGACCGGCACAGGTCATTTTCCGAGGCCTCCCGCCCGCTGCCCAGATCAGATGGCCATAGCCGAAGGCCGTTCCATTCGCGCAGAGGACCTTCTTATCTTTCGCTTCCAATCTGGCGACCTCGTTTCCAAGCAGGAGGTCGATGTTCCGCGAGGCCCAGAATTCCGGGGGCCGGATGAGAATGCGCTCGAACGGCTTGGCGCCGGAAAGATAGTCCTTGGAGAGCGGCGGGCGCTCATAGGGCAGATCGCGGTCGTCGCTGATAAGACCGATCGACCCGGCAAAACCATGCTGGCGAAGCGAGACAGCCGCCTGAACGCCGCCATGCCCACTGCCCACGATAAGACAATCGTAATTCATCATCGCGCTCCTCCAATTAGGCGCAATCCTTTCGAACTTAGGTCCTCAACCGGGGTTCGCCGGCCGACGCTTGCCTTAGGACCGCGTCGCGCCGATCAGGATGAAAATCATGGTTGCCGGCGATGTGCCCTTGTTGCGCCAGGCATGACGGGTGCCGCACTGGATCACAACGTCGCCTTGCCGAAGATGCACCTCGGCACCGTCGTCGAGTTCTAGCCAGATTTCGCCTTCGAGAACGAGGTCGTAGTCGACCGTGTCCGTCGTGTGCATACCGGGAGCCTCGCGTTCGAAGAGCTCGGCGAGCCCAGGCAGATGCTGGCACTGCTCCGCGTCGGCAGCGATGGGGTCGAAGGACGGATCGGCCATGACGGAGTCCGGCGGAAAGCGCACGATCATCAGACGCGTCTCGCCCTGAGCAGGCGTTATGCCTATTCCCGGAAGGGCCGGGTCCGAGCCATCTAGCGGCAAACACAAATCTGAGGGCGTGGACCAGCAGACAGATGTCATGAAGCCGGGAACGGACTGATGCAAATGGGCATTCGGAGCCGTCCCGTCGCTGACGAAGACGGACTTGCCGTCGCGGATACCGGTCACCACGCGGCGTGGTTTGATGCTGATCTCAGTCGACATAGACAAGCCCCTCCTGCTGTAGTTTTGGGCGCATGTCGTTTACGTCGAGGCTGAGTTCTCCCGCCGCATAGCGCTGGCGTTTCTCTTCCTCCATCTGTTCCCTGCGGCGCGCCTTCTCCAGGACATCCGCGGCGTTCTCCGCCGGCACCACGCAGACACCGTCATCGTCTGCGATGATGACGTCTCCCGGCCGCACTAGCCATCCGGCACAAACAATCGGAACCTGCACATCCGCCAAAGTTTGCTTGACGGTGCCTTGCGCGGAAACCGTCTTAGACCAAACGGGAAACTTCATTTCGGTCAGAGTGGCGATATCGCGGACGCCCGCATCGATGACCAGCCCGCGAATGCCGCGAGCCATTGCGGACGTGGCAAGGAGATCCCCGAAATAGCCATCGTCGCAAGGCGATGTCGGCGATACGACGAGAATGTCACCTGGACGGGCTTGTTCGAGCGCCACATGGATCATCCAATTGTCACCAGGCGCCACTTCGCAGGTTAGCGCATTGCCGGCAATCTTTACGGGGCGATAGATCGGGCGCAGCGAGGCGGCCAGCAGCCCTTTTCTCCCCTGCGCCTCATGAACCGTCGCGACACCCAGCTCGCCAAGACCGCAAACAATGGCATCATCTGTCCGCATCACATTTCTCACTACCTTCGCCATGCTTTTCCTCCCGGTGACCTCCATTGTGGCGCGACCGTCGACACTGTCGCCGCCAGGAAGCCTCCACTTCAAGATACTAAGTAGTATCCAAATTCTTTGTAGAATGTCAATAGCGTAATTGTGTTGGGGTGTTAAATCATGGTCTGAAGCAGGAGAGACACCATCCGACAAAAAGAAGGGGCCATCACATGCCCCCAACAAACTGCAGGTTCTTTGCTTCTGTCAGTGCTTCGGAGTCTTGCCTTCGAAAGAGACAACATCACCAACTGGCTGATAGGCGGCTCCATCGAACTGGAAGAGCTGGAGCGATTCGATCGGATAGACGTCCTTGCCGCTTTTCGTCGTCAGGGTGATGCCCGGCAGCAGCAAATCCAACTGTACATGATCAAGATTGCGTGCAGCCTCCATCATTGCCTCGCGGGTCGGCGCCTTCATCGATTCGAGCACCTTTACCAGTGCATCGCCGATCGCATAGCCGGTCTGACCGACGGCATCATCGGTCGAGAATTTCGACTGGGCGGCCGTGTGATCGGCAAGGAAGCGTTTCACACCCTCATCATCTCCGGGCGCTACGGCATCCACCTGCTTCAGAAATTGGCTGGTAATGATTCCCTTGGCATTTTCGAGACCCGCCGGTTTCAGTGACGCGATGGACGCCGCGATGTTAGAGACGAGGGTCGTCGGCTTCCAGCCGCTTTCGGTCGCGAAGCGCACGGCTTCCGCACCCTGTTTGGGGCCGGTGATCACGACAAGCGTATCCGCGCCGGACGCCTTTAGCGTCGAAAGCTGCGTTTCCACCGTGGGATCGGCCGATGTCACGGGCTGAGCGGCGACGATCGTGACGCCCGAGCCGCTGATCGCACTTTCCAACGCGGTTTGAAACGTCTGTCCCGTCTCCGTGTTCAGATAGAGAAGCGCGATCTTCGCCTGAGGCTTGTTGTCCAGAAGATATTTAGCGAAGACAGCAGCCTCCGTGGTGAAGGACGGGACGAACCCTATCTCCCATTCAGGTCCCGCCAGTTCATGAACGCCGGAATACATGAACAGATTGGGAACTTTGCGCTGCGTGATGTAGCGACCGATGGCCTGGTTGTTCGGCGTGCCCGCCGTCGCAACGACAGCAAGCACTTCTTCCCGCTCGGCGAGCTTGCGCACGTTGGTAAGGGTGCGCTGCGGATCGAGTCCGTCGTCCTCCACCAGCAACTCGATCTTGCGCGTTTTGCCGTCGGCCATCTTGACGCCGCCGGCGGCATTGATCGGATCGGTCCTCGTCCTCACACCGTCGGCGATGGCGCCGAGCGCTGCCACCGGGCCGGTCAGCGGTCCCGAAATGCCGATCGTTACGGTGTCATCCGTGATTCCCGGCGAAGGCTCCTGTGCGTATAAGGGCCCGGCGATAAGCGTTGCCAGTGCGAGCGCGTGCAGCGCAAGCGAGACCTTCGATGAAATTGATCTTTGCATGTCATTCTCCTCCCAATTGTCCGGGCAAAACACCCGAAACACGCGACAAACCCTTTTTTTTGAAGACGCGCCTCAAAGCCTGCAGGCCACCGCCAATCGGAAGCCCGGCTATGCCCTGCCGTGCGGCCATCATCATTACGATCAGGCAGAGACCGTAGATCAGGCCCCCGAGTGCAGGATTGATGTCCGTTGTCCAACCAGGCACGAAGACGATGAAAACCGCGCCGATGAACGCTCCAGCCATGCTGGTGATACCGCCGACGATGCCGCCGATCAGGATGTCGATCGATTTCATCGGCAGGAACGATTGCGGACTGATAAAGCCGTTCAAGATGCCGAAAAGCCCGCCGCCGAGACCCGCCAACGCTGAGCTTGCGGCGAAAGCCGCCAGCCGGCCCTTGGTCAGATTGACGCCCAGCGATTCGGCGATCAGCGGATTGTCGCGCAACGCTCGCAACAGACGGCCAGTGTCACCGCACAGCAGGCGCCTCAGTACGAATACCGAGACAGCGGCGCAAATCAGTGACAGGCCATAGAGCCACAATTCCTGGCTGCCCGGGAACCACTTGGGCGCGATCGGCTGATCGATTGCAAGCCCGGTGACGCCGCCAGTGATCGCGTCCATCTTCAACAGCAGTTGCGGAAAGGCGCTCGCTACACCGAACGTGACGATCGCGAGTTGGAGTCCCTGCAGCCGCAACGCCGGCAGGCCGATCAGTACGCCGATGAGACTGGTGATCATGGCCGCAAAAGGCAGGGTCACGATCGGATCCATGCCGAAGTTCACATTGAGAATAGCCGTCGTATAGGCGCCGATCCCGAACAGCGCGCCCTGAGCGAGACAAATCTGACCGCTGAACCCTAAAAGCAAGTTCAGGCCAAGAATGGCGATGCCATAACAAACAGCGATGCTGAACTCGAACAACATGAAGTCCGGCGCAAAAAGCGGAAGACAGAGGGCCACGCCAGCGACCAGTACTGCGGGAGCGGATTGGAGCCTGTTCATACTTTCACCACCGTGCTGGAACCGAAGAGACCGACCGGCCGAACCAGGAGAATCACCAGCGTCACGGCGATCGGAATGACGATGCGCAGATCCGCGCCGATGAAGGGAACGAAGGTCGCGCCGAGGCTTTCGGCAACACCGACGATTAATCCGCCGACCATGGCTCCGAGGGGGCTATCCCAGCCGCCGAGCGTTGCCGAGGCCAGGGCGTAGAGCAAGATCGGCATCATCATCGTCGGACTGAGGAAAAGACGCGGGCCGACCAGCGCAGCGGCGATGAAGCCGATCGTGGCGGCGAAGCCCCATCCGAGCATCAGCATTCTCTCGACCCTGATGCCGACAAGCAGGCTCTTCTCGCTGCTATAGGCGGAAGCGCGCATGGCCAGCCCGAGACGGGTAAATCGAAAAATGACACCCATCATCGCGGCCAGGCACAGCAGGACGAGCAAGATGCCAAGGGCGCTCGAGGTTATGCGGACCCCAAGGACGTTCCAGCCGTCGCTCGGGAACATTGCCGGGAAGGCGCGCTGGTCGGCGCCCCACAGCCACAGACACAGCGCCTGAAAGAATACGAACAGCCCCAGGGTAACGACGACAACCGTTTCGACCGGGGCCTTCGAGACCGGCTTTATGACGGCACGGAAAACAAAAACTCCGAGCAGGAACGATGCGGCCCCGACAATGATAAACGAGACGGCCATCGGCACGCCCCATTCGCAAAGCTGCCAAGCGCAATAGGCGGAAAGAGTGGCCATCTCGCCCTGGCCGAAGTTGACGATGCGCGTTGCCCGGAAGATCAGAACGAGGGCAAGGGCGAGGGCCGCATAGATGGCGCCGGAAGCAAGGCCGTCGATGAGCAATTGGAAAAAGAGCTGCATGTCACACCCCCAGGTAGGATTGCTGCACGGCTTCGTTGCTCCGCAGATCGCTTGCCGTGCCGCTGATTGTGATCTCGCCAGCCTCCATGACATAGGCGGTATGCGCGAATTGAAGCGTTAGGTCCGCGTTCTGCTCGACGATGAGGATCGTCATGTCATGCTCGCGATTGAGCGACTTGAATATCTCGAAGATCTGCTCGGTTATCGCCGGAGCCAGTCCCAGTGACGGCTCATCGCACATCAGAAGTTTTGGGCGAGACATGAGGGCCCGAGCGAGTGCCAGCATCTGCTGTTCGCCGCCGCTGAGGCTTCCCGCCTGCTGTCGGCGGCGTTCGGCGAGTCGCGGAAATGCCACGTACCAGCGTTCCATGTCGTGCGCGATCTGCCGTTTGTCACGGACGGTAAAGGCACCTGCCGCCAGGTTCTCTTCCACCGAAAAGTCACCGAAGGTGCCACGCCCTTGCGGTATGTGGGCCAGCCCCATTCCTACCCGCCGAGCCGGGCTGCACTGGCGCAATTCCGTTCCGCCGAATTCAACGGCACCCCGCGACGGAAGAAGCCCCGACAGAGCACGCAGGATCGTTGTCTTGCCCGCACCGTTGGCGCCCAGAAGGGCCACAATCGTGCCCTGCTCGACAGTAAAATTCACCTTGTGAAGAACATCCGTGGCGCCATATCCAGCCCAAAGGTCCCGGACCGTGAGAATGTTCATCTGGACCTCCCGAGATATGCGTCGATGACCGCCCAATTGGCTCTCACCTCTTCGGGCCTGCCGCGTGCCAGATTCTGTCCGAGGTGGAAGACCTCGATCCGGTCGCACAGGCTCATGACCAGGCCCATGTGATGTTCGATCAGGACGACCGTAACGCCGTATGTTGTCCTCACGCGAGAGACCAAATGACCGAATTCCCCGACTTCACCGTGCGTAAGACCGCCTGCGGGTTCATCGAGGAGCAGGACTATCGGTCTGGACGCCAGGGCACGGGCGATCTCCATGCGTTTTTGCGTCGCATAGGGCAGAGATCCGGCCGGTACGCCAGCGACGTCCTTCAGGTCGAGGTCAGCTAGAATTTCCCTGCAGCGATGCTCTATCTCCTGCTCCCGTTGCCGCGAACGGCCCGGTCGCATCAAGGCGTCGATGAAGCGCCCGCCGCTGATGTGATGGGCGCCGAGCATGACGTTCTCAAGCACCGTCATGCCGGCGTAGATGCCGAGGTTCTGGAATGTCCGCGCGATACCCATGCGGATGATCTGGCGAGGTGGCAGGGTTTCGATTGTTTGCCCGCGCAGCCGGATAGTGCCAGCGGTCACGGCGCTGAGCCGCGTAATGCAGTTGAAAAGCGTGGTCTTGCCCGCGCCGTTGGGGCCGATCAGCCCGCAAATCTCACCAGCGCTCACGTTCAACGATACGCCTCGCAGCGCATGGATGCCGCCAAAACGGACATCAACCTTCTCAACCGCAAGCACTGGGCCGCCCTCCTCGGGGGCCGGCGCAACCACAGCCATTGTCTCTCCTCCCTCGTCTTGGAACTGTTGTCTGAGCCGTCTCTCCTCGTCGCGTTTCGCTCTCCTCAAAACGCGGTTGACAGCACTTGCTCCTCAAGATACCGTAAAGTATCTGAAATCTACACGGTATGTCAACCGCTACTTTAGACAGGCAAAAAAGAATTGTCGTGCCGACGTTAGACGCTTCCTTGACGGAGCACGGGCAGAAAGTCCTGACGTTGGCCGGGCGGTTCCGTCCGTTCTTTTTGGACCCACGACAGTACCTTAACCTGGCGCCTCGGCGTCCATTCGAGACCTCACCCTAAACCTGAAGGAGATTACTTTGATTGACGTGCGCACTGCCCCCTATGCCATTCTCGTCCTGCGCGTAGCGCTCGGTCTTTTGTTTCTCGCACATGCGGGGCTTAAGATCTTTGTGTTCACACCTGCCGGAACGGCCCAATTCTTTGGGAGCCTTGGGCTCCCCCCGGCGCTTGCCTATTTGACAATAGCGGTCGAACTTGCCGGAGGCCTTGCGCTGATCGCTGGCTTCTTCGCACGCATCGCTGCAGTAGCGCTCATTCCCGTGCTGCTTGGAGCCATATTCACTGTGCACGCTACTGCTGGCTTTTTCTTCACCAATCCGAATGGCGGATGGGAGTTTCCTGCATTCTGGATCGTTGGCCTCGTTGCCGTCGCTCTAGGTGGCGACGGAGCTCATTCGCTTCGGCCCACCTTAAAGGCTTAGTGTTTCTGTCCGGCGGGCCGGCGTGCTAATGCACGCATAGGCTCGCCGGAATTCTGTTCAGGGAGTGCGGACAAATATGTTGCGCCCCGTCACCAGGTAAAATAATCACCGACCGTTACGGCCATTATACGATTGAGCTGGAATCCCATTGGCTTTGCGCAAGGTGAAAATGACGACGCCAATGATCACGCGCGGAAGACCTCTCGCCGCGTCTATTCGAAATTGGATACACAACTTCGAGCCCGAAGAATTCGATCGAATGTGGGGGCCGATTGGAGCGGTTGGCATCCGACCGCAGCGCATTAGCTGGCCGTCTCGCGCTCCAGGCCATATGCCATGTACATCGAGGTCAACGAAACCTTGACCAGTTCACCGACAGTCGGGCCATTTGTGAAGCTTGACGCTGCGCCATAAGTTAACTCGAAAACAATTCCTCCAAGCGTCGCCGGTCCGGCCGGCGCCTTGCCTTCTGGAAAGAGGCGCAAGAGAATCTTACCCAGTCCCTCCCACTGCGCACGAAACAAATTCGAGTGTCGCTCGCCAAAAGTCGCATCGCGTCTTGCGCGCCGAAACAGTTCCAGCGCCAGCATACCCCAGCTTGGGTCGGCGGAGCGATCTTGCGCCCAGTTGCTGAGGGTATCAATCAACACCTGTCCATCTTCGATGTCCCCGAGAAGGCGTTGGAGTTCCGTAACGTCTTGGCCGGAATGCGTCTCCAGCAGATAAAGGAAAATGTCTTCCTTCCCATGGAAGTTGGAATAAAACGCACCTTTGCTGAAGCCCGCTTCCTCGGCGATGCGCTCGACCGTTGCGCCCTCGTATCCGTCGCGTGCAACAACTTCACGCGCAGACGCCAGCAGTTTTGCTTTCGTCTGCGCCTGGCTCTGTTCGCGTGTTAGTCGCGCCAACTTTACACTCCTTGATTGCTCCGGCATTCAGATACTAACGCGTATCCCGAAAGCCGGCTGGCGTCAATCGAGTACTGAAAGAATGCAGGCCATGGACCAAAACATCATGAATTCCGGGCCTTGCTTCTGCCATCGCCAGTTCCAGCCGTTTATCTTGAGCACGGCATAGCTGGCGCCCAGTAGAACCGCTACCGCCATGCCCGCCGCTAGCCGGGGAAAGATATTGAATACCATGCCAGCTCCAGCAATCAGTTCCACGACGATGGTCACGATGACGAAAAGGCGGGCAGGATGAAATCCGGCTTTGGCAAATGTCGCAGAGGCGGGACCGACGTGCCTGATTTTCCCGACGCAATGTGGGATGAACCAGATGCCGCACAGCACCCTTAGGATAGCCATAGGTTCGAGTGAGAATTCCATGATTTTATCCCACCTGCACTGCGAGAGTATTTTTGACGAAGCTGTCGTCGTACGTCATCGGTGTCTGACCCAATATATCCTTCGACTCACTCCGTTGTGCCTGTTGGCCGCCGGTTACACTAAACATTTCAACCTCCCGATTTCACATTAGGCGCGTGCCCCGCGCAGGCAGGGCCGAGCCGGCATTTCTTCCTCCGGTCAAGCCAACATCGCACTTCCTCAAAGATATGACGCACAATTTCAGATACCGATTAGTATCTACAGACTGATGCGAACGTCAAGAGGAAACGAAGCTCGACTCACCGAGCGGAGGACAAAGGGAAAGACAACGTGACCGACTGTATGGTGGCCATGACAATCGTCCGGGTGGAGCATCCGAAGCAGACGTTGTCGTCAAGGCACTCTCCTGCGGCATGACACCCATTTGCAGAATCGTGCGGCGCCTATTGCTCTAGCCGTTTCCGACCCACCGTTGCGGGCCGCCAGCCGCCACGGTCCTTCTTTATTGCAACGAACGCGGGGCAGGTCGGCTCGACGCTGTATCGGCACTATGGACTTGACGACCGGGACTATAAAACCAACCTGTTTCTCCAAGACGGTCGGGCTCACCTTCGCGCGGAAGGCACTATTCGGTTAGTTGCCGGGCTCGGGTTTCCCTGGACGATGTGCACGTCCTTCGCCTCATTCCGAGAAAGTGGGCGGACGGCCTCTGTGAATTCGTGGAGCGCAATCGCTACAGGCTTGCCGGGAGAACGACTACCTGCTTCGCTCCAAAGCCAGAAGAAAGAGACCGCTTCATCGTTTAACATATTCGGCTTTCGAGGCACCGACCTTGATGGCCAGAGGACCTGAGTCCGCCACGAGAAGCAACATCTTGAGGTAATCGGAGATCGGCGACCCCAGCAAAATACGTGGATGAGCTCGCAGCGGTAACAGCAGGAATGTCTTCGCCGACGAGCGGGGCAGGACGGCCTGCGCTCCCTGGTAGGTCAGGACCGCGTTTATTGATAGTCGTTTTTGATTCGCCTATGCGCTAGAGCGTGACGGCGTAATAGGTAAAGCCGCCATCGCCCTTGGTAACGCCGGAAATCGCTTCATTGATTTTCTCCAGCGGCCAGACCATCGGCTCCATAATCGAAAGGTCAACGACATTGCCTTCGACCATGGAGGCAATTTCCATGCCCTCTGCCGCGGTGAACCAGACCGAGCCGATCAGTTCCATCTGTTCGTCCATCCACCATTTAACGTCAACAGGCAGATCGCCCGCAGTGCCACCGATATTGACGATGCGGCCACCGCGCCGAACACCCTTCATAGCGTCGAGCATGGACTCCAGCGGCGCCTTCGCACCAAGCGTGTCTAGCATCAGATCAGCGCCGACACCGTCTGTTTTCGTTCTCACGAATTCGGCGGTAGAGCCGGCGCGGTTCGAGAAGGTTTCAATCCTGTTTGGGGCAAGCGCCTTAAGGCGGGTAAGCAATTCGTCGCCGCGCGCGACTGCGTAAATCTTGCCTACACCCATGGCTAGCGCAAAGAGTGTAGCTCCGACCCCAAGGGTTCCGGTCGCTCCATTAATGATCAGCGAGCGCCCCATCAATGGGCCGCATTTCTTCAAAGCCGCATAGGACGTGCCGAGATATCCCATGCGCGATCCCTGCACAAAAGACATGTTGTCCGGGATTTTGACGATCTGTGCTTGCGGCGCCAGCATGTATTCGCAGAAGCCCCCGTACGGATAGCGCCTGAACATCTCCAGGCTCTTCGGATTGTAGCCAAAATAGCCGCCGAGCGTCCAATGCTGGCAGGCCTGCGGACGACCCGACGAACACGCGTGGCAGGCTCCACAAAAACGACCCGGGTTAACGTAAACCCGGTCCCCTAATTTAAGACCCACGACTTGTTCGCCGACCTGATGAACGATCCCCGAGGGATCGAGGCCATGGATTGCAGGCCGCGGCGGCAAGGGCATCTGCGGATACCACGTTTCCCAATTCGCCAGCACATTGCCAAGATTGGGCACCATTCCGCAGGCCTTGACCTCTACCACGACATCACTGCCGGAGACGACGGGCCTTTCCACTTGTTCCATTTTCATCGGCTCGCCGACCGCGTGCAGCCGCGCGGCGCGCATTGTTAGCGTCATGATATCCTCCCACTGATATTGGATACTTATAGTTTCCCAATACCAAATGGTATCTCACTTGGCAAGGTCGTCGCGTCATTGGACGGCTGGCAAGCCGAAAGAATGAAGATTTGCCAATTCGAATAAAAAGATCCGCCCTGAATTTCGCAGGCCGCTGCTCATTGACAGCCGATTCATTTCGAGATACGTCTTGGTATCTGAAAACGATCTAGTATGCGAAATCAAACTTGGCACGAGCAGAGAAAATAACCGAGGCGGGAGGAGCAGTGCTGAATCAGTACTGCCGTCTTGATGTTCTTAATCGGAGGAAGAAATGTCTAGCCATGCGTCGGAGTTGACGAGCGACAATCTGTATGCAGACCCCTACCCCGTCTATGCGCGACTCCGCAAGGAAGCTCCGGTGGCCTTTTTTGAGGGGACCAAAGAGTATTTTGTCACCCGCTATGACGATTGCCGTACGGTCGGTGCAAATGACAAGATTTTCGGTCCGTCAGGCGCTGCCGACCGGCCAGAGGCCCGCGTCATGGGCATGCCGAACGTCTTGACCATGTCGGGCGAAGAGCACGCATGTCTGCGCCAAGGCATTGAAATTGATCTGACGGCGGAGCGCGTGCGTTCCTATGTCGATCGCCTCACGCGGCCCGTGGTGCAGCGCTTCATCGACCAGATCAAAAACAAAGGCGAGGCAAACCTCACGACCGAGCTATTCGAGCCCATTTCCGTGCGCTGCATCGGCGACGTGATCGGGCTGACGGAGACCTCGAATGACAATCTCGTCGAGTGGTTCCACGCCATGGCGCTCGGACTGCAGAATGTTTCCAACGACAAAGCCGTCTGGGATCGGCTCGACGCGGCCCTTCAGGACATCAGCGACCAGCTTGGCGCACTCTACTACGCTGCGTTGTCGAAGCCGAACCACACGCTGATAAGCCACGTCATGTATGGCGGCATGCCGGACGGCAAGGTGCGTAGCCTGCAAGAGATCTCCCCGACCATGCGCGTCATCATTCTGGGAGGGCTGCAGGAACCCGGACATGCGGCGGCAAATGCCTGCGCCGGCCTGCTTTCGAACTCCGATCAGGCGAAGGTGATGGCGGAGGACCCGACGGCACACGCGCTGAGGGCTTTCGATGAGGGGTTGCGCTGGATTGCGCCGATCGGAGTGACACCGCGCGTCGCCGCCGAAGATTTCGAGGTTGCCGGCACAACGATTCCCGCCGGGTCCTCAGTGGCTATCGTCATGGGCTCGGCAAACCGCGATGAAGGACGTTTTGAACACGCGGATCAGTTCGACATGTTCCGCAAGAAGAAGCAGCACGTTTCGTTCGGCTTCCGGCCGCATTTCTGTTCGGGTCATTTCCTCTCTCGGGCGATGGGTGAGATCGCACTTGAGGAGGCCTTCAGGCAGCTCCCGAACCTGCGTCTCGATCCAGACAAGGAGCTGAAGGCCAAAGGCTGGCGTTTCCGCGGCGTGAATGTTCTTCCCGCAAGATGGGATGTATGATGACTCTCATTATCGACTGTCACGGCCATTTCACAACAGAGCCGCAGAAACATCATGACTTCCGCCAGGCGCAGGTCGCCTATGCGGAAGGCAAGTCCCCTGAAAGACCCGTCTACCCTGGCATTTCCGACACGGAATTATCGGTGATTGTTGAGGGCAATCAGCTGCGGCTCCAAAAGGAACGTGGGTCGGACCTGACAATCATTAGTCCGCGCGCTTCCGGGATGGGGCATCATATTGGCGACGTGGATATCGCGACCGAATGGGCAACCATATCCAACGATTGTGTCCAACAGATCGTCGACATGTTCCCGGAGAATTTCGCCGGTGTCTGCCAACTGCCACAGACGATCGACGGCGACTTCAAGCCGGTGATCGGGGAGTTGGAACGCCGCGTCGACCAAGGCTTCGTCGGTTGCAACCTCAATCCTGACCCATCGGGTGGGCGATGGAGTGCGCCTCCGATCTATGATGAATGGTGGGATCCGATGTGGGAAGCCATGGCCGCGCTGGATGTGCCGGCGATGATTCATGTATCAGGCTCATGCGAACGCTGCATGCATACGACCGGTGCCCACTACATCAACGCCGATACGGCTGTCTTTATGCAGCTGATCCAGGGGGACCTTTTCGAACGGCATCCGAAGCTGCGCCTGATCATCCCGCATGGCGGCGGCGCGGCGCCTTATCACTGGGGACGCTACCGTGGCCTGTCGATCATGCTCGAAAAGCCCCCGCTTGGCGAGCATCTGATGAACAACCTGTTTTTTGACACCTGCGTCTATCACCAGGCCGGCATCGATACGCTGTTCCGGGTGGTCGACAAGAAGAACATCCTGTTCGGCTCCGAGCTGCTCGGCGCTGTGAAGGCCGTGGATCCGGAAACCGGGCACAGCTTCGACGACACCAAGCGCTATATCGACGCGCTGAACCTGAGCATGGAAGACAGACACGCAATCTTCGAAAGCAATGTGCGTCGTGTCTATCCCTTGCTCGACAAACGGCTCAAGGCACAGAGCCGCTAGTTCGCTGCAGCCACATTGGAGGAACGTTCATGACGATTACAGTAAAATTGGCGGGTGGTGCACAGGGTTTCAACTGGTTACCGGTCTTCGTCGCTGAAGAGCAGGGCCTGTTCGAGAAGCGCGGGCTCAAGATTGATTATCTGCGCATGGGCAGCGTCGACAAGGCGACGATTGCCGTCCTAGATGGCGAGGCAGATCTCGCGATCACACCGCCTGAAGGCGCCATTTCAAACTACGTCAAAGGCGGCGAGCTCCGTGTGCTGGCGTCGAATTCCAACCGTCTTCCCATGTCGATCGTGGCAGATGCTTCGATCAAGTCGATCGCCGAACTAAAGGGTAAGAAAATCGGCACCTCGTCGCTGACCGAGGGAACAGCGATCTACACGCAGATGCTGCTTGCCCGTGAGGGACTGCAATACCCAGGTGACTATGAATTTGTTCTCGCGGGCATCCACACCAAGCGCTGGGAAGCGTTGCAGGCTGGCGAGATCGATTGCGCGCCGCAGCCTGCGCCATGGAATTTCGTGGCGGACAACGCGGGATACAATCTGATCGGCGAGGTCAACGACGTCATCCCGGAAATCCTGTTTGCCGCGCTCATCGCCAACAAGGGTTGGCTTGACGCGAACCGCGAAACGGTCGGGAAGCTCGTGGAGGCGCTGGTCGACGCCTATGTGATCACCAACGATCCCGCGATGGAGGAGATCACGCTGCCAATCTTCCAGCGTATCACCGTGCCGGACGACGCAGTTCTGGCTCGTCGTGGGCTACGTTACATGCGTGATATGGGCATGTGGCCGCACGGCCTCGCTATTCCAGACAAGGCGCTGGAGACTACCATCGACCTGATGATCCGCGCGGGCCTGCTCGATGAAGGAAACCGGACATCGGCCACTCGTGTTTTTGATTGCTCCTATCTCCAAAAGGTAATTGGGTGATGGTTTTACCTTGCCGGGAGGCTGAATCAGACGGCGGGCATGATTTACTCCGAAGATGTACTCGCTCCGCGCGATATGGCAAAAAGCAACCTACTGGTTGGCTCACCCGCGAAGTATCAGAGCCTGCGCCGCAAATGCTATAGCAACGAATTCAGCGGCACAAACGCATAGGCCTTGTCGCCATTGCTGCGCACGTGACCGAGTCCGGGAAACGGCAGGTGCGCGCCCCCGATAAGGTAGCCGTTCTTCGCCGCGTCTTCAAAGATGCGCCAATGCTCCTGTTTCGCCTCGGCGCTGTCGACGTCGTATCCGATGGTGACGGTCGGGTCGGCAAACTGCACCGCGGCGACATGGACGATATCGCCCCACGCCAGGAGCTTTTCGCCCTTGCTCTCCACGACGTACATCGTATGCCCGGGGGTATGCCCATATGCTGGCTGCGCACGCACACCCGGGATCAAGTCGGTGATGCCGTCAAACGTCTTGAGCTGGCCGGCTCGCATGTACGGAGACACGGAAACCATGGCGGCTTGAAAGAAACGCTTGGCTTCGGTCGGAGCAGCGCGCATGTTTTCCTCGTTCAACCAGTAATCGGTATCGCGCTTGTCGGCGCGGACGATAGCGTTGGGAAAGGCTCGCTGGTCCCCGGCGATCAGACCGCCGATGTGATCTGCGTGCATATGGGTGAGATAGATCTCGTCCACCTGCTCTGGCCGATACCCTGCCGCCCGAAGATTGTTTAGCAATTGGCCCGTGTGCGGCCCTAATAGAGTGCCGGCGCCTGCATCGATCAACACCAGCTTGGTGCCGGTATTCACAAGAAAGGAATTGTGGGAGGTCTCGACCTGCTCTCCGAGAAAGTTACGTTTTAGCGCTTCAGCGATCTGAGAGGAGTCCCCTTGCAGCAACTTCATGGCCGCAAGCGGAAGGTGGCCGTCGGAAAGCACCGTTACCTCGCAGTCCCCAATCATCAAGCGATGGAAGCCAGGCGCCTCGCTCTTTACCATTGGAGCGTCAGCGAGCAGGGGCCCGGACACCAGGCAACCAAGGCAGAGGCACGAGGCAGTAAGAAGGTAACGGCGGGTGAGTTTAACCGGTCTGGTTTGGGTCATTGCTGGCTTCCTTGAGGCTGTCGAATCTCGGATCAGGCGGTTGAGCATCACGCAGGCGCACGATCAATTTCCCCCGTCGTAACTGGGCTCAGCCGCATTGCTGTATCGGACAAGAACGTTTCACGTCGCATCATCTCCGTCCAATTTATAATTCGACGGAACCGTCATCATCATGGTGAATGATGTGTGGCTTGATAAATATGATCGTGGTGCTCCATAGCGGCGAGGGCCGCTTGGCAGCCCCATCATTGCGCCTCCCCGATCACTGCCATGAAGTCGCACTGGATCAACGACGGGCCGTCCACCAGCAGGGGTTGGGAGTGTCGGGCCGGACGGCTTGCGGCGTCCGGAAACATGCGGAGCCATTCCTCATTCAGTGGCCCCCGGTTGTCGCGGTCGCGCAAGTAGACGGTCATCTTGATGATGTTCTCCGTGCTTCCGCCGGCAGCCTCGACAATGGCTTTCATATTGGCGAATACGTTGGCGCACTGGGCGAGCAGGTCCACCGGCATGGCGTGCGTGGCGGGGTCTACGCCATGGATCGCGCCCGAGATGATCAGGTTACCGATGCGACAGGCGTTGGGCACCGGGTGCTTGTGGGCGAGGCCCTCGACGGTGATACTCTTACGGCGGCTCATGGTCAGGTTGCCTCGTGTTCCGCCCCGTCAGGCGCAATAGCCATTGTCAATTGAACAATCATCTATCTTCTCCTCACATTCTTTTGCATGCGCCGTCCGGTCGTCGGCCGCATCGCGGGCCGGCTTTCTGCGGACGTGGGGGCAGCCTCTCCGTTACTGGCCGCCGCCGGGACGAGGCGGTCACGGCCTGCCGGGGATGGGCTGTTCCGTCGGAGCCGACGCCGCAGCAATCGACCGATCGCCCCCGTCCGCTGCGGGGCCAAAGCCCGGCGCAAGGTTGATGCCTTTCGTCTCAGGAAGCAGCAGGGTGGCAAAGATCGCGATGCTGTAGCCCGACAGCGCGATCAGCCCGATGGCCTCGGCCAAGGTAATCCACTGGGCAAGAATGCCGATGCAGGAGACTGCGACGGCGCCGGCCGCCTTGCCGAAGTTGTAGGCGAAGCTTTGGCCGCTGCCGCGAACGGCGGTAGGGAACAGCTCGGTGAAGAACGGGCCAAGCGCTGCGTAGTTGCCGATTGTGAAGAAGCCGAACGGCACACCCATCAGAATTAGTGCCCACCCGGACAAAGGCAGGAACATGTACGCGATGGTCACAAGCCAGGAGCAGACCAGAAACAGCTGGAACGTCCGCCGTCGGCCGAGCATGTCAGACAAATAGGCGCTTGCCAGAAAACCGAAGAACGAACCGCCGGTTACCAGGAAGACATAATACCCCGAGGCGCTTGGCGACAGCTGCCGGACCGTCTTCATGAACGTCGGCAGCCAGTTCACAATGGCCCCGCCGACGCCGATCACGCCGAACGCCAGCAGCGACGCCAGGATCGTGATCGGCAGCATGTCCGGCTGGAAGATCGCCCCGAGCCCGGGGCCGCGACCGGCCGCCCTTATTGCAGCGCGAGTCTGCTGGTAGAGCTCCGGCTCCTCGATGGTGCGACGCAGGTACAGCACCAATAGGCCGGGCAGCACCCCGATCATCAGCAGCATTCGCCAGGCGTAATCCGCCGGTACGTAGGCCAGGACCACGCCGGCCAATATCGCCGCCATGCTCCAGCCGATGCCGAAGCCGCTCTGGACGCAACCCACCGCCTTGCCGCGATGGGCAGGCCGGATGATCTCACCCATCAGCACCGCACCGGCGGCCCACTCGCCACCGAAGCCCAGCCCTTGCAGCACGCGCAGAACGATGAGCTGTTCGAAGTTCTGGGCAAAGCCCGCGATGAAGGTAAACAGCGAGAACCACAGAATGGTGAATTGCAGGACGCGCACGCGACCGATGCGGTCCGCCAGGTAGCCACATGCCCAGCCGCCGACGGCCGCGGACATGAGGGTCGCTGTGGCCAGGTAGCCTGCCTGCGCCGTCGTCATGCCCCAGGCGGCGATGAGGACGGGGAGCACAAAGCTGAAAAGCTGTGCGTCCATCGCGTCGACCGCCCATCCGGCAAAGCATCCCCAGAACGTATTTCGCTCCCGCTTTGTCAATTCACGATACCAGCTGAACATTTGGTTCCTCCCAATGTTTGACTTTGTCTCCGGCTCAGCCGGTCACACGACGAGCGGCGTCAACCCTCCGTCCATGGTCAGCGACGCGCCGGTCACGTAGGACGCACGGGCGCTCGCCAGATACAGCGCCGCATCCGCCACCTCCTCCGGAGCGGCATAACGCCCGAGCGGTATGCGCTGCTGGTTTTGACGCAGCACTTCTTCTGGCGGCTTTCCGGTCGCGCGCGATTCCGCCTCCAGGGACATCTGCACCCGGCCCGTCATGGTCGCTCCGGGATTGATGACGTTGACGCGGACGCCGGCGTGGCCCCACGCCGCGGCCAGCCCTGCGGAAGCCAGCATCAGAGCCGCGTTTGCCGCTCCGCCGGGGAGGTGGATCGGTGAGGCGATCTTGCCGCCGGTGCCGATAATGTTGACGATCGCGCCCGTCCGCCGCGACACCATCCGCGGCAGGACGTAGTCCATGACGTTCATATACGTGAAGAACTTCGCGTCCATTGCCACGCGCCACCTGTCCGGTGTCAGTTCACCTGGGGGCACGCGCACGGCGCCGCCGGCGGAATTGACCAGCACAGCTACCGGTCCGACCTCATCTTCGGCCGCGACCACCGCCCGTTCAGCCGCCGCCTCGTCGGACAGGTCCGCCGCGAATGGTGTGACTTCGATGCCATCCGCTGCCAATATTGCCTGGGCGGCAGCCAGATTGTCCCGGCTGCGTGACACGATAACCACGCGGGCGCCTTCGCTGCCGAAGGCGCGGGCACAGGCAAGGCCGATGCCCTTGCTGCCGCCGGTGATTAGAACGACTTTCCCGTCAAGCTCGAGGTTCATTGCACATGCTCCTGTTTCACCACATCCGGGTTATGGATGTTGATCGGGGTACCCTTGGCGAAGGCTACGATCTGATCGAAGGCGTTGCCGTAGGCGAATTCATAGTTGTCGCGCTCTACATAGCCGAGATGCGGCGTGCACAGGGCGTTCGGCAGCTGCAAAAGCGGGTCCGCCGGGTCGGTCAGCGGTTCGTGCTCGAACACGTCGAGCGCGGCCTTCCCGGGCCGGCCGTTGTGCAACGCCGCCACAAGCGCCCCCGGCTGGATCAATTCCGCCCGGCTGGTGTTCACCAGCAGCGCCGTCGGCTTCATCAGGGCAAGCTCGTCGGGGCCGATCAGGCCGGTGGTCTCCGCGTTGAGGCGAAGGTGCAGGCTGAGCACGTCCGCCTGCTCGAATAACGCCTGCTTGCTCGCGGCAATCGGGAAGCCCTCGGCCTTCGCCCGGTCCAGTGAGCCCTGCCGTCCCCAGATTAGCAACTCCATGCCGAACGCCACGCCGATCCGCGCCACCATCGAGCCGAGCCGGCCAAAGCCGTAGATCCCCAGCGTTCGGCCGCGCAAGCCCAGCCCGACGGTGCTCTGCCAAGCGCCCTCGCGCAGCGCCGCGCTTTCGAGCGGGATGTTGCGCATCGCCGCCAGGATCAGACCCCAAGTGAACTCGACTGTGGGATAGGACGGGCGTTGGGTCAGGGCCGAGGACACCATCACGCCCTGCCGCGTGCACGCCGCGAGGTCGATGTGCGGTAGGTGACCGCTCTGGCTGATCAGCTTAAGATTCGGCAGGCGGCTGAGCAGCGCTTCACCGATCTTGGTGCGCTCGCGCAACAGGACCAGCACGTCGGCGGCGGCCAATCGCTCGGCCAAGACGTCCACGTCGGCCATCGCGTCGTTCCAGATGGTAACGTCGTGGCCTTTCAGCTTGGTGAAGCAGTCGAGCGTACGGACGACATCCTGGTAGTCGTCGAGAATGGAGACATGCAGTCTCCGCATAAAACCGGCCATGGCATCACTCTTTCGTTGGGAGATCGGCAACCGCGGTGCCGGCGTCGATCGCCGTGCATTTCTCGTGCTCAAAGGCGGCCTTGGCAAGCGCCCGTTCCAGCACCTCGGCAGCCCGGGCGATCGGGATGAAGCACACGCCGGTTTCGTCGGCGACGACGATGTCGCCGGGCGAGACGCGGACGCCAGCGATCTGGACGTCGCCGTTGATCTCCACCGTCTCGATGCGCCATTTTCCCGTCACCGGGGTAATGTCGGTGGCCCAGAGCGGATAGCTGACCCGACGGGAATGGTCGACATCGCGGATGCCGCCGAAGA
>NZ_JBBNAN010000458.1:0-12998 GCF_037994405.1 Phyllobacterium sp.
GGGTCAGCCGCTTTACCGTGTTTCTGCGCAACAACGACCGGCAATCGCGGCCGATCATGCAGCAGCTGATCCGGACGCTGGAACCCCTGCCCGCAACGGCTCGCCGGTCGATCACCTTTGACCGCGGCACCGAATTCACCGATTGGCCCTATCTGCAGGCCGGACTTGGCGCACAGACATGGTTTTGCGATCCGCAGTCGCCCTGGCAGAAGGGCACCGTCGAGAATACCAATCGTCGCGCACGAAGATGGCTGTCGAGGGAGGTAGATCCGCTCGCTGTCAGCGACACCGAATTGCGCCGTGTCTGCGACCAGCTCAACACGACGCCGCGCAAATGTCTCGGCTACAAAACACCCGCTGAAGTCTTCCGGCAAAAGGTCATGGCGCGGACGCGCTGAATGCGTTAGCCTACCGATGCTACAAAGTCGCGCTTCAGCGAGAACTCACACCAGTTGTGGACAAGTCTACAGCCGCTTCCCTCCGTCATATTCGCCGCTTCTGACCTGGCCTATTATTTATTCATGAAACCATCACGCGACATCACCCGCCTTCTCGATATCATGGCCGCGCTGCGGACCCCGGTTACCGGCTGTCCGTGGGATCTGGAGCAGGATTTCAAATCCATCGCGCCATATACGCTTGAAGAAGCATTCGAAGTCATCGACGCGATTGAGCGCAACGACATCGATGATCTTCGCGAAGAACTTGGTGACCTGCTGCTCCAGGTGGTTTTCCATGCCCGCATGGCCGAGGAACTCAAGGCATTCGATTTCGGCGATGTGGTCCAGGCCATCACCCACAAGATGATCCGCCGCCATCCCCATGTGTTTGGTGAAGAAGCGGCACGTGGCGCTGGCATGGCCAAGGGCATGTGGGACAAGATCAAGGCCGAGGAAAAAGCTGAACGCCGAGAGCGCCGTGCCGCGCTCAATCTCGGTCTGGCCGAAGCGGATGGGTTTCTCGATGATATTCCGCATGGATTTCCGGCCCTGATGCGCGCTTTGAAGCTGCAACAGAAGGCGGCGAAAGTCGGTTTTGACTGGTCAGAGGCTGGTCCGATCCTCGACAAGATCGAAGAGGAAATCGGTGAGTTGAAGCAGGCAATTGCCAGTGGTGATCGTAAGGACACCGAAGAGGAATATGGCGATCTGCTCTTTGCCCTGGTCAATCTCGGCCGCCATCTGAAACTGGAGCCGGAAAGCGCTTTGCGGGGAACGAATGAGAAATTCCGGAAACGCTTTCATTATATAGAGCGCAAATTGGCCGAACGGAAACAGTCGCTCGATGCGGCAACGCTCGACGAAATGGAAGCCTTGTGGCAGGAAGCAAAGAAGGCGAAATAACGCCACTTACCTATTGCTTTTACTCAATATTTTCTCGTCAAGCATGGCCTGCGAATTGACCGTCATATCCATCGTCAGGGCGATTGAACCGTCGTCGAGGTCCTTGCGTTTCACATTGCTCGAATGCTGATAGATCCAGTCCATCAGGCGCATCTGATTGTGTTGCAGCGTGATCCTGACCTTGGTTAACTTTCCGGCAATCCGGTCTTCGATTTCCTTGAGCAGGGCGCCTACACCCTCTCCCGTTATCGCTGAGACTGGGATGGGATGTTCGTTGCCCGTTGCGGCGGCGCTAAGGCGCTGTGCCGCTTCGCGGCCCGCATAATCGAGCAGGTCGATCTTGTTCCAGACCTCGATAATGCGCGTTGTATCGCCGCGTTCAATACCAAGGCTGGTCATGATCGCATGGACGTCTTCCGCTTGCGCGGCGGTGTCCGGATCGGAAATATCGCGTACATGCAGGATAAGATCGGCCTCGACAACCTCTTCCAGCGTTGCCCGAAAGGCGGCGACGAGGTGGGTTGGCAGGTTGGAAATAAAACCGACTGTATCTGACAGGATGATCGTTTCGCCGTGTGCAAGCTTGATGCGCCGCAATGTCGGGTCAAGCGTAGCGAAGAGCATGTCTTCGGCAACGACCCCTGCTCCGGTCAGTCGGTTGAAGAGTGTCGATTTGCCGGCATTGGTATAGCCGACGAGCGCGACGACCGGATGCGGCACCTTCTTGCGCTTGGCTCTGTGTAGTGTGCGCGTACGCACTACCGTTTCGAGTTCACGCTTGATGCGCAGAATTTTTTCCTGCAATGCGCGCCGGTCGGCCTCTATCTGGGTTTCACCCGGGCCACCAAGGAAGCCGCCACCGCCACGTTGGCGTTCCAAGTGAGTCCAGCTGCGGACCAGACGGCCCTTCTGGTAGGTCAGATGCGCTAATTCCACCTGGAGGGCACCCTCTTTCGTCTGGGCGCGCCGGCCGAAGATCTCAAGGATGAGCCCTGTCCTGTCCAGTACCTTGGCGTTCCATTCCTTTTCCAGATTGCGCTGCTGCACAGGCGTCAATGAATGATCGACAATGACCAGTTCGGCATGCGATGCCTCGACAATTTCAGCAATGGTTTCGACCTTGCCGGTACCAAGCAAGGTGGCAGGACGCGGCGCCGAAACCTGCACAATGTCGGAATGAACGATGTCGAGGTCTATGGCGCGGGCAAGGCCTTCGGCTTCTTCAAGCCGGGCGTCGTCGCTGCGCTGGAATTCATGTTGGTATTTGGGGCGGTTATTTTCGTCTGCCTTGCCGCCGTCGTTAAAGCGTTGCGGCAGGACGGGAACGATGACCAGTGCGCGCGTGGCTTCCCTGGCGGTTTCGCCGCTATCGGCAATTCCGCCAGTCTTTTGAGCGTTACGCCTCGGTTCTTTAGTCAAATTTGTCTCAGTCGCTCTCTTCAACTTCGAACATCTGCACGGGCTGGCTCGGCATTATCGTCGAGATGGCATGTTTATAGACGAGCTGTGAATGGCCGTCACGGCGCAAAAGCACACAGAAATTGTCAAATGATGTGACAATTCCGGTCAATTTCACACCATTGATGAGGAAAATTGTCAGAGAAATCTTCTGTTTTCTGACTGAATTCAGAAAAAGATCCTGAAGATTCTGCGATCGTTCAGCCATTGTTTTTGTCCTTTTATGCGATCAGCAAAGTGTCTCATACAACATTCTGCAGCGGGAGTGGATATGCTCTACTCCTGCAGGAGGTGAAAAAAGTGCGTCAGTTAGTCCCCTCACTCTCCGGTTAACAGGATGGCGTTTTTTCCGCAATGTCAAAAAACGCTTCGCGCAAGGAAAGTGTAGTTGTTCCAGGATGACCATTTGCTACCGATTCGCCATCAATCGCAACGATCGGCATGACAACAGTGGTCGCTGCCGTCATAAAAACCTCCTTGGCTTTCTTGGCTTCGTCCACTGAAAAGCCCCTCTCCTCGATCTTCAATCCCAACTTTTTTGCCACGTCGAAAATGGTTGTGCGGGTAATGCCGCGCAAGATGCCGCTCTCGGCCGGTCTTGTCACCAGAACGCCATCCTTCGTGACAATCCAGGCATTTGTTGCAGCGCCTTCCTTGACGGTCCCGTCTGGATCGATGAACCAGGCTTCCTGGGCGCCCTGCTCCTTCGCCTGCTGACGTGCGAGTACATTTGGCAAGAGGCCAACCGACTTGATATCAACACGTTCCCAGCGGTTCTCCGGTACCGTGATGACCTTAATTCCCTTGGCCGCCCTCGCCGCCGAAGCCTGCGGATCGGTGCGCTTGGCCGTGATGACGACTGACGGAGGTGTATCTGCTGCCGGAAAAACATGATCGCGTTTAGCAACGCCCCGCGTGACCTGGAGATACACCAAACCATTGTGTACCCTGTTTCGACGTATGACTTCCTTGATCACTGTTTGCAGAGCCCTGCGGTCCATCGGCCAGACGATCTTCAATTCCGACAGTGAACGGCCGAGACGATCAAGATGACGGGTCATGTCCATGATGTTGCCGCGCGCGATTTCGCAGACTTCATAGACGCCATCGGCGAACTGATAACCGCGGTCCTCGATGTGAATTCCGGCTTCGGAATGCGGAACGTATTGGCCGTTGACATAGGCGATGCGGGACATTGCCTCTTCTCCTTAACCGAACGTACCGAAGACAATGCGCATGGGTGACTGGAGAGCAACGCGTTTGCCGGTATCCTGAAGTGCGCCGGTCTCGATACTGCGTTTGAAAATGGCGATGCCACCACCCTTCTGATTGGCGACAAGCATAAACTTGCCAGACGGATCAATGCTGAAATTGCGCGGGCCAATGCCATGCGATGGCGTCCAGCCAATCAATGAGATGGAGCCATTATCTGCAATTGCATAGCTGACGATGCTGTTATGGCCGCGGTTGGAACCGTAGAGAAAGCGGCCATCGGCACTTACGGCAATTTCGGCACAGGTATTCGTGTCCGAAAAACCTTCCGGCAAGGTTGGCACTGTCTGCGAAATCGTGAATCCAGCGTTCTCAGGACTATAATGCAGTACTGAAACAGTGCTATTCAGCTCATTGATAACATAGGCAATTTTTCCACTTGGGTGGAACGTCATATGCCGTGGGCCCGCACCGTCGGGCAATTGCGTGAATGGTATCGGGGCAAGTGCCAGGCCTTCGCCTTTCTTCGGCAGAACGTAAGCCATGATCCGGTCGAGTCCGAGGTCGCAGACAAAGACGTAGCGATTGTCGGGGCTCACCACGGCGCAGTGGCCGTGCTGGCGCTTTTTGGTCGGCAAGATGGCGCTCTTGCCTTCATGAATTGCGGCGGCAAAGGCAGGCTCCAGCCCGCCATCGCCGCGAATAGCGAAGGCGGCGACCGCGTTACCCGGACGCGCTCCCAATCCGGCCACCGTATAGTTCGATGCGAAAATCATCGCGCCGGTCTGGTCGAAACCGAGATGGCATGTGGTGTTTCCCAGTGTTGGCTGCATATTTATATAGGAAAGCACGCCGGTCGACGGATCGATATCGAAGGCAACCGCCATATTTTCGTTCCAGGCCGGGATTTCCACAGCGGCGTAGAGACGCCGGTTTTTTTCATCAATCGCCAGATAGCCGGGATTATCGATCGGGAGATATTCGCTCACAAGCGTCATGTCGCCCGTCTGATCATTGAAATGAAAGACGCTGATGCCCTTCCCTTCACCAGGCAAGGCATTGCGATTCTGGTTACCAACAAACGCGAATATTTTTGACATAACGGATCTCATGAATTCGGGGCTGTGAGATGGAGGGTTTCTCCATCATTGGGAATGATGAGTCTATGCTTAGCGGTGTCATGGGCGTTCGCATAGGCCTGCAGATCGCTGCGCGAGATTGTTGCGTGGTCCAGCGCCTCCATGTGCACCGCGATGACTTTGGCTTTTTCGGGGGCAATCCTGCAGACTTCCGCAGTCTGCTCGGCGTCCATAACGATCAGGATATCGTCCCATTTGGCGCCGCACGAGTGGGTTACGATGATATCGGGCCCTGTTGTTTCAATGGTCGCACGCACCGGAGGATACAGAATCGTATCGCCTGCCCAATAGATTAAGGGTTCACCTTCAGCTTCGATGGTAAAACCCATGACCTGGCCCATCTTTTCGAGAACGGGTCCTGAGCCGTGATTACCGTCGCGGCGGGTCAAGAGAATGCCATCAACGATGAGTTCATCGGTCAGCGGGGTTACGTCAGTGAATCCAAATGATCTGATTTTTTCCTCATCGCCCGGCTGGCAAATGAGCGGCAGGTGCTTGGGAACGAGATCCTGAGCGACTTTATCAAAGTGATCGGCATGCAGATGGGAGACGATTACAAGCTCAATGCCGGCAAGGATCTCATCCGGAGATGCTGGCAGATCGGTCATCGGATTGGGCGAACGGCCCGTGAAGGACGGGCGGCTGTACTTTGGTCCAAAGTCCGGATCGATCAGGATCGATAATCCCGCATAGTCGAGTTTCAGCGTTGCATTGCGGAGGAGTTGCAATTTCATGGTTAGATCTCGCTATCAGAAGAATTCCAGGCTGACGCGGAACATCTGTTCCACCTGTTTGACGGTTTCGGACGTGGCGAAAAGTACCACACGATCCTTCGGCTTGATACGAACGCTACCGTCCGGCTTGATGACTTCGCCATTGCGGTAGATCGCCCCAATCCGCAATCCTGATGGCAGGTCGAGGTCTCGCAGTGACGCACCGACCATAGGCGACGTTTCCAACGCCTCAGCTTCAATAATCTCGGCCCTGCCCTTCTGTACGCTGTGAACAGCACGGATGCGCCCGCGGCGCACATGCTGGAGCACTCGCGAAATTGTCACAGCGCGTGGACTAATGTGCGCGTCAATGCCGAGGGCCTTGCTCAAATCCAGATAGTCCGGATTGTTAATAAGCACGAGGTTTGACTGGCAGCCAAGACGCTTGGCCATGACAGCGGCGAGCAGGTTGACCTGGTCGTCATTGGTCAGTGCCACCAACATGTCGGCATCCTGAATTTCAGCCTCAGTCAACAGTTTCTGGTCAAGCGCGCTCCCATGCAGCACAAGTGAACGCCGAAGCTCGTCGGCAATCAAATTCGCCCGATCGAGACTGGACTCAATGACCTTGACCTTGGTTCTTGGTTGCCTTGCTTCGATTGTCTGCGCAACGTAGAAGCCGATGTTGCCACCGCCTGCGATAACGATGCGCTTCGCCTCCGGCTCCTCATGGCCAAAGAGCGCCAGGGTGCGCTGAACCTGCAGTTTAGTCGTTGCGACATAGGCAATATCCCCGGCCTGCATCTGGTCACTGGATCCGGGAATAAGCAATTCATCGTTGCGCGTGATTGCCATGACTGTCGCTGGCAAGTCCGGAAAAAGGTCTGTCAAATGAAACAGGGGTGTGTTGATCACCGGACAATCCTCGAGACATTCCACGGCAAGGACGATGATCTCATCATTGGCGAAACGCACCACGTCGCTGACACCTGGAAGCGCGATGCGGCGCAGTACCATTTCACCGACCTCGAGCTCTGGAGAGATGATGACGTCGATCGGCATGTGGTCGCGGGAGAACAAGTCCTGATAGTGCGGCTGCAGGTAGGCCTGGGCACGGATACGCGCGATCTTGGTCGGAACGTTGAACAATGCGTGTGCGACCTCGCAGGCAACGATGTTAACCTCGTCATAAAGCGTGGCTGCAATGATCATATCGGCTTGATCGGCACCTGCCGCAGCCAGCACGTCCGGATGCGCTCCATGGCCCACGAATCCACGCACGTCCAACGTGTCTCGCACCGCCTGAACGAGTTGCGGCGATGTATCGATCACCGAAATGTCGTTATCTTCTGCGGCGAGACGCTCCGCTATGCCGTAGCCGACCTGTCCTGCGCCGCAGATGATTACCCGCATGTCCCAATTACACCCCGAGGGATTTCAGCTTCCGGTGTAGTGCGGACCGTTCCATACCAACGAATTCGGCGGTACGCGAGATGTTCCCGCCAAAGCGGTTGATCTGGGCAATCAGATATTCTTTCTCGAAGCGTTCTCGTGCTTCGCGCAATGGCAGCGCCATGATGTGCTGATCGGATTCCGTTGGAGCCTTCGGCAGTGTGTCGCCAATTTCTGCAGGCAGAAGATCGGCAGTAATTACTGCTTCCGGGTCGTCACCTCGGGCAAGAATGATCAGCCGTTCGATATTGTTGCGCAATTGACGAATATTGCCCGGCCAGGAATGCGATTGCAGGACCGCCATGGCGTCGGCACCGATCTTGCGCGGCTTTATTCCCGCCTGATCGGCGATCTGGCCCATGAAGAACTCGACAAGTGCAGGAATATCATCGCGGCGATCTGCCAGCGGCGGAACAATTACCGGAACGACTGCCAGTCGATGGAACAGATCCTCGCGGAAACGCCCTTCCGCGATCATCGCTTCCAGATTTTGCGCGGTGGACGAGATGATACGCACGTCTACCTTGATCCGCTTCGTACCCCCTACCCGTTCGAACTGCTGGTCCACCAGGACGCGCAAAATCTTGTTCTGCGTTTCGCGCGGCATATCGGCAATTTCGTTTAGATAGAGAATACCGCCATGGGCTTCTTCCAGCGCGCCGACTTTGCGTTCGCCGCCATCGGACTCTGTACCAAACAACTCGATTTCCATGCGTTCCGGCGTGATCGTCGCGGCGTTCAGATTGACGAACGGTCCTTTGGCGCGCATCGAAAGTGCATGAATGGCGCGTGCCGTCAATTCCTTCCCGGCGCCCGATGGCCCCGTAATCATGATGCGGCTGTTGGTCGGTGCAACGCGTTCGATCGTCTGGCGAAGATGGTTCATGGACAGCGAGTTGCCGAGAAGTTCGAAACTTTCGCTGGACCTCCTGCGCAGGTCGGACACCTCTCGACGCAATTTCGACGTCTCAAGGGCGCGTTCGGCAATCAGAATCAGCCGGTCCGCCTTAAATGGCTTTTCGATGAAGTCGTACGCCCCACGTCGGATAGCCGACACGGCAGTTTCGATGTTGCCGTGGCCGGAGATCATCACGACAGGAACTTCAGGGTGGCGAAGTTTGATTTCATCAAGCAAGGCAAGGCCATCGAGGCGGCTGCCCTGCATCCAGATATCAAGAAAGATCAGCCGCGGAATTCGATCGTCGATGGCCGCCAAAGCACTATCGGCGTCTGACGCAACGCGCGTCTCATAGCCTTCGTCGCTCAGTATTCCTGCAACGAGTTCACGAATGTCGACTTCATCGTCGACGACAAGAATGTCAGATGCCATTTGAGTTCACCTGTTTTTCGGTATTGCCAGCGACCTGGGAAACGGTCTGTGTGGTAGGAAATATCATGCGGATCATGGCGCCCCGCCCTGCATAGAAATCGTCAGGCGCGTCATGCAATTCGAGATGACCGGCGTGGTCCTCGACAATCTTCTTAACGATAGCAAGGCCAAGGCCCGTGCCTTTTTCGCGGGTCGTCATATACGGCTCCAACAGGCGCTGCCGGTGCTCGCGCGGTAAGCCTTTGCCATTGTCGAGAATCTCGACAATTAGCTTATCTCCGTCTTGTCTGGATTTGATCAAGATATGCCCGTCGGAAAATCCCTCTTTCACAATGGAATCAATCGACTCGGCAGAATTCTTGATAACGTTTCCAAAGGCCTGACCCAAGAGGCGGCTGTCAAACTGGCCGATCAGCGGCAGATCACCGAAGTCGCGTTCAAACCGGATATCGCTACGGCTGACCTCAACCAGAAAGGATGCTTCGCGCAGGGCTTCGCGCAGATCCACTGTCTTGATTTCTGGTTTCGGCATACGAGCAAATGAGGAAAACTCATCAACCATGCGACCAATATCGCCGACCTGGCGAATGATCGTCTCGGTGCATTGTTCGAAGACTTCACGGTCTTCGGTGATCACTTTGCTATAACGCCGACGCAAACGCTCTGCGGACAACTGGATGGGAGTGAGCGGGTTCTTGATTTCATGAGCGATGCGGCGTGCTACATCGGCCCAGGCGGAAGAGCGCTGTGCCTCGACGAGATCAGTAATGTCATCCACCGTGACCACGTAGGAATGCTCAACTGAATCGGCATCTTCGACTGTGATCTGGACGTTGAACGTTCGCGCGCTACCACGCCGCGACATGGTGACCTGTTCACGATAGACCGAGCGGCCGGTGGCGTGAGCTACTTCGAATACGAGCCCGATTTCAGGCACCAGTGCAGTAAGGTTCTTGCCGACCACCGTTGCGGGATCAAGCGCGAACATTGCTTCAGCCGAACGATTGATGATGCCAATTGCCCCATCGCCATTCACGCTAATAACACCTGCCGTCACGCCAGACAGGACGGCTTCGGAAAACCGTCTCCGTTCATCGATCTGGTCTTTGGCGGAGACAAGCTCACCGCGCTGAGTGCTCAACTGCCGAACCATCGTGTTGAAAGTCTGCGAAAGCGATCCTACGTCACCGTCGGACCGGCGGACAGGCACCGAAACGTCGAGATTTCCCGTAGCCACATCGTCCGCCGCCCCTATCAATAGACGAATGGGGCGAACAAGGCGGTCGGCTACCGCGATACCCGTCCAGATCGCTGACAAAAGCAGCGTCAGAGTCAGGCCAAAATAAAGTAAGGCAAAAAGAATTTGGGTTGAAATGCCGTTGCCGTCCGCATTCTGGGCGTCCGCCGCCTGCTTTTCTATCACGCGGCTGGAACGGAGGATGTCGGCATCGACAGGCCTCACCGCATAGAGAAACAGCCCAGGTATCTCCCGCAACTTGATGACTGCGCTAAGCAGATTGGTCTGTTCCGGCGGAATGAGCACTGGCTTGCCGTCGGATGCAGTATCGAGCACGGATTTTGCAACGGTAGGTATCTGAATATCGCTCTTGATATCGGCACGTACTGCCGTTTCGCCGTTCGGTCTGATCAGTGCGGCCCCGATTAGGCCTCGCCCCAGTGCCTGCTGAGTCATGAGCCGTGTAAAGCCGCTGCGATCGAGATTGTACAGGGTGCGCTGCCCATCAAGATCGTTGACCATCTCGAGTGTCGTGCCCTGCAAATTTCGCGCGCTTTCCTGGATGTACGAATTCGCAAGGTTAATTGAGGAGTTGACGATCGTGGTGGTTCGAATCTCGAACCATCGATCAAGCCCCAGATCAAGCGTGATCGAAGCGACGATGGCGACAATCAAAGCCGGGACGGCAGCAACGAGCGAAAAGAGCACAACGAGCCGGACGTGCAGACGCGCGGCGGCCTTGCCCCGACTTCTGGCTTGCGCTACGCGATAAATCTCCCTGCCGATCAGCACGATCAATGCAACAATCAGGACTGCATTGATACTTGTAAGCAGCAGCGTGACCCGGCTGTCTGGATGAATCGGCGTCATTCCGGTCAGAATGAAAAAAGTGACACTTGTCGTCAGCAGGGCGAGGACAACGGTTGCAATGCCGATCCGAGAATAAAACCTCTGGTTGCCGCCGCTTGCAGCGCCAGACACCGAAGTCCCGAAGAGATTGACCGAATTTGACAAGAACATTGCTGATGCGATTCCAACCACGTGGCACTCATGCAACACATTGTGGCGGAAATGCAACGTTTTGTCTCGGTTGGTTGCCCAATGTTCAACAACTAACGCTTTGCTCGCGTTTCGACTTCACGAATAATTTCAGCTGGAGGTTGCGCATCTGCGATGAATGGCTTCGCTTAAACCTGCGATCGGTGTAGCTTACCCCATCAGCCAAATGTATTGGGAGGATGCTAACATGCCCTATGTTGATGGTTTCGTGCTCGCAGTGCCCAAAGACAAAATCGACGCCTACAAGGAACTGGCGCGAAAAGCGGGTGATGTCTGGAAGGAATACGGCGCGATTTCCTACGTGGAATGCCTCGCTGATGACGTACCCTATGGCGAGCTCACCTCATTTCCGCGTGCTGTACAGGCGAAGGACGATGAGATCGTTGTGTTTTCATGGATAACCTATGAATCGCGTGAGAAACGCGACGCGATAAACGCTAAGGTCATGGAAGATCCTCGGCTCAAGGGCAATATGTCCGATATGCCCTTTGATGGAAAACGAATGATCTACGGCGGTTTCCAATCGGTCGTGGAACTGTAGCTCGGGCGCACCAGCCAAAGCGCGCTTTGCCGATCAAAATTCAGCGACTGTTAAAATTTGCAGTATTCGTGGAGAGCTTTCTTCATAGCTTTCGGCTGTAATGCCCTCTGGTTATCGACACACGCTATGGGCGCCATGACCACCTACGATTTCTGGATGACAAAGTTTGGCGACTACACTCCGGTTAAACAGGTCGCCATCATGGTTGGCATGGCGATCGTTTCAGCGGACGCCTTAGCAGTGTTGTTCTTTTTGACGGTTGGTCTGGAGCACCTCGTCACCCTACTTCTCGTTACGACATGCATCGTCGTGCTCGTGAGCGTTCCACTGGGTGCATTTCTTATCGGCCTCAATTTTCGATTGAAGCAAATCGCCATGCAACTCGATATCGCATCGCGCAAGGACGATCTCACGGGCTTGTCAAATCGGAATGAATTCTACCTCAAGGCGGAACAACGGATTACGCGCTGTGACCCCAAATCCAGCGCTGGCGCCCTGCTCTATATCGATGCCGATCATTTCAAGTCGATCAACGACCGCTATGGCCATGCCGTGGGCGACGGCGTTCTGCAGGAGATCGGCATTCTCATTCGTTCGACTATTGGTGAAGGAGATTTCGCTGCGCGCTTTGGCGGCGAGGAATTCGCGATCTTCCTCGACGACGCGGATCTCGGAAAGGCCGATTGGCTTTCGCACAAGATTCTGGCTGGTGTCGGGGGCATATCCAAGCATCTGCGGATTTGCGATCTGGATGTCACAGTCAGCGTCGGGATCGCAATTCATGAGCCGGGACAATCGCTGGAAGCAGCGCTCATTGCGGCGGACCAGTGTCTCTATGCCGCCAAGAACCAGGGCCGCAACAGGATCGTCCATGCAAACAACAATCATAACCCGCTGGGCGATCCTACAATTCGTAAAATCTAGACTGCAATCGCCCGTGGCTCTGAAATAAACATTCAAACGCGGCCCTTGAAAAAGCACGGCGGCGGCGTATTTGCGAGTGACGACTATAGTCAGAACGCCGATCCGGGTTCCAGTTCTGAAAACCCGCAATGCCTTATTGGAGCACTCCCTATGTCACTTTCCATACACAAGATTTCGGTCCCGGCATTTATCCGCGGATTCTCGGTTCTTTCATCATTGATTGACAAAGCGGAGGCATTCGCCGCGGAGAAAAAAATCAATCCATCAGTTCTCGTCAACGCCCGTCTCGCGCCGGATATGCTGCCATTTTCGGGTCAAATTCAGCGCGCGAGCGATACATCAAAGGCGACCATCGGCCGCCTGACAACGATTGAAGTTCCGAAGTTTCCCGATGAGGAATCCGACTTTGCCGAACTACGCCAACGGATTGCGAAGACTGTAGCGTTCCTTGAGAGTGTCGATCAATCGGCGCTCGACGGTAGCGACAACAAGGAAGTCACGCTGAGTTCAGGCCAACGGAAGGTAACCTTGAGCGGTGTAGACTATATTCTGCAGTTCGCGCTGCCGAATTTCTATTTCCAGGTCACGAC
>NZ_JBBNAN010000459.1:0-13292 GCF_037994405.1 Phyllobacterium sp.
GAACGAGATGTTCGCGGGCTTCGGTATGGGACCTCGACGCCCACCAGGCCAACACATTAAAAGAGCGGCTGTCAACATTCACCAACATCCCGATAATCGTGTCTCCTCCCGGCGTTGATAACGATATCGTCATCAACGCCAGCCCTGCATGGCGCAGGAGGACGGCCTTCCTTTCGATCTGAGCGCACTGCGCTGTAATGTGCTTGTCTGTGAGGCAATCATGAAGCCGCCGAAGACTCGGCTTTTGATGTTCCTCCATGACGCCTTCGAAATGGAAGTGTGCTGCGTCCTCAACTTCTCGGACCGAGCGTTCGCGCAGTATTTCGCCGAAAAAAATCCCTTGCCAACGGGGGCACCAAGGAGACATGGCCGAAATGTAAGCCGTTTTGCAGCCATCACCCTTGACGAAAAATGCCTGATTTGGAGGTGCCCGTCTTCTGCTCGAGTGCCTGATGCAAGGAGCCGAAACGCAAACGATAATGAGCCGGCGTGAGGTCCGTCTTGCGGCGGAACAGACGGCCGAAGAAGCTGGCATCCTCATAGCCAGCTTCATTGGCGATGGCTTCGACCGGCAGATCGGTGGTTTCCAACATTTGCTTGGCTTCTTCGAGACGCAGCGCATGGACGTATTCGATTGGTTTCATCCCCGTAGCCTTGACGAATCGGCGGATGAACGAGCGCTCCGGCAACCCGGAAAGTGCCACCATGGCGGCGACCGGGGCTTGGGTCTTGTAATTTATGGACAGCCATTCCTGGCATTTGTTTATCGTCGCATCCGTCGTCTGCCTGAAGGTCATAAGTGATGCAAACGGCTGCTGCCCCAAGTCGTGCCATTGCAGCATGTAGACCTTGGCTACCTCCATCGCTTCCTTCAGGCCCACAAACCGGGCGATAAGATAGAGCGCCAGATCCTGCCAGCTTGATCCGCCGCCCGCCATGACGATGCGCTGCCCTTCGCCACTCAACACCAGCGAGCTATCCAGTCTGACCCGGATCCCGGGATAGTTGTTGGTCAGGGTTTTCACATAACCCCAGTGAATCGTGGCGTCACAATTTGTAAGTAGCCCGGCTTCGCCGAGCAGCACTGCCCCAGAACAAGCACTCGCCAGCATAGCCCCTTGCTCATGGCATTGCTTGAGCCATGTCGCTTCAGCGTCATATTGCCCGCTGACGCTTAGGCCGGGATTGACGAAGAAGTCCGGAATGCACACGATGTCGGGCCGTGGGCAGTTGGCGAAATCACAGTCTGGCTTCATCCATATTCCGTTCGCCGCCGTGAGCGCGTTACTGGACCGGGCGACGACGTAGGGGCGCATGCGCTGTTCGCCAGCTTCACCCGTGACGATGAAAGGCCAATCCCGGCCGGGGGAAGAAAACAGGTCAAACATGCCGTACAGTGCCGAAGCCGTGACTTCCGGCACCGCGACGATGGCAACGTTGATGGGGTCTTTATTGTCGTGCATGGCAGAAATGACCGCCTTTCAGCATTTTCGACTTTAGTACCGAACGCCGGGCGGTACTAGGCTCATCGTCAATCAACGGGAGATTCAGTCATGCCCCATGAGCTGCTCCGCAATCAATTGCACGGTGAACTGCTTGAACCGGGGAGTCCCGACTATGACGCGGTTCGTGTGGTATGGAATGGGATGATCGACAGGCGGCCTGCATTAATTGTCCGCTGCCGGAACGCCGCCGACGTCATCGCGTCGGTAAACTACGCTCGCGCCCAAAGGCTTGTCGTCGCAGTCCGCAGCGGTGGTCACAATGTTGCCGGTTATGCGGTTTGCGACGGCGGGCTGATGATCGACTTATCCCTGATGAACGCTGTCCACGTTGCGCCTGGACTTGACCGCGCCCACGTTGAAGGCGGTGCCACATGGGCCGACGTCGACGCCGCAACCACGTCCTTCAGACGGGCCACGCCCGGCGGCTTGATCTCGGCGACGGGGGTGGCTGGGCTTGCCTTGTCGGGTGGGATCGGCTGGCTTCGGGGTACGCACGGTCTCAGCTGCGACAATATCCTCACCGCCGACGTGGTCACCGGCGACGGTCGTTTGATCCATGCAAGCGACACCGAAAACCCGGACCTGTTGTGGGCGCTGAAGGGTGGCGGCGGCAATTTCGGCATTATCGTGAACTTCGAATTTCGCCTCTACCCAATAGCTGACGAGATGATGTTCTGCGCTCCTGCCTATCCTGAAGAACATGCCAATGCCATCCTTGCGCAATGGCGCGATTTCATGGCCGCTGCCCCGGATGAAGTCAGCGGCCTTGCCGAATTCTCCACCATACCTGATGATGCAGGCTATCCGGAACACACACGGGGCAAGCGGGTTTTGACCCTCGCTACGGTCTATGATGGTCCGGCTGAAGACGGCGAGCGCGTAACGGAGCCAATTCGTGGCTTTGGTGAACCTCTTGTCGATTTTAGCGCCCGCATGACCTACCGTGCGCTCCAGACACTGTACGACGGGTTATTCCCCAAGGGCCGCGACCGCTGCTACTGGAAATCGACCTACCTCGCGCGCCTCGACAACGATGCCATCAGTGTGATCACAAGGTGGCTGGCGAGCCGTCCCTCCGAGATGACGTTTGCATCGATCTGGAAAATTGGCGGTGCCATGCAGCGTGTTGCCGCCGATGCCACGGCCTTTGGCGATCGTTCCATGCCCTACATGCTCAGCCTCGATGCAATCTGGTCCAATCGCAACGATGACCATTCCAACATTGGCTGGGTCCGCGATGCCTGGTGCGATATGCAGCGTTATTCCACCGGCCGCATGTACCTTAACTTCCCGGGACTTGGCGAAGGTGATAACCTCGTTCGCGACGCTTTCGGTGACGAGTGCTATGCACGATTGCAGACGGTGAAAAGAAGCTACGATCCCGAAAACATTTTTCGTATGAACCAGAACATCGTTCCATGATGAAGGTAGTGCCAATGCGGGTTCTGGGGGCACCTGGTTGCGACCGGCTCGGTTGACGCGACATGAAATTCACAATGGCGAGGGTATCAGCGTCGATTCCATGCAGAACAACGATGCCAGGATGCTACGGTTGTTACTTTTCGCGAAAGGGCGGACCAACAGAGCCTCGCTGAATGATTGATGTTGGAACAATAACTCTTTCTGGCGGCCGAACTTTTCCCTCGATCCGCCGGAGCAGGAGTTCAGTCACCACCTTGCCCAACATATAGGCCGGCTGGTCAACCACGGTGATCGGTGGGCTTGTTACACTTGTCCAGTCCGCGTCGTGGAATGTAATTAGCGATATATCCTCGGGGACACGCAGGCCCCGCTCGCGAATAACCTTGAACATCTCGATGGCTATCAAGCTGTCGGATGCGAGGATTGCGGTTGGGCGCTCTGGTGTCGACAGGAGTTTGTCAGTGATCGCTCGCGTCTCCTCCGGTTTTGTTGCACCGAGGCGCACAAACCGTTCAGGCGTCACGATGCCGGCGTCGCGGCAAGCAGCGAGAAAGCCTTCGATACGTTCGCGCACGGATGATGTATAAATCTGTTCGAGGTCTCGATATTCGTGCTCGGAAAAATCCACCGCCGTAACATAGGCAATATCGCGATGGCCCGTATCCGTCAAAATCCGCGTTGCGCGCATGGCGGCATCGCGGTCATCTACTGTTACTGTGTCGACATCGAGATCGGGTAATGCCCGGTCTAAGAGGGCGAGGGGTCTGCCCGAGCGGTGAATGTCACGCAGATGGGAAACGTCGCGGGACTCTGACGGGGTCACGATCAACCCGTCTACTCGCTTGCCGATCAACACACGGACAGCCGCTTTTTCAGCTTCAATCTGCTCACCGGAGTTTGCGAGGATGACATTGAAGCCCGCAGCGCGTGCTGTGTCGCTGATGCCACGCACGGCAAAGCTGAAGAAGGAATTCTCGATATCGCCAACGACGACCCCGATGATCCCCGATTTGCCCGTGGTCATGCTTCTTGCCAGTTCGTTCGGCCGGTAGTCGAGCGCTTTGGCGGCTGCCAGAACGTCTCCCCGCACCTTGTCACTGACCACACCGTAGCCGCCCAGAACGCGCGCGGCAGTCGCCTTCGAGACCCTTGCCTCGCGGGCTACATCAGCAACGGTAACGGAACGGATCGTTGGTGTTGAATTGTTCATGTGTTGAACGACTACAAGAGTTGTTGACTGAACGTCAATGTGAATATACCAATTGCGTGTGAGACCGGTCTCATTATAGAAGAGACCGGTCTCTTAAACAATAATGAGAGTGATCAACTTCTTTGACGGCGCCATCGGCCCGACTGGTTCGGGAAGAGGTTTGCCAGCTGCGTGAGTGCCAAAAAACAGACTTTCAGAGGAGAAAGAGAAATGCGTGCGACAAGAATTTTTAAATCGTTGATACCGCTGGTCCGGGCAGGTGCAATGGCGCTTATCGTTGCAGTTGCCGGATTTGGTGCAGTCTCCAAGGCCTTGGCGGCCGGAGACAACCCCTATGGCCTTATTGATCCGAAAGTGATCAGTGTCGGCACCATGGGCGATGCGAAGCCCTATACATTCACTACTGCGGAAGGTGAATTCTCCGGGTTTGATATCGAACTCTTTCGCAACGTTGCCAGCCGTCTCGGATTTAACAAGGATCAAGTGGTGTTCACCGGACAGGAGTTCTCTGCATTGATGCCATCGGTTGCAAATCAGCGTTTCGACGTGGCTGTCGCTGCGATCGGTACGACGGAAGCCCGCAAGAAGACGGTGGACTTTTCCGATGGCTACCTTGCCGGCTATCTCTCGGTGCTGACAGCCGACAAGGCAATCACCTCCGCAGATGGGTTGAAGGGCAAACGGCTCGGCGTGGTGCAGGGTACCCTACAGGAAATCTATGCAGGCAAGAATTTCAAAGAGACAGATTTGGTTAAATTTCCAGACAACAATTCAGCCGTTTCGGCGTTAAACAACGGAACAGTTGATGCCCATTTTCTCGACTATGAAGCAGCCAAACAATACGGTGAGCGCTATCCGGACCTGAAAATCGCCATCAACATTCCATCTTTCGATGCGCCCGCCGGTTTTGTCATCCGCAAGGGCAATGACGCCTTCCGCGAGGCGTTAAACACTGCTCTTCACGCGGCGATGCAAGACGGCACCTGGAAGACGCTGTACGAAAAATGGTTCCCCGGCTCGCCGATGCCGGATCAATATCTTCCGAAGAAATAGGCATGTTGACGGCCGCCGCTCATTTGGGCGGCGGCCAGACAGACAGCCTTTGCGGATACGAGGATCAATCCGTCCGCGACTATTAAACACCAGGGGAATGAAATGAACTGGCTTGAAAACCTGCGTCGTAGCTTCCTTGACTTCGATGCGATGGCGACCGTACTGCCGAACATGATCGCTGTCGGATTGAAGAACACCCTGATCCTTGCCGCGGCATCGACCATACTCGGGGTTGTCATCGGCATGGTGCTGGCTGTCATGGGGATTTCTCAATCCCTCTGGCTCAGGATTCCGGCGCGCGTTTACACCGATATCTTCCGCGGATTACCGGCAATTGTTACGATACTTCTTATCGGCCAGGGTTTTGCCCGCATCGGCCGGGATTTCTTTGGCCCGTCACCTTATCCGCTTGGTATCCTCGCGCTGAGCCTGATCGCGGGCGCTTATATCGGCGAGATTTTTCGCGCTGGCATACAAAGTGTGGAGCGCGGGCAGATGGAGGCCTGCCGCGCACTGAGCATGAGCTACGGGCAAGGAATGCGGCTGATCGTGATACCCCAGGGTATCCGCCGGGTGTTGCCTGCGCTCGTCAACCAGTTCATCGGCAACGTCAAGGATTCCAGCCTCGTCTATTTCCTTGGATTGCTCGCATCCGAACGCGAAATCTTCCGCGTTGGGCAGGACCAGGCTGTCGTGACGGGAAATCTGTCGCCCCTGCTTCTGGCAGGGGTCTTCTATCTTGTCATTACGGTACCGCTGACCCATCTGGTCAACTACATCGACAATAGTCTGCGGGTTGGCAAGCATACAGGCGGCACAGTCACGAGCGGTCTTGTCGAGGTGAGCGAACTGGAGAGTGCCGTCCAGCGCGGGCCGGGTATTGATGCACAACGAACTGCACGTGAGCCAGGCAAAGCCGTCCGGTCGCGATTTAAGGGCGGCAGTCTTGATGTTAGCAATCTTGACATGGCCTATGGCGACCTCGATGTGCTGAAAAGTGTCAGTCTGACCGTGAAATCCGGCACGGTCACGTGCGTGATTGGCCCATCAGGCTCGGGAAAATCAACCTTGCTGAGGTGCCTCAATCGGCTTGTCGAGCCCAAAGCAGGAAATGTGTTCCTTGACGGCGAAAGCATTTTGACAATGAAGCCGGAAAAGCTGCGCAGACGTGTCGGCATGGTGTTCCAGCATTTCAATTTGTTTCCGGACCATACAGCGCTTGAAAACGTCATGTTGGCTCTTACCAAAATCAAGGGCATGCCGAGGCGGGAAGCCGAACGCGTCGCCGAGGAACGCCTTGCCGATGTGGGACTCGCAGCCCGCAAGCATCACCGCCCGGGACGTCTCTCCGGAGGCCAGCAGCAACGCGTGGCAATAGCCCGTGCTCTGGCAATGGATCCAGAAGTTATTCTGTTCGATGAGGTGACGAGCGCACTCGATCCCGAGTTGGTCAAGGGCGTTCTCGATCTGATGGCGGATCTTGGCCAGCGCGGTATGACCATGGTCATCGTTACCCATGAGATGGGTTTCGCCCGAAAAGTGGCCGATCAAGTCGTCTTCATGGATGAGGGGCGAGTTGTCGAGGTAGGCACACCGACCGCCATTTTCGACGCTCCTCAAAGCTTGCGGCTAAAACGCTTCCTTGCGGAGGTGCTGTGACCAGCGCGGCACATCAACACTTTCCGTCCTTGCCTGCAATCGGCGCATTTTGAAACATCCATGGTTTGCTCCAGCAATCCACACCCACCGTAAAATGAAAGAAACCAGAATGAGTTCATCTGTTCTACCCGCTAAAGTCGTTGTCGTGGGCGGCGGCATTTTTGGTGTTTCGTCGGCAGTTCATCTGGCCCGTTTTGGCATCGACGTTACCCTTATAAACGACGGCCCAATCGCAAACGGCGCATCCGGGCGATCGCTCGCTTGGCTCAATTCCTCACGCAAACGCTCAGCCGATTATCACCGTCTGCGTATGATCGGCATGGATCGCTATCGGACGCTGGCAGCAAGATACCCCGACGCGTCATGGCTGCGCTTCGATGGCGGACTGACATGGGATGCAGACGACCAGAAGAACGAAATTGCTGACGTTTTCGCTTACGAGCGCAGCATCGGCTATGATGCACAACTTCTGTCAGCTGGTGATGTAGCAGCAGTCACGCCGGGGATAAATGCACGCGCCATAACACCTCAGGGAGCCATCTTCAACGCGGGCGAGGGCTGGGTGGATCTACCGTCCCTCACCAATATCTTGGTGGGTGAATTTAAGGAGCGCGGCGGCCAACTCGTTACCGATGCCGGACGTGCCGCCGTCACCACCGCTGGAGAGCGCGCCACCGGCGTTGTCACTGCGAGCGGCGTCCGGTTCGATGCTGACACTGTGCTGGTGGCGACCGGAGCAAATGTACCCCCGATGACCGCTGAGGTGAGAAAGCACATTCCGGATGCAACACCCGTCGCGCTTCTTGTCCACACACGTCCGGTTGATCATGCCTTGCAGGCTGTCCTGAATACCCCCCGTGTTGCGATCAGGCCGACACCGACAGGTGCGCTGGCGCTCGATTCCGCCTGGTCAGAAGAAGAAGTAATCGTGCATGCGGACGGTACTTACGAAGTGATGGACTCAACTGTGCAAGGCTTGCTCGATGAAGCATCGCGTGTCCTTGATGGCAATCCCAAATTGCAGCTTGAAAGCTTTGGCGTTGGTCCCAAGCCGATTCCAGGCGATGGTGACCCTGTTTTTGGCCAACTCAAAGAGATTGCCGGCTACTATGTCGCCTTCAGCCACAGCGGCGCGACACTGGGTCTGATCGGCGGCGAGTTGATTGCCGGGGAAATTGCAACGGGACATCCGCACCCGCTCCTGGCGGCTTTTCGACCGGAACGGTTCGATTGAACAAGCCGTCTTGCCTATTATATCGAGCGTTGCAGCGCGTGCGTTTCGACGATTGTCGCTGAATCGCAGGTAGAAACTGGAGCGTTTAACCGGTCAGTCCACGGGCAAGCAGAACCGCTTTGACACTGGCAAGGATCTGAATGACTGGAGCTGCGTTTCGAAGGATTTCTACCCAACAGGTGCCCCCAACCAGCCCCCAAGTCGGCTGGTATCCAGGTCATCAGATTGTCGATTTGCGAATGGTACGCATGACCATCTCGTAATGCGTGTTCACATAGACCTTGAGTTCCGGCAAGTTCGTGTCTGCACCCAAGAGCGTATCGATGGCATAGGTCAATGCCGGGCTGATCAGAATTTGGCTAAGGTGGTCTTCTGCCCATATTTCAAATACCCCTTCATGGACACCTTTTTGAAGAATATGGTCAAACATTGTGAGGAGCGGTTTGACGAACTCGTCAAAATGAGCCGACACAATCACCGGGAAATTCCGGCCCTCGGCGATCAGGAAACGAAGAATTTCGCGCGAATACAGATTGACGGTCATGTGCTCGTAAAGCGTATCCAGATATATCCTTACGAGTTCCTCACAGGAGCGGTGATGGTGTTGTTCCAGGAATTGCTTCTCGTCGAAAACCGGTTGTGAGAGCTTTCGAACAACATCCTGGAACAGCTCCTCCTTGTTCTGAAAATAGAGATAGATCGTGCCTTTGGTAACGCCCGCACGAGCGGCCACATCTTCAATCCGGGTCGCCGTATAGCCGCGTTCAACGAACTCCTCGAATGCAGCATGAAGGATCTGCTGCGGCCGCTGCGCTTTGCGTCGCGCGCGTGGTCTGAGTTCTGTTTCCGCCGCTGCGGGTCTCGGCGCATGCTTGATTCCAACCATTCTCTTTTCCTGTAGGAACCTTCAAACTTCGCATCAACTATACATTGACTGAATGATCAGTCAATAATATATGGCTTCCACGTTTTCACGGATTGTCAGATTATGTTCACTGTTACAAACTATCCCCAGACGCTCTTCGGGCGTCTGCGTTCGCGCATGAGAGGTCACTTTGGGCGTTTCGCAATTCTCAGCCTCTTGCCCCTCTTGGCCGTGGCCGGTTGTCAGCCTGATAAGGCCGCCGAGCAGCCGCCGAACCGGGTGAGGGCAGCCAAAGTTGTTTTTTCGGACTATTTGCAAACAGTAACTGTGACTGGAGAAATACGCGCCAGGATAGACAGTGACCTGTCATTCAGAGTAAGTGGCAAAGTGGTTGAGCGCCTGGTGGATGTGGGTGACCATGTCGCGGCCGGCGAAGTTTTGGCACGGATCGACCCCAAACAGCAGCAGGCCGACCTTGCCGCGGCCGAAGCGGCCGTGCGTTCTGCCGAAGCGCAGGTTCGACAGAGTTCATCCGCGTTCGATCGCCAGAAGGCGCTGCTTGCACAGGGCTTTACCACCCGCAGCGCCTATGACAGCGCTGAAGAAGCACAGCGTACCGCTCAGGGATCTCTTGATGCGGCAAGGGCTCAACTTGATACGGCGCGTGATACGCTTTCCTATTCGGACCTGAAAGCCGATGCGCCAGGCATTGTTACGGCTCGAAATATTGAGGTTGGGCAAGTAACGCAGATCGCGTCGACCGCCTTCACTATTGCCCTGGACGGGCCGCGGGATGCGGTTTTCAATGTTTATGAGGGGTTGGTGACGAGCAATCTCGGCGACCGCCAGGTTCAGCTTACTTTGCTTGAGGATCCATCGATCACCAGCCAGGGAACGATTAGGGAAGTTTCGCCCACTGTGGATGACGCCACCGGTACCGTGCGGATAAGGGTCACGGTGCAAAACCCACGGCCTGAGATGACGCTGGGCTCCGTCGTATTGGGGACGGCCACGCGCGCTGCGGTTCCGGCAGCTATTCTTCCTTCCTCGGTATTAACTTCCAACAATGGGAAGCCGGCGGTGTGGGTCATCAATCCGCAAACCGGCGCGGTCAGCCTGCGCGATGTCAATGTAACGGCGTACGAGTCCATGGATGTGATCATCGGTGGTGGCCTGAAAGCGGGTGAACAGGTTGTGACATCGGGGGGAACCCGGCTTCGGCCGGCCCAGGTTGTGTCGTTCAAGAACGAGGTTCCATCATGAGGCGTTTTTTCCTTTGTGGCACGGGTGCTATTCTCGTTGTCTCTGCTCTCGCCGCATGCCAACAAAAGCAGGAAGTCGCGGAATCTGAAATCGTGCGGCCGATTCTGTCTACTGTCTTGAAAATTCAGCCTGTGCAGATTCGGGGTTTCGCCGGAAAGGTGGAGCCGCGTTTTGAAACCCAACTTGGCTTTCGCACACTGGGTCGCATTGTCCGGCGCGACGTTTCCGTTGGGGATCAGGTTTCCAATGGCCAGGAGATTGCAGCGATTGATCCGCTTGCTCTTGAGTTGGCTGTACAGGCAGCGGAGGCAGCCCTGTCGTCGGCCAAGGCGCAACTTGCCAACGCGGCCACAACGGAAGATCGTCAAAGAGCACTTCTAGGCCAAAATTCGGCAACCGAGGCGGCCCTCGAACAAGCCCAGCGGGCCCACGAGGCCGCTGCTGCCTCCGCGGTACAGGCCGAGGCAAACTTGACAAAAGCCAAGGAAGACCTTGGTTACGCCATTCTACGCTCCGATTTTGACGGCGTTGTCACATCACTCCAGGCAGATGTGGGACAGACAGTGACAGCGGGTCAGCTGGTCGCTGTTGTCGCGCGGCCGGATATTCGCGAAGCAGTCGTTGATATTCCAGAAGCCATCGCGGGGACTGTCAAAGTCGGCAGCAAATTTCAGGTAGCCTTGCAGATTGATCCGGTAATTCGGGCGTCTGGCACTGTGCGGCAGATCGCGCCACAGGCAGATGAAGCAACACGGACGCGCCGCACGCGTATTACGCTCGAGCAGCCGCCCGAAGGATTCAGGTTGGGAACGACAATCACAGCCTATCTCACCACAGCGGCCGATCCAAAGATACACATTCCGGCCACGTCAATCCTGGAAAGGGATGGCAAGACTTTTGTCTGGCTTATCGACGAAAACCTTGGAACCGCCTCGACCAAAGAGGTCAAGTTGGAAAGCCGTACGGATGCTGAGGCGATCGTGGCCGACGGGCTTGCCGATGGTGACCGGATCGCAAGTGCGGGTGTTCACAGCCTGAGCGAAGGCCAGAAAATCAAAATGACGGACGGTAAGTCACTATGAAGAAGTTCAACCTTTCCGAATGGGCGCTCGAACACCGTTCTCTTGTCTGGTATTTCATGATCGTCTTCACGATTGCCGGGATATTCTCCTATATCAATCTCGGGCGTGAAGAAGACCCCAACTTCACGATCAAAACGATGGTGATCTCTGCCCAGTGGCCGGGAGCTTCGATCGAAGATACGACGACGCAGGTCACTGAGCGAATTGAGAAGAAGCTCGAGGAGCTCGATACACTCGACTTCACCCGTAGTGTGAGTTCGCCCGGCTCAACAACGGTCTTCCTCAATCTCAAGGACACCGTGCGCGGAGAGGCGGTGACCCAGACCTGGATCCGCGTGCGCAACTTGATCCGCGATATTTCCGGAGAGTTTCCGCAGGGCGTTGTCGGTCCCTTCTTCAACGACGAATTCGGTGATGTCTTCGGAAATGTCTACGGATTCACTGCCGATGGGCTAAGCCGGCGGCAACTGCGCGATTATGTCGAAGACGTGCGCCGGAAAATCCTGACCGTACCCGATGTCGGTAAGGTCGAACTCGTCGGAGCGCAGGACGAGGTCATTTACCTCGAGTTCTCCACCAAGCAGATCGCCGCGCTCGGCCTCGACCAGCAAGCCATCATCAGCACGCTGCAGGCGCAAAATGCAATCACCCCATCCGGCGTCGTGGAGACCGGCCCAGAGCGGGTGATGATACGTGTGAATGGCCAGTTCACCTCGGAAAAGAGCCTCGAGGCGATCAATCTGCGGGTCAATGATCGGTTCTTCCGATTGAGTGATGTCGCCAGAGTAACGCGTGGCTATGTCGATCCACCGACAAGCCTGTTTCGCGTCAATGGCAAGGAGGCGATTGGCCTTGCTATCGGCATGAAGCCGAACGGCAATCTGCTCGAATTCGGTGAACATCTCAAAGCGCAGATGAAGCAGATCACATCTGACCTTCCGGTCGGCGTTGGCGTCCATCTGGTTTCCGATCAGCCGCAGATCGTCGAAGAGGCGGTGTCCGGTTTCACGCGGGCACTCTTTGAGGCCGTGGCCATCGTACTGGCCGTCAGTTTCGTCAGTCTCGGCATGCGTGCGGGGTTTGTCGTCGCTTTGGCTATTCCTCTTGTTCTCGCCATCACTTTCATGGTCATGGAATATATGGGCATCTCGCTCCAGCGCATTTCGCTCGGGGCGCTGATCATCGCGCTTGGCCTGCTCGTTGATGACGCCATGATTGCCGTCGAAATGATGGTCGCTCGCCTAGAGGCAGGCGACTCTTTGCGCAAAGCTGCCACCTATGTCTATTCGTCCACCGCCTTTCCCATGTTGACTGGGACGCTGGTGACAGTCTCGGGCTTCATTCCGGTCGGTCTCAACAGCAGCTCCGCCGGTGAATTTACCTACACATTGTTCGTGGTTATTGCCGTCTCCCTTGTCGTATCCTGGGTTGTCGCAGTGGTGTTTACGCCACTTATCGGCGTGACGCTGCTGCCGAAGACGATGAAGAACAAGCATGCCAATCCCGGTTGGTTTACCCGTTTTTTTCGACGCATTCTGTTGCTTTGCATGCGATTTCGTTGGGCGACGATTGCTGTGACGGTCGCAATCTTTGCCCTCTCGCTCTATGGCATGGGTCATGTCCAGCAGCAGTTCTTTCCCAATTCCGATCGCCATGAACTGATTGTCGACTGGAACCTGCCGCAAAACGCCTCGATCGTTGAAACCAAGGCGCAAATGGACAAGTTCGAGGCGGAGCAATTGGCGGGAAATGCTGATATCGAGCACTGGAGCTCATATGTAGGGCAGGGCGCTATCCGCTTCGTACTGTCCTTTGACGTTCAGCCTGCCAATCCTTTTTTCGGCCAGACGATTATCGTAACGAAGACTTTGGAAGCGCGTGATCAGTTGCGCGACAAATTCCAGAAATGGCTCAAGGACCAGTTTCCCAGCACGGATGCCTTCGTCCATCTTCTTGATATCGGACCGCCGGTCGGACGCCCCGTCCAATACCGTGTCAG
>NZ_JBBNAN010000460.1:0-2841 GCF_037994405.1 Phyllobacterium sp.
ATACGCCTCGGCACCATGCCCTGCCTCTTGAGCAGCCGCATCAGCAAACGTCTGGCAGCCTTGGTATTGCGGCGAACCTGCACGATTTCGTCAAGAACATAGCCATCTTGATCGACAGCCCGCCACAACCAGCATCTCCTGCCATTGATCCGAACTGCAACCTCGTCGAGATACCAGACATCACTCCCGGAAGGTGGCTTTCGGAGAATGCGTCGGGCATAGTTGGGGCCATGTTTTCTACCCCATCGGCGGATGGTCTCGTAGGATACAGCGATCCCGCGTTCCAGTAGCATTTCCTCAACGTGGCGCAGGCTGAGCGGAAACCGGTAATAGAGCCAGACAGCACGGGCGATGATTTCTGGCGGGAAACGGTGGTTCTTGTAATTGGCGATGGGCTGGTTCATGCCGAACCGTCTATCAACAATCTATTAAGCCAAAAACAATGTGACAGAGCCCGTTTCGCTGTTCTCCGCCCTCCGCAATCTCTTCGTTCCAGATCACTCAAAACCTTCTGCCAACCAAATTAGCAATCACAGACTGCAAGCCATGGCTCAGTGGAAAGCTGTCAGTGGCCAGATCGTCTGAGACCGTCAGCACCGGCCTTGGCGCGTCCGTCCTTCAAACAAAGTGACATCGCCGCAGGCCGTTTAACTTGCTTGAATAGCGCCTCGGCAGCAGCCATTGGATTTACCGGTCGGGGGCGCATTTGCTATTGAACTCTTGTCCTCATTGCGCTTCATATCTCTGGCGCGGTTGCGCCGCAGAAGTCGGAGGTGCCCGCAACCGATGGCGAGCTTCATACCAGCGGTCAACAACCATCTTACGCCTGACCGTGTTTCTCTGGCCGACATTGGTGCGACATCGGCTGTTTAGTTCGACTGGCCGGTCACACCCGGTCATCAACCCTTGGCGTGCAATTAGTGAATACCCGAGAGTTGCTGTCACTGGGTCGATCACAAAGGATCAGCGGGGTAACCTTGCCAGCGGACGTACAACCGGACAGTACCATCAAAACCAAGGCAGTAATTATCCGACTCATCGATTATCCTTTTTTGCGTTACTCGATGCCCCGTGCTACGAGATTTTGCGCGTCGCCTATTGTCCGCTCGCTCGACAACTCTCTCCACTCTGCACAAATTCGATCTCCACTCCGTTCATTGCGCTCGAATTCGCGATCGGAACGTCCCTGTCATGACGGACGGATGATGACACTTGGAAATGTGTTCACACGGCGCGTTCCCCTCGCCCGTGCACGAATGTAACTCGATTCCGATCAAGGATGGGGCGGCCGACAGTACGAACGCCGTCGCCGTTATCGCGAGCCTCATCCAGCCGCGTCGGTGCGGATTACCACCAATCGGTCAGCACCCGATTCAGGCAGCCAAACCTCTCTGTCCCGGCCGTTTATCTGGCGGACATTCGCTCCTTCCGTCGACTTCGGATACGTGGTGAACTTCTCTGTCTCCGGATCGAAGGCGTGGATGGCATTCCCCCCGAAATCGGAGAGCCAGACAATGTCACGCCCGTCCACATAGACCGCATAGACGCGTGGATCGTCGCCGGGCACCCGCCAAGCATCCCAGCTCTTCGCACGCGGATCATACATCGACACCTGTCCCGAGTTCCATTCCGAAATCCAGAGCCGTCCCTGGCTGTCCGACCAGACGCGGCGCGCACCCTGGTTCCTGGTTGGGGGCTCGATCAACTGTGCTTCACCGCTTTTGTGGTCGATTCTTGCGAGATAGCTGCCGGCCAGCGACACGAAATAGACGTCTCCGTTTGGGGTTGCGGTAATGCCGTAGGGACCGCGGCCCTCGGGAGCCTGCAAAATCCGCAAGTCGCCCGTCGCGGGATCGAGTCTTCCGTATATCCCGCTCTGCCCGGTGAACCATAGGATGCCGCTTCCATCGAAGGCCGCGGTATTGAGATTGGCGTAGCCGGTGTCCTCAGGAAGCGTCCAGACCGTTGTCTTCTCGGTGTTCGGGTCGAAACGCACAATGGCGTTGAGCCCGCCGTCGGTGATCCACGCCGCGCCATCCGGACCCCGGATGATGCCATGCGGCCTGGAGCCTTCGCCAAGCGGGACCTGGCGAACCTTACCCGTGTCGGGATCAAGGATGCCGAGCGCTCCCTGATGCTGGGCGGTATACCAAACATCGCCGTTAGGCGCGGGCGCGACGTCGTGGGGGTGCGCACCCTGCGGGAGGTCGTAAACCTGACGTTCCTCGGAGACAGCCGAAAGTGCGATAAGGCTGGCGGCGACGAGAGTGACGAAGCGGACGAGGCGGTACATGAAAAACCTCCAGGCGGCAGCTTTGCCCAACATGGTACAACTTTATTCCGGCTGCGCCAATTAGGAGAGCATAAAGTTCTGTGGGGCGGTTTAGTGCGGAGGTTCTCTGAACAGGTCGGCAATACGCTGGGGATAAGACTGCTCGCGCGGGCACAGCCCCACAGTGTCTTATGCTCTCCCATTGGAACCGAAGAATTCCTGGTGGCTCAGTCACAACTCCTACCCAGGAGAGCGGCTTCCGGCGAATTTTTCGAATTGCAGTCCTATTGTGGGACGAAACCGCCCGCCTGAGGCGGAAGCGGCTCGGTCATGCGTGTCGCTTCCGCCCGGCAATGTCTGCGCGCTTCTCAAGGACCCTCATCCAGCCTACTCTGTGCCGATCAGTGGGCAAATGGGTCGCTGATCTGGGAAATGACGGCCAAAGACTCAAAGAATTCGCCCATTGGCCAACACTTAGCAGGATAACAGGAGGTAATGATGGATCTCAAGGACAGGCGCCTCTGGTACGGCGTAGCCGTGATCGTGGTATTGATCGTGATTGCCTATGC
>NZ_JBBNAN010000461.1:0-11920 GCF_037994405.1 Phyllobacterium sp.
CAAGCACGCGCAGCACGTGCCCATGCGCGAATAGGGCAACGTCCCCGTCCGCAGCCCGCGCCCGGGCCACAACTTGATCCACACGAGTAGCCACCTGCCTCGGCGTCTCGCCGCCCGGGCATCCATCCCGAAATATCAACCAGTTTGGTCGCTTTGCCTGGATTTGCTGGGGCGTTAGCCCCTCGTATTCGCCGTAGTTCCACTCCATCAAGCTTGAGTCGATGATGAAGGACCACGTTGTATCCATCGGCAAAGCAGGTAAGAGCACGTTACGGGAATATCTCCAGGATGACGTTTTATCGCTGGCGGCAGGACAAAGCCAAAAAGTTCCCTCCAGCATTTTACCTCAGCTTGCACCCGTTTTGGCGGGAACGTGATTTAGATAGATGGGAACGCACCCGCAGGTAGGCACTCCGGTCGCCTGGCGTTTCCCCTGTGTTTCGCCAGCTGCCCGTCTCTCGACATCAGGTTGGAGATTCAAAGGGAGACGCGATTCTGTAAGTGATTGATAAGGTTATGGTGGAGCCAAGCGGGATCGAACCGCTGACCTCTTGCATGCCATGCAAGCGCTCTCCCAGCTGAGCTATGGCCCCATTCCATCGGCCGTGAAGGCCTGAGCCGGGTAAACCGGCAAACTGTCTGACAAGGTCTGGAACCTTGTTCGGGCGGGTTCATATCTCCCGCCGCCGTGAAGATCAAGTCCTGTTGGCCGGTTATTTTCAGCGAACAGGATTATTCCGCCCATGACCCGAGGATCATGCACGTTACGGGCTTAATTCTCGTCGTCGTCGCCGATGCCGCCGCCGAGAATATCGGTGACGTCGTCGTCTTCGTCTTCTTCGTCCGTTGCAAGGAAGGTGTCGTCGTCGTCGGCGTCATCAACCTCGACATCGTCGTCGCCGATATCCGGCACGTCGCTGTCGCTGTCCGCATCGGCGTCCTCGAGCGCAACGAATTCCGGCTTTTCGAGCGCAACATCCAGCTCTTCCGTCTCGACCTCTTCTTCTTCCTCACGCGCCGATGCGGCGGTGGAATCGAAGTAGCTGAGCGGATAGCTCTTGCCCGTATAGGGCGAAACGATCGGATCGCGGTTCAGATCGTAGAATTTCTGCCCGGTTTCCGGGTCAACTCGCTTGGTGCCAAGTTTTGGATTTGCCACGTTTTGCCTCGTCTTTTGGCTACGCCTGTATTCGGCTCAATAGTCAGGTCTGTCATCGACCAGCCGTTTATGCAAGCACTCATAAAATGGATTTGAGGTCCCATAAACGCAATTCAGCGCATTTGTCAAAGCGAAAAAGCTTGCATTTGCAAGATGACCGCACCGGCAAGCTGTGTTACGAGGTGCACCGCATCCCCACCACAGCTTTTTAAGGCGATTGACCTTACCCATGTCCCACTCCGCGCTGCCAAAACCCGCCACTGCCCGCCGCTCCAAGGCTCTCTCCGGCGATATCCGCATTCCCGGCGACAAATCGATTTCGCATCGCTCCTTCATGTTTGGCGGTTTGGCCTCAGGCGAGACGCGCATCACCGGTCTCCTCGAAGGCGAGGATGTCATCAATACCGGCCGTGCCATGCAGGCCATGGGCGCAAAGATCACCAAGGACGGCGATGTCTGGATCATCCAGGGCACCGGCAATGGCTGCCTGCTTGCGCCGGAAGCGCCGCTCGATTTCGGCAATGCAGGCACCGGCGCGCGCCTGACAATGGGGCTTGTGGGCACCTATGCCATGGAAACCACCTTCATCGGCGATGCCTCGCTGTCGCGGCGCCCGATGGGCCGTGTGCTCAACCCGCTGCGTGAAATGGGTGTCCAGGTCACCGCCGCCGAGGGCGACCGCCTGCCACTGACCCTGCGCGGGCCGAAAGTCGCCGCACCCATTACCTACCGCGTGCCGATGGCCTCGGCGCAGGTCAAGTCCGCCGTATTGCTCGCCGGTCTCAACACACCCGGCATTACCACGGTGATCGAACCGGTGATGACTCGCGATCACACGGAAAAGATGCTGCAGGGCTTCGGCGCCAATCTTTCCGTCGAGACCGACAAGGATAATGTCCGCCACATCCGCATCGAGGGCCAGGGCAGGCTAACCGGCCAGACAATCGACGTGCCGGGTGACCCCTCCTCCACCGCCTTTCCGCTGGTCGCGGCGCTGCTGGTGCCGGGTTCCGATATCACCATCCGCAATGTGCTGATGAATCCGACCCGCACGGGCCTGATCCTCACATTGCAGGAAATGGGCGCCAGCATCGAGATCCTCAATGCCCGCCTTGCCGGCGGCGAGGATGTCGCCGACCTTCGCGTGCGTGCCTCCGAGCTCAAGGGCGTCAATGTGCCTGCCGAACGCGCACCCTCGATGATCGACGAATATCCGGTGCTGGCCGTCGCTGCCTGCTTTGCTACCGGCGAGACGGTGATGAACGGCCTTGAAGAACTGCGCGTCAAGGAATCCGACCGGCTCTCCGCGGTCGCCAACGGCCTCAAGGCCAATGGTGTCGACTGCACAGAGAGCCCTGAGACATTGAGCGTCCGCGGCCGTCCGGACGGCAAGGGCATTGGCGGCGGCACCGTCGAGACCCATCTCGATCACCGCATTGCCATGAGCTTCCTGATCATGGGTCTTGCTGCAGAAAAGCCTGTCAGCGTCGACGATTCGACCATGATCGCCACCAGCTTCCCGGAATTCATGGACATGATGACGGGGATGGGCGCGGAGATTTCTGAAGCCGGGTCCGCATGTTCTCCGCTCTAAGACCAGAACTCTGCTATGAGCGCGCTGCTTTCCGTTCTCACCGTATATTTCCTCTATACGATGTCCAGCGTGCCGTTCATCGTCTGGGCCGGACGCAGCGCCTATAACGGCACCTTGGCGAGCAAGGCGCCAAGGCCATGGCCCGGTGCGCTCAGCACGATATCTCGCGTGCTGCTTCCTTTGCTGCTCATCTTCCTCTATGCGTGGAATGTCTCTGGCAGTGCAAATTCCGGTGCATCGAGCGTCGAAGCTGTGGGCGCCAGCGAATGGATGCCCTATCAGTTTCTGCTGCTGCCGCCGGCGTTTGGTTCGATTGCCGGATATGCTATAGGCTTTTTCATGGGCAAGAGGACGCGGAGCTAGATGTTTTTCCTGCTGACTTCATTTGTCATCGTTGCCATACCCTATGCCATCGAACGTATCGGACTGCGCGTCCGTTTCGGTCTGTTTGCGCTCCTGTTCTGGCTGTTCGTCTTCCAGTTCGTGCTGATCTTTGCCATCGATGCCCTGCTGCAGAACTTCGCCGCGGCCATGCCCGGCTGGCTCGAATCGACGCTTTCGACGGCCGGTGGTTTCGCCTTCGTGACCATCGGCATCACGCCGATCATTACCCTCGTCCTGGCTGCCGCCTATCTGATTTTCGCGCTCGGCCAATGGTTTTTCGACAAGGAGGAAAAGGACCTGCCGACGCCACAGACCCATTTCACCATTGCGATCGACGGTCCCGCTGCCTCCGGCAAGGGCACGCTGGCTCGCCGCATTGCCGAAGCCTATGGCTACCATCATCTCGATACGGGCCTGACCTATCGCGCAGTAGCCAAGACACTCATGGACCAGAATATGCCGCTCGATGATGAGTTTCTGGCCGAGAAGGCCGCCCGGGCAGTCGATTTGTCGAAGCTCGATCGCAGCGTGCTGTCCGCTCATGACATTGGTGAAGGAGCCTCGAAAGTCGCCGTCATCCCCGCCGTGCGCCGGGCGCTTGTTGCCGCGCAACAGACCTTTGCCATGCGCCCGCCGGGCGCCGTTCTTGATGGCCGTGACATAGGTACGATCGTCTGCCCCGATGCGCCGGTCAAACTCTATATCACCGCCTCAGCTGAAGCGCGTGCAAAGCGCCGTTATGATGAAATCAAATCCAATGGCGGCAGCGGCAGTTATGAGGAGATTCTGGAGGATCTCACGCGGCGCGATGCGCGCGATATGGGCCGCACCGACTCGCCACTAAAGCCCGCCGACGACGCGCACTTGCTAGATACGACGGAAATGGATATAGAGACCGCGTTTCTTAATGCCAAAGTTCTGATTGATCAGGCATTGGCGAAGAGCACGCATTAGACTAGCAGCAAATACCGTCTGCCGTCAGCCCACGCACCGGATTGCCCTTCAAAGGGGCGGGTTGGCATGCAGATGATCCGAAACACGAACCACCGGTGCTGTGTCCGACGAGTTTTCCGGACACTCCAGGAGTATTTATGTCTCAAGCCAATCCAACGCGCGAAGATTTCGAAGCTCTTCTCGCCGAGTCCTTTGCCACCAATGACCTTGCTGAAGGTTATGTCGTCAAGGGCCGTATCGTCGCCATCGAAAAAGACATGGCGATCATCGACGCCGGCCTCAAGGTTGAAGGCCGCGTTCCGCTGAAGGAATTCGGCGCGAAAGCCAAGGACGGTTCGCTCAAGCCAGGCGATCTCGTCGAAGTTTATGTCGAGCGTATCGAAAACGCCCTCGGCGAAGCCGTTCTGTCGCGTGAAAAAGCACGCCGCGAAGAGAGCTGGGTCCGTCTTGAAGAGAAGTTCAACCGCGGCGAACGCGTCGACGGTGTCATCTTCAATCAGGTCAAGGGTGGTTTCACCGTCGATCTCGACGGCGCCGTAGCCTTCCTGCCGCGCTCGCAGGTCGACATCCGTCCGATCCGCGACGTAACCCCGCTGATGCACAATCCGCAGCCTTTCGAAATCCTCAAGATGGACAAGCGTCGCGGCAACATCGTTGTTTCGCGCCGTACCGTTCTTGAAGAGAGCCGTGCTGAACAGCGCTCTGAAATCGTCCAGAACCTCGAAGAGGGTCAGGTCGTTGAAGGCGTCGTCAAGAACATCACCGATTACGGTGCGTTCGTTGATCTCGGCGGTATCGATGGTCTTCTGCACGTGACCGACATGGCATGGCGCCGTGTCAACCATCCGTCGGAGATCCTGTCCATCGGCCAGACGGTCAAGGTTCAGATCATCCGTATCAACCAGGAAACACATCGTATTTCGCTCGGCATGAAGCAGCTCGAAAGTGATCCGTGGGATGGTATCGGTGCGAAGTACCCAATCGGCAAAAAGATCACCGGTACCGTTACGAACATCACCGACTACGGTGCATTCGTCGAAATCGAGCCAGGCATCGAAGGCCTCATCCACGTTTCCGAAATGTCCTGGACAAAGAAGAACGTGCATCCGGGCAAGCTGCTATCGACCACGCAGGAAGTCGAAGTCGTTGTTCTCGAAGTGGATCCGGTCAAGCGCCGCATCTCCCTCGGCCTCAAGCAGACCCTCGACAACCCATGGACGACTTTTGCAGACCGCTTCCCTGTCGGCACGATCGTCGAAGGCGAAGTCAAGAACAAGACCGAATTCGGCCTGTTCATTGGCCTCGATGGCGATGTGGACGGCATGGTTCACCTCTCCGACCTCGACTGGAACCGTCCGGGCGAACAGGTCATTGAAGAGTACAACAAGGGTGACGTCGTGAAGGCGCAGGTTCTCGATGTTGACGTCGAGAAGGAACGCATCTCGCTCGGCATCAAGCAGCTGACCGGCGACAAGGTCGGCGAAGCAGCTACTTCGGGTGAACTGCGCAAGAACGCCGTTGTTACCGTTGAAGTCACGGCCATCACTGATGGCGGTCTCGAAGTGCGCCTGGTCGATCACGACCTCGACACCTTCATCCGCCGCGCTGATCTGTCCCGTGATCGCGACGAACAGCGTCCGGAACGCTTCACGGTCGGTCAGAAGGTTGACGCGCGTGTCATCGCCTTCGACAAGAAGACCCGCAAGCTGCAGGTCTCGATCAAGGCGCTGGAAATCGCCGAAGAGAAGGAAGCTGTTGCGCAGTACGGTTCGACCGACTCGGGCGCTTCGCTCGGCGACATCCTCGGTGCCGCTCTGAAGAAGCAGGAAAAGAACTAAGTCTTTTCTTTTTCGAACAAACGAAACCCGCCGGTGCGAGCCGGCGGGTTTTTTCTTTAGAGATCTTTTTGAGGTCTCTCAGATCGTATCGAACTGGATGAGTATGAACGCGATCTGGGTGATCAGCGCGAGGCCAACGAGGACGAGCTGTGTCTTTGGCCGGCGAAAGTAGATCCCCAATCCGCAAAGCGCGATCAGAAACAGATTGCGCAAGGGATATTCGGCTCCGAGCGAGCGGAAATGCTCCTTGCCCTTCATTGCCGTGTCGAGAAAATCGAAAATGAAGATCGATATGACATTGCCGAAGAACCAGGCTCTTCGCGACATGAAGTAATCCTCATAGCCCGAATAACCTTCCATACTGTCGGGAAAGAGCAGGCTGCAGGCGAGAAAATGCAAGCTCGCGAAGAAAATGACGAAGAGATAGGCTTCGAATTTCCACAGGACCAGCTGATGCAAATAGAATTCGAACCACCAGAAATGCACGACGGTCAGGAAGGCAAACAGGACCCAGCCAAGGTGCACGGCATAGATATTCTTGCGCTGCGGGTGCTGGATGATGCGGGCAACGCCAGTGAGAAGCCGCGAAACGCTGAGGCCCAGAATGATGCCGATAATCACGCGGACATGGGTGAATACCTCGGGATTCGGAATAACGCCTTCCATTGCATACTCCTCATCGTTGTTGCCGCACGGCTGCAATCAGGACGTTCATGCTACTGAAGTATGCCTGCGGTGCAATTCCCGGTCCGTTCAATCCGCTGAAATCTGCCCTTGGCCCCATCCGCGACCCGATAATTAAGGTTCGCACAACTTTACGCGCGTAAACTTGTGTCCGGATGCAGGGAAAAGCGACTTATGCTGGTGAAAATTTGGCACGCGCGGATTCTGACAAATGCAATGAAGCGTTTCGACGGCGGCGTTCAATCGTTCAATAGGGCCGTGCGTGCGTTGAACATACTGCTAAACAAAAGGACCTATGTGATTTCCGCTCCGCAAGCTTTCTTCCACCACCAATGACTTATCATAATTTATCCGGACTAATTAAGATCTTGACGCATGTGAGTCACTCTGCAAATTTTCAACCACTCAATGTGGCGTATATCAATCAGGAGATGTATTGCGCCGCTGCGTTTTTCAGCAATGATTACAGATCGCGCTTTGGCAACTTCATCAGCGGCACGACGGCTATTTCTGATGTTTGCAAAGCGCTCGTGAAAAGGGAATGCATGCGGTGAAAAAACCGATCAAGACGATGGAAGATTTCTCCGCTTTCGTTGGTCTGTCGCGTCCGACGGTATCGAAATATTTCAACGATCCCAATTCGGTGCGCAAGACGACTCGCGAAATCATCGAGGCGGCGGTCAAGCAGTCAGGCTTTCGCCCCAATATCTTCGCTGTCAACCTCAATCGTCGCCGCACCAATATTCTCGGGCTCATCGTCCCGAATTCGACCGACCCGTTTTACATGGCGCTGACGCGGCGCATCGAAGGTATTGCCGAGCAGGCAGGTTATCTTGCGTTTGTGCTGAGTTCCGATGGCAAGCCGGAACTTGAGGAGCGCGCGCTCGAAACATTCAAGTCCATGAATATTGCCGGCGCCATTATTGCGCCACTCGGCGTTCAGTCGCTGCACGACAAACTTGCCAAGCTCGGCGAGTCCATTCCTGTCATTTATGTCGATTCCCCCCTTGATGCGACGTCGCCATTCGTCGGCACCAACAACAAACAAAGCTTCAAACTGATTGTCGATTATCTGACGCGTTCCGGTGACGAGCCCTGTTATTTCGGCATGACGCCAGTCAACAGCAACGCGCTCGAGCGCCGTGAGGCCTATCGCGAAGCCATGCAAAATCTTGATCTGGAGCCACGCTTCCTTGTGCCGGAGGCCCATGCCAATTGGGAATTCGAGAAATTCGCCTTTGATGCAACGGCACAAATCCTGAGGGAAGGCGGCTTCCCGACCAAGACCGTGCTTTGCGCCAATGACCGTCTCGCCTTCGGGGTCTTGGCCGCCGCTTACCAGGCGGGTCTGAAAGTCGGACGGGGCGAGGGTTGCGATCTGCGCGTCGCGGGTCACGACGACCAGCCGCTGTCGCGCTATATGTGCCCGCCGCTGACGACAGTGGCACAGAATTATAACGAGATTGGCCGCCTGGCGATCGAGCTGCTGTTCGACAAGCTGGGTGAAACGCCGGATTCGAAAACCGAGCTGCCAGGGAATTCACGCATTCTGCTGAACGCTGAGATCAAGTTGCGCATGTCCGCTTGAGCGCTCTATGAAACTTATCGCGCGTAAAGTTTTTTATATTGACATGTTAAAAATAATGCTTATCAGATCGGGATAGTTCGCCCTTGACCGCAATGATGAGGGCGTGACCTCACACAGGCATCCCCGATGACGCATGGTTCGAATTCCTCGTTTCTATCCCCGCAACAGCGCGGGCCGACCATTACCGTCGGTGAAATCCTTGTGGAGATCATGGCGACGACGGTGGGAAGCGGCTTTCGCGAAGCACAACCGCTGATTGGTCCCTTCGCCAGTGGTGCGCCGGCTATCTTTATCGATCAAGTGGCAAAGCTTGGTGCCGGTGCAGGCATCATTGCCAGTGTCGGCGACGACGATTTTGGTCATTTGAATATCGAGAGGCTGCGCGGCGACGGCGTGGATGTGTCTGCCATTGCCATCATCCCGGACACTCCGACCGGCAGCGCCTTTGTACGCTATGCGGCAACGGGCGGACGCGATTTCGTCTATAACATCGCCCGTAGCGCTGCTGGCCAGCTTCAACTCAATGAGGCCGCAAAAGCTCTGATCGCCCGCGCCGGACATCTCCACGTCATGGGTTCGGCGCTCTCCATGCCGGCTGCCTGGCCGATCATCCAACATGCGCTGGACGACATCAAATCCCGCGGCGGCACCCTGTCGCTTGATCCCAATATCCGCAAGGAGCTGGCAGGCGGCGAGGCAACGCGGCAACAATTCTCCACCCTTCTCGCCGCGACCGATCTGCTGCTGCCGTCGGGCGACGAACTGTTCATTGCCTGCCCGGACGAATCCGAAGCAAAGGCAATCGAAGAGCTTCTCAAGTCGGGCATTTGCGGGATCGTTGTGAAACGCGGAAAGGAAGGTTCGACCCTCTACACCGCCGCGGGCTCGCTGCACCGCCCGGCTTTCATCGTCGAGGAAGTCGATCCAACCGGCGCTGGCGACTGTTTCGGTGCGACCTATCTTACCTGCCGCCGCCTCGGACTGTCTGACGAAAAATCCCTCGACTATGCCAATGCCGCCGGCGCCCGCAACGTCACCCGGCAGGGGCCGATGGAGGGCACCTCCACCTTTGCCGAACTCGACCGATTCATCGCGGCGACGCCAAGGAATTAAGCATGTTTTCTTTCCTTTCAGACCTCGCCAATGCGCACCGCAACGGGATCAATGCCGGCATCACTTCCGTCTGTTCCGCGCATCCGCTGGTCGTGCGGGCAGCTTTGCGTCGCGGCCGCGCTTTCAATCAGATCGTGCTGATCGAGGCGACGTGCAATCAGGTCAACCAGTTTGGCGGCTATACGGGCATGACGCCGGCCGACTTTGTCGCTTTTGTGCAGGCGATCGCCCGCGAGGAGGGCTTTGATCGCAGCCGGTTGATCTTCGGCGGAGACCATGTCGGGCCAATTCCCTGGCGCAAGCTCGCAGCCGAGGAAGCCCTTGGCAACGCCGAGACCATGGTCGCCGACTATGTGAAAGCCGGTTTCACCAAAATCCATCTTGATGCGAGCATGGGTTGCGCCGGCGAACCAGCGGCGCTCGATGACGAGGTCACGGCCCAGCGCGCCGCGCGCCTGGCCAAGGCGGCGGAAAACGCAGCAGCGACCAGCGGCTTTGCCTTGCCGCATTATGTTATTGGTACCGAAGTACCTGTGCCGGGCGGTGCCGACCATGAACTCACGGAAGTCACGCCGACCGATCCCGCGGCCGCGCGCAAGACCATAGTCATCCATCGCGAGCGCTTTGCGCGCGAAGGGCTGCAGCAGGCCTTCGACCGGGTCATTGGCCTCGTCGTCCAGCCAGGAGTCGAGTTCGGCAATGAGAATGTCATCGAATACCGGCCTGACCGTGCGGCGAACCTGACAGAGGTGCTGGCGGACGAGCCGCAATTCGTCTTTGAGGCCCATTCCACAGATTACCAGACCAGAGGCTCGCTGTCGGCACTCGTACGCGATGGCTTTCCGATTCTGAAAGTCGGTCCCGGCCTCACCTTTGCCTTGCGCGAAGCGCTTTACGGGCTTGATCTCATCGCCTCGGAGCTCTTGCCGGATTACGGTGATCGCTCACTTGCCCGCGCCATGGAAAAGCTGATGCTGGAAAAGCCAGCTCATTGGGCGTCGCATTATCATGGCACGGATACCGCTCTCCATGTGCAGCGGCATTACAGCTACAGCGACCGCATCCGTTACTACTGGACCGAGCCGGATGCGATCGCCTCCGTCGACAGATTGATCAATACGCTCAGGGGAACAGAAATTCCGGAAACATTGTTGCGGCAATTTCTTCCGTCATTGGGCACCGATACAGGGGCAAGCTACGATCCGGAGACCATACTGATCTCTGCAATCGACCGGGTGCTTGCCGATTATTCGGCGGCCTGCGACTGGTACCCCCATAGCGCGGCAACGCGCCGCGAGGTATGGACCCCAACAATCCTGTAGAACGCTTCCATATGACTACATCTTGCTCTAAACAGCATCTGTTGCGCGGCTCGTTCAGTTGAACGCGCAAAGGTACGCCGGTGCAGTCCATAGGAGAGCTCGATGACAATCACAAAGCCGAAACTCGTCACCGTCTTCGGAGGCTCAGGCTTTATCGGTCGTCACGTCGTTCGTGCGTTGGCCAAGCGCGGTTACCGCATTCGCGTTGCCGTGCGCCGTCCGGACCTCGCCTTCCATCTGCAACCGCTGGGCGGCGTCGGCCAGATCCAGGCCGTTCAAGCGAATCTACGCTATCGCGCCTCGGTGGATCGCGCCGTCGCCGGTTCCGACCACGTCATCAACCTCGTTGGCCTGCTCTTCGAAAGCGGCAAGCAGAAATTCAGCGCTGTGCATGATTTCGGTGCTCGCGCCGTCGCCGAAGCCGCCCGCGCGGCCGGTGTGCCGTTAACCCATATGTCGGCTCTCGGCGCCGATCCGCACTCCCATTCCGCCTACGCCAGCACGAAAGGACGCGCGGAGGTCGCCGTGCGCAAAATTCTGCCTGATGCCGTCATTATTCGCCCGTCGATCGTTTTCGGCCCCGAGGATAATTTCTTCAACAAATTTGCGGGTATGGCCCGCATGTCGCCCTTTCTGCCGCTGATCGGTGGCGGAACGACCAAATTCCAGCCGGTCTATGTTGGCGATGTCGCCGAAGTCATCGCACGCTCCGTCGATGGCGCATTAAAGCCCGGTGAAACTTATGAACTCGGCGGCGGCGAAGTGCTGACGTTCAAGCAATGCCTGGAAACGATGCTGCGCATTATAGGCCGCAAGCGGCTGTTCGTATCGATCCCGTTCTGGGTCGCGAAAATTCAGGCGACCATACTTGGCTATCTGCCGAAGCCGCTCCTGACAAAGGACCAGGTCATACTGCTGCAAAAGGATAATGTCGTTTCCGAAGCCGCCAAAGCTGAGAACCGCACGCTCGAGGGTCTCGGCATCCGTCCGCAGACCATCGAAACAATCCTACCGACCTATCTCTGGCGCTTCCGCGTTCACGGCCAATATTCCAGCCAAACGCCTGTCTGAGGTACCTTCTCCGTTCTTACCCTCCCCCTTGTGGGGAGGGAGGCTGCGTAGCTGCAGGGAGGGGTCTTTCGAAATACTCAATCTTGCGTTGCGGCATCGTTTTAGCGCTGCAAGAACGCCCCCTCCCCGGACTTTTGGTCCGACCCTCCCCACAAGGGGGAGGGTAAGGTGCGCTGCATCACCGCATCAAGATCAGCGCGACCAGCCCCAGCG
>NZ_JBBNAN010000462.1:0-6431 GCF_037994405.1 Phyllobacterium sp.
CAAAAAGCCAAACAGCGTCAGCAGGACAAGCAGAATCAGTCCAAGAAATCGCAGGATGAACAATTGTTGCGGTCCTCGATTGGCGGGAAGGATGCGGCGCACATTCCTTATAAGCGAAAACAACGGGCCGAGGCATCCGTCCGCTCCAATTTTTTTTGAACCTGGCATAGTTGAGGGCGATTCAGAAGCGGACCGTCAAATCCGCTCTAAAGCCATGATCCTGAACTTCGCTGGCGATCTGCCCTTGATACGAGAGCTCGAAGGTGGCCGCCCGGGTCAGGCCGACATCGAGCCGTGCTTCCAGCAGCGCGGCGTCGGGCGATCGGCAGTGCAGAAATTTCAAAAGTATCCGTTCCGGTAAATGCGAAATGCAACAACGGCCTGACGTCGCCATACGCATGACGCCAGCCCGCCATGCCGCGCAGCGTTACGTCTGCGGAGCCAAATGACAGCGGCGGCGAGGCACGAAGTCCATCTGCGCTGGATGTCACATCCGTGTACGATGAAGTGCTGGCAAGCGCCGCCGAACCGCCTGTTTCGGTAAAGCCGTCGAGATGCAGATTGGCATAGGCGAGATTGGCGAATGGCTCAAGAGCGACGCTTTGATATGGAATATTGTAGCCGATTTCGCCGAAGATTTGAGCCGTCCCGCCACTATAGTCTGCGGTCAATCGAGTCTGCGGCACTGTCAAACTCTGCGGCAATGAATGAAGTCTTGTTGCCGCCGATGGGGTTTTCACTTCCAAGAAATTCGTTGCCGCCATTGCTGATGGTCAACGTGCCTTGCGCGGCTTCGCCAATAGTTATGGAATTTCCCGCATCAAAGGGGCTGGGAGGATTGGTTATCACCGGCTTGGTACGGGATGAGACGTCGCCACTGCCGACAATCTGTTGCGCAAGGGCTCTGCGATAGCCGCCATAAGGGCCAGCGCGGAGAAGGTTTGCCGCAGGTATTTTTTCCAAATATCTTTATCGATTTTATCCGACCGCGATAGCGTCATCGGAATGGATACCGCGCCAAAATCGGCCGTCATGGCGAATTTTGCTCCGAGCTTCACAGCACGGCACCACAAACAGAGCCTACCTACCAAGACAGTTCCCCGATAGACTTGAGCAAGAGGCATACTACTATAGTACTATGCCTACTACAACATCCTTGCAGAGCTGTTGTATTTAATTGTCTTTGGTTGTACTTAAATGATGCTTTTCAAAAACAATAAGCCGGACACAGGTCTGCGTGTCCGGCTGCTGTCTGCGTATTTGAAACGGATTAGAATTTTACTTCGAGGTTAGCCCTGAACCCGTGATCCTGGATTTTGCCTGCGATCAGTCCCTGATAAGAAAGGGCAATTGTGGTACTGGACGCCACATCAACGTCAAATCCCGCTTCCAACAGCGCAGAGCCCGCGCGCAACTGGCAGCCCGGCAATCTCGAAGGTCCCGGTTCCCGCAAAAGCCGGCTGCAAGGATGATGTTGTATCCCCATAGGCATGGCGCCACGCGGCCGTACCCCGGAGCGTCGCATCGACTCAAACCGAAGGAACAAGCCAGTTCGGAGATCCCTTGACTGGTGGTATGTCAGATATGCGTTCTCATCCGCCTTAGCGGCGCATGACTGTACATGCGGTCGTGAGTGAACGTTGATCTACCGCATCATTCCCAAGGAATAAGGTTCCGCCAGCTGAAGCCCTTGTCCTTGCGGGCAGCGGCCTTGCGCTCGCGCTCTTTCTTAGCCTCGTCCTCGCCCAGCTCATTGGCGGAAGCCGTAGCGGCCGGCTGACGATATTCAAGCGGCGGTTCGCTCAAATAGCGGCGGGTCGTCGGTGATCCAGCAGTGGAAGCAAGTTTGCGCGCGCGGAAATCCGCTCCCGCATCGGACTTGTTACCATCATTGGCGGGAACCTTGTCATTGAAGAAGCCATATGCCGGCTTGCCAGTATCCTGTTTGGCAAGAGGCATGTCGCCTGCGACTTCCGGTACGAAATTTGGATTGTTCTGATTGGCCGTTGCAGTATCACGAATCCGTTTACGGCGCGCTTCAGGCGATTCAGGCCAGTTTGCATTGTTCGCCGTCTCCGCAGCCGTTTGCGGCGCCGGCAATTGCAGAGGTTTGCCTTCAACGGGACGAACCAGCTCCGGACGGGGATTGTAGGCAATCTGGTTTTTCTTTTTCGGCCCAAGCGCAGCCATGTTCGAAACATCGTCCAGCAGCTGACTGCCTGCGGTCTTGTCCGTACCATAGGTTGGCGATGATACGCAGCCACCGAGCGCCAGTGACGCAACCAATGCACCGAGAACCGTAATGCGTCCGTTCAAATCCATACTTGCCACTTCCAACCCGAGCCTTAAGCAGATCACGCTGCTGATCAAATTTGCTTGATCCATGCCCTGCCCCTAAAATCAGGCAGTTCAATGGCAAGCCTTTTACATGAGGCGAACCGTATTAAGCAAGTCAACGACAGTTTTTGTTAAGGATAATGCGGATCAGGTAAATTGTGACCCGCATCTCATTGTTTACACGGCAAGCTTTCCGAGCTTTGCAAGCTCGTGAAGCGCGGCAGCGTCACGTGCCGAAACGTCAGGATAAGCAGGATCCGAACCGACATCATGGGTATAACGCCATGAACGGGCGCATTTCGTGCCTGTTGCGCGCTCGGGTACGACCGCAACACCTTTGACATCATCCGTAACGAAAGCACCCGCAGGAGCGGCCTCTCCCTTGATCGTGATTGCGCTCGTGATGCAGATCTCCGCCATATCGAGATCCTTTACCGCGGCAAGCAATTCCGGATCCGTGACGAAGACGACGGGTGCGGCTTCGAGCGACGAACCGATGCGCTTGTCGGCACGCTCCAGCTCAAGCGCGCCGGTGACGACACGGCGCACATCACGCACCTTGCGCCATTTTGCGGCGAGCTCATCGTTCTTCCACTCATTCGGCGTATCGCGGAACTGTTCCAGATGCACCGATAGGGCGTCGTTGTGCAGATCAAGCCATGCTTCCTCGGTCGTGAATGGCAGCATCGGCGCCAGCCATGTGACGATGCGATCAAAGAGGCTGCGCACGACCTGCAGCGCGGCCTTGCGCCTGATGCTCGATGGCGCATCGCAATAGAGCGCGTCCTTGCGGATATCGAAATAGAACGCCGAGAGCTCGACATTCATGAAATCGATCAAGGCGCGGGTGATACGCTTGAACTCGAACGCGTCATAGCCCGACTGTACCAGTTCATCGAGTTCGGCAAGGCGATGCAGCATCAGCCTTTCGAGCTCCGGCATGTCGGCATAGGCAATCTCGTCGCCCTCATCATGGGCAAGCGTGCCGAGCATCCAGCGGATCGTATTGCGAAGCTTGCGGTAGGCGTCGATGTTGGTCTGGATGATATTCTTGCCGAGGCGCTGGTCTTCCCAGTAATCCGTCGTCATGACCCAGAGACGCAGGATATCCGCGCCTGAATCCTTGATCACATCCTGCGGTGTTACCGTATTGCCGAGCGACTTCGACATCTTGCGCCCTTCCTCGTCCATGGTGAAACCATGGGTGACGAGGGTATTGTAAGGCGCACGGCCACGCGTGCCGCAGCTTTCCAGCAACGAGGAATGGAACCAGCCGCGATGCTGATCCGAGCCCTCGAGATAGACGTCGGCTGGCCATTTCAGATCCGGCCGGTCTTCCAGCGTGAACACATGTGTGGAGCCCGAATCAAACCAGACATCGAGAATGTCGCGAACCTGCGTCCACGGCTCGTTCGCCTTTTCGCCAAGAAACCGCTCGCGCGCGCCTTCGGCAAACCAGGCGTCGGCGCCTTCCTGTTCGAAAGCCTCAAGAATGCGGGCATTGACGGCATCATCCTTCAGGACATTGCCGTTCCCATCGGCAAAGACGCAGATCGGCACGCCCCAGGCGCGCTGGCGCGACAGGACCCAATCCGGACGATCCTCGATCATGGCACGCAGGCGGTTCTGACCGCCAGCCGGTACGAAGCGAGTCTCGTCGATGGCGGCGAGCGCCCGGGAGCGCAGCGTGGTCTGATCGCCGAGATCCTTGTCCATATAGACGAACCATTGCGGCGTGTTGCGGAAGATCACCGGCTTCTTCGAGCGCCATGAATGCGGGTAGGAATGCTTCAGACGGCCACGCGCAAACAGGGCGTTGCGGGCGATGAGCTCGTCAGTGACGGCTTTGTTGGCGTCACCCTTCCTGCCATTGTCGTCAATGACACGTGCAGCCCCGCCTTCGCGATCCGGTCCAAAACCCGGCGCGTCCTTGGTGTAATAGCCCGCGTCGTCAACGGCAAAGGGGATTGCAGGCGAAATGCCGCGTGCTTCGAGGTCGCGAGCTGCGTTCATCCAGGCCTCAAAGTCCTCGCGGCCATGGCCCGGGGCTGTATGCACGAAACCCGTACCTGCGTCGTCGGTGACATGATCGCCGTCGATCATGGGCACCGCGAATTCATAACCGCCGCCAAAACCTTCGAACGGATGGGCAAGCGTGATCGCCGCAAGCTCATCAGCCGAGACAGTTCGGATACGCTTGAAGGTCAGCTTGGCTCTCGCGGCGGATTCCTCGGCAAGTGCGTCAGCGAAGATCAGCTTTTCTCCCGGGCGCGGACCAAAATCATTCTCCGCAGACTCGACCTCATAGAGACCGTAGGCAACGCGCGTCGAATAGCTGACGGCACGGTTGCCTGGGATGGTCCAAGGAGTAGTCGTCCAGATGACGACATGAGCCGACGATAGATCCGATGGCCCTTTCGCCACCGGGAACTTCACCCAGATCATATCGCTCTCGACATCCTGATATTCGACCTCGGCTTCGGCCAGTGCCGTGCGCTCGACCACGGACCACATGACCGGCTTCGAGCCGCGATAGAGCTGGCCGGACATGGCGAATTTCAGCAGTTCCCCGGCGATGCGGCTTTCTGCATGAAAGGCCATGGTCGTATACGGGTTCTCGAAATCGCCCTCGATACCGAGCCGCTTGAACTCGCCCGACTGGATCTTGATCCAGTTGGTGGCGAACTCGCGGCATTCCTTGCGGAATTCGTTGATCGGCACATCGTCCTTGTCCTTGCCCTTGGCGCGATACTGCTCCTCAATCTTCCATTCGATCGGCAGGCCGTGACAATCCCAGCCCGGAACGTAGTTGGAATTATAGCCGCGCATCTGGAATGAGCGGGTGATGACATCCTTGAGGATCTTGTTCAGCGCATGGCCGATGTGGATATTGCCATTGGCATAGGGCGGGCCGTCATGCAGGACGTAAAGCGGGCGCTCCTTGGCGTCCTCTCGCAACTTCCTGTAGAGGTTCATCTCCTGCCAGCGCTTGACGAATTCCGGTTCCTTGGCAGGCAGGCCGGCGCGCATCGGGAAATCCGTCTGCGGCAGATAGAGCGTTTTTGAATAGTCGAGTGTCGTGGACGTGTCGGTCATTTTTCCAGCTTGTATAATGGCCCGCGCGTGATCGCAGCAGGCAGGGATTTGAAGAAATCACAATAGAGCGCTGAAGCGCCGCCCCGGACCTTCCGCACCGCAAAGCCGAAGCTTCAGGAACGCGGCAAGGCCGGGCCAGTAATTCGTATCGCTTGAATAGGTATGGACTGCATGCAAGTCCAGCAAACGGTTTTCATGACCGCGCTTTTAGCAACGACGCCTGCGAGAATAAAGGGGCAGCCGCAATAAACTTCGCGTGGGGTCGCCCTGCCCTGGCTACAGGGAGAAATCGAAACGATAGGTCGCCTGCACGCCAACAGTGGCCTGATTGGCAGAGCCGCGTTCTTTCACCAGGCTGGAATCAGCCGCAGGGCCCATCAAGCGGCTGTATTCTGCATAGGCGCTCGTCGTGATCTTCTCAGTCGTCTGCCATGTGATCTGGCCACCAATGGCAAGTGATTTGAGACCGCCGCCAGGCGAATATTGTGCGAGACCGGAAACGGCCGACTCGCTTGCATTCACGCCATAATATTCCTTGAAGTAATCCTTGGTGGCAAACGTCGCGCGGGGACCCGCAGAGACTCGGACGGTCTGCGTCAAATCCTGGAATGCATCGATGGCAACGTCGGCAACAACGCCGTCATGAGCACCGATACCGCGACGCACTTCGACACGGCCGCGAATATTGTCCGTCGGATAGAACTCGGCAAAACCACCAAGCTCAACGCCCCAATCGACATCGTGCAGGCCCTTGAGGTCGTCGGAATCGCCGTCATCACGGCCTGTGATCAGCTTGCCCGTCACACCGGCGCGAAAAACGCCCGTATCGATGAAGCCCAACGATGCGTTGTCATTGAGTGACGAGAAACGAACCGAATTGCCGGCGCGACCGAGGGAAATGACCGGAGCAGCGCTCAAAAGGAAATCCTTGGCGCCCTCGTAACGGGGTGCGACAAAGCCTTTCGCGCCCAGCGTCAGATACCAGTCGCCAGACCACC
>NZ_JBBNAN010000463.1:0-3183 GCF_037994405.1 Phyllobacterium sp.
ATCCCATTCTCGGCGCGAAGGCAAACGCCGATAAGTACGGCATCCGCATCGTCCACGAGGCAACTTACCCGTTGACGACCGAGAATTTCGCGCCTGTTATCGACGCTGTCGCCGAAAGCGGTTGCGATCTGCTGTTTCTCTGCTCCTACCTTGATGACTCGATCGGCCTCGTGCGCGCCATTCATGCGCACCCGTTTCGTCCGAAGATGGTCGGCGCCGGCATGATCGGTCCACAGAACACAGCTGTGAGAACAACGCTTGGCCCGCTATTGAACGGCTTCGTGAACTACGAATATTGGGCACCGGTTCCCAAGATGATGTCCCCCGGGGTTCAGGAACTGCTGAATACGTACCAGGCACGAGGCAGCGGCGCCGGCGTCGACCTTTTGGGACATTGCATAGCGCCGCTCGCTTATGCGCAGATGCAGGTGGTTGCCCAGGGCGTCGAAGCCACCGGTGGCTTCGATGACGCAAGCCTCGCGGCGTTCGCGCGAAGCGCAACCTTTCACACCGTCATGGGCGACATCAAATTCGGCACGAACGGGGAATGGGCGCATCCGCGCGTCCTGCAGGTTCAGTTTCGGGGCATAACCGGACCTGAGGCCAACCAGTTCAAGGATGGATCGAGGCAGGTCGTCGGGTCGCCTCACTCGCTGGCGTGCGGGGAATTGATCTTTCCCTATGCCGAAGCGTTTTGACCTGGTCGCAGGCATCGCGTGGCACGACATTGCGCCGGGCCAGCCGACCCGGAACGTGCGCTTCGGGCCTGAGGCCGACGATCGGTCAGACCGTCACGACAATCTTGCCGAATTGTTCGTTCGACTCCAGAAAGCGATGCGCCTCGACGATCTGGTCGAACGGAAATGTCCGGGCGATGACTGGCTTGAGCGAACCCGACACCAGCCCATCAAGGATGAACGTCTTGGCGGCCTCCAACCGTGCCGGATCCTTGACGATCTCGTGGATGAGGTAACCACGCAGGGTCAGGCTCTTGCTCAGCACGGTAAACAGCGGGAAGGGTGTCGGCTCTGGGCTCAACGCGCCATATTCGATGAGAATGCCGCCGCGTGACATTGCGGCGGTCAACGGATCGAATGATGGTCCGCCAACCGCGTCGAACACAACCCTTATGCCGTCAGGGCCGGCGATTTCCTTCAGCCGGGCTTGCAGATCTTCCCCCGCCGAAGCAATGACATGCACTGCGCCGAACTCGAGCAAGGCCTGCCGCTTGCCGGATGTCCGCGTGACCGCGATCGTGGTCGCGCCCACAATGTTGGCAATCTGGATTGCGGCAAGTCCGACACTGCTTGATGCGGCGGTGATGACGACAAAGTCCTCTCTGCGGAGTTTGGCAATGTCGATCAGCGCGCCGTAAGCGGTGACATATTGCATCCAGATCGCTGCCGCCGCTTCCCAGCTCAGCGATGCCGGGTGCTTGACGAAAAGTTCAGCAGGATAGGTGGCGAGCTCACCATAGGCGGGCCAGCGTACCATCGACAATGGCGGAACGACGCTAACGGCATCGCCTGGCGCGAAGCCGCGCACGCCCTCGCCGACCGTTTGGACAATGCCTGCCGCCTCGAGACCGAGGCCGGAGGGCAAGGGCGGCGTCTCGATATAAGAGCCCGAACGGATCAAGGCCTCGGCCCGGTTGAGGCCCAGCGCCTTGACACGGATTTGAATCTCGCCCCGACCAGGCCGCGGAACATCGACATTCTCGATGCGCAGAACCTCGGGACCACCATGCTCATGAAAGCGAACGACGCGTACCATCTGGCCATAACTCCAAAATATATGAACATAATGACCTATGACAGCGGGCAATAAGTGGATAAATAGCCACTTACGAACGACAGTCGAAACTGAGAGTTTTTAAAGATGGATCGCCTCATGAGCATGTCCGTGTTTGTCAGAGCCGTGGACCTGGGCTCGTTTGCGGCGGCAGCAGCCGCACTCGATCTATCCGGACCGATGGTCGGCAAGCATGTCCAGTTTCTTGAAGAGCGTCTCGGCGTGCGTCTCATCAACCGGACCACTCGTCGTCAGAGCCTGACAGAGTTCGGTCGCGCCTATTATGAACGCTGCCAGGTCGTACTCGCCGAAGCCGAGGCCGCGGACGCGCTCGCGGCCGATCACCTTTCCGAACCCTGCGGAAGGCTGCGGGTCACCATGCCGGCATTGTTCGGGCGGCGCTGCGTTGCCCCCATCTTGCTGGAACTTGCACGGCAATATCCCATGCTGGAACTTGACCTGTCGTTCGGCGACCGCATCGCCGACCTTGCGGAGGATGGCTACGATCTTGCCATCCGGACCGGCAATCTGGAGGACAAGGCCGGGTTGATCGCGCGGCGCATCGCGCGCCAGCGCATGGTCGTGTGCGCATCGCCATCCTATGTCGAGTTGCACGGCCGGCCATCGCAGATTGAGGACCTCAGCAGATATCAAGCCATCATCTACAGCCGGTCGGCCCGTGTTCGCCCGTGGCTGTTTCCGCGCAACGATCAGCCCCCGGTGGAGGTCATGCCAGTCAGCCGGCTGCGGCTCGACGACATGGATACGATCGCCGATGCCGCGACAGCCGGCATGGGACTTGCCTGGCTTCCGCTCTGGCTCATCAAGGAGCGCATTGAGGCCGGTATGCTTGTCCCGCTATTGCCGGATCAGCCGGAATTTCTTTACGACTGCTACGCGCTATGGCTGCAGACCCCTCACTTGCCGCGCAAGGTCCGGCTTGCGGTCGATGCGCTGGCAGCGGGATTGCCCAAATTCATGACGTGAAATGTAATATCGACGACAGGCGGTGGGGGCTTTGGCGGGGGCTGGAGCATCCGTTGCCGGAGGTGCAGCAGGCATTGGAGTTTCCTGAGCAAATGACGGTCCGCAAAGGCCTGGTATTGTCAAACTGCACAGCAATGAATGAGAAAAAATCTGTTTCACAATGAAACCTCATAAATACGACCTGTGATCTTAAAATGTAGAAAGAATAGAGAAAAGTATCTATTCATGCAAAATCGAGGATTTTTCTTGACAATGCAAGTTAAAATGTGAGGCGTTTAGGAGAAAATCAATTGCGTGACTGACAATGGGGCGTCCCGCTGCAGATTCTCTTACCTTGCACACCATTTGGTTGTAGTGTCGGCGTGGCCGATCGCCAGCGCCAACGACACATTAATGGCGGCTCCC
>NZ_JBBNAN010000464.1:0-4784 GCF_037994405.1 Phyllobacterium sp.
CGGGGATAGCGGACAGCATAGCTTTCGCCGAGTTCGCGCTCGAGGCTCGCCACGAGCTTGCTGTCCCAGCGATCGTGGACGCCTTCGCCGGCTCCTTGAACGAAGAGGATCTGCTTAGCCATCGTGCATTTTATTCGACGGACACAGACGGACGCAAGACCGGGCTGTGCTCGTCTTCCTCTCCGTGCGTGACTGTCGGTCGGCGTCACAACCCCGTCGACAGATCTTTAAAGGGCATAGACCGTCGTACGGTTACAGCTTCGGACCATCCTTGCTATTATTCCCCCACCGAATGCCGCGGTAACCGTACGAATTTATCTCAGTCGAAATTCAGAAAAGGAAACGTCATGAAACCAATGACCCGCCGCATGTTTACCGGAGCCCTTGCATCGGGTGCCGCCCTCAGCCTCCTTCCAAAGGGCGTGCTGGCAAAAGATATCGTCAAGGCAACGAACGTCGTGCTTGTCCACGGCCTGTTCGCTGACGGTTCATGCTGGTCTGACGTGATTGGCCGCCTTCAGGCAACGGGGTTAAACGTGACCTCGGTGCAGAACCCGCTGACGACGCTTCCGGAAGCCGTCGCCGCCGCCAAGCGCGTTCTTGACCGCCAGGAGGGGCCAACGGTTCTTGTCGGGCATTCTTTCTCCGGGATGATCGTCACGGAAGTTGGAGTGCATCCGAACGTCTCCTCGCTCGTCTACATTGCCGCCCGCGCTCCTGATGCCGGAGAAGACTACACCGCCCTGGCCAAGACCTATCCGACACCTCCAGCTACCGCGGGCATTGTATTCGACGGCGATGAGGGTCGACTGACCGAGCAAGCCTTCCTTCATGACTTCGCGGGTGACGTGGCTGAGAAGCAAGCCAAGATTCTCTATGCCGTACAGGCACCTTTCAACAAGGCCTTGCTGGCTGGCAAGACGACCCAGGCCGCCTGGCGATCAAAGCCGAGCTTTTACGCAGTCTCCAAGAACGATCGTACCATCAATCCTGACCTTGAACGCTTCATGGCAAAACGCATGGGCGCTAAAACGATCGAGCTGGAGTCCAGCCACGTGTCGATGATCTCGCAACCAAAGGCCGTGGCGGCGCTCATCCTCGAGGCGGCAGGTATGGGCACGAAAGGTTGAACAGTTGTATGGTCGCTGTAATGCATTTGCGTCATCCAACAGCGGTCATCATTGCGCTACAAGCCTCCGTGGGAGACCAACCCGACCAAGGCAAACACTTTCGTAGTGTTCTTCATCGATCTCGTGTTGAATTTCCGAGCCCCTTTTGGCCCGCACAAAACGCTGTTTCGAAAGCGTCTTAGTCAAAAGAGATCGCGCAACATTTCTATCGGATTGCTCGTGGGACCGGGAGTAGGCGGTAGAGGGGACGGTATATTCGGAATCTCGGGACTGGGAGTAGGCGGTATCGGGGACGGTATGTTCGGAATCGTGGGATCGGGAGTAGGCGGTATCGGAGACGGTATATTCGGAATCGCGGGACCGGGAGTGGGCGGTATCGGGGACGGTATATTCGGAACCGTCGGACCGGGAGTGGGCGGTATCGGGGATGGTATCGTAGCGCCTGTGCCGGGAATGCCTGGCAATCCGCCGAGTATCTGCGGCAAAGGCAGTCCTCGTTCCCGGAAGAATTTCACGAACTCGTTGTTGCTGCCGAACTCGAGATCGCCGATCGTCAAGGCAAAGCCGGGTTCGCCCGGGCAGTTGACCTTAACCTGTCCTTCGGTCGCTGAGGCAGCCAGTTTCTTTTCGGCAGCAGCGCGATCGTAGCCTGCCGTCTCGGAGTCAAGGAATTTGGTGATAAGTTTGGCTGCTATCCAGAGTCCCGCATCGTCACCTTCGACCCGCTTCGGGACGAGTGCGTACTGTACCTCGCTCCACGCTGGTGTGAATAGGAAGTGGTCGTCCCCGTTTTTGACCTTGAGGGGGTTGCCATCCGGCCCACGACCCTGTCTTTGAAAAGGCAAATCACTGAAGAGCAGCACATCGGGGGCAGTCTGCAGGCCAACCGGAAGGGTGATGTTTGCTCCGACTGACGGAACTGATACCCAAGCTTCCTCAAACTTCGCTTTTCCGTCTGTCTTAAGCGCCAGCTTGACGTCGCTGCAACCGATGTTGGGCTTTAGCATCACGGCTGTATTGCCACCCACCTTCCTTATTTCGATGCCTGCGTCGAGCCCGGACGCTATGCCTGTACTCCCGAGCAGGCCAACCGTCGTGCCGACTCCTCCTCCTATCAAGGGGTCGACATGCAGATGTACGGATGCCTTGGCGTCGGCCTGCGCATTGAGCGAAACCTTCAAGCGTCTCCCTTTGGTCCAAGACATGCCGACTGCATTCACCACTACCGTTGCCGCAACCGCCCCTGGGTTAGCAAGCTCAGCGAAAACCCCACCTTCGCCCAGAACATCGTCTCTCCATTTTTGATCAGCAAGCCGGCCCTTGAATTGCACCGACTTGACGGTTGCGGTCCTGTTTGCAGCAGGGAGTTGGTTGAATTTGTCTTGAACCAGGTGAGCAACTGACCCGTTTATCCAAAGAGCAATATCGGTATCCTTCAACCTGGGCATCCGGATTTGCTCCAGATTTTTCCGCTTCCTGACGATGTCAGCCTGGATTTCGGAGGGAGGCTCATTGATCCGGGTTGCCATAGGACTTTCGTTGAAATCAGTCAGTAGCCATATTCCGCCGTCGAGGACGACAGGGTTGGCAGCGTGAATTTTTTGCGACAGCTCATATGACGGGACGGTGATCTGAACTTTAATCCAGTTTTCATCTTTCGGATCGCGGACCGCAAACGTCTTTGTGAGATCTTGCTTCAAATCGTAAGTGATTGTGTTTTTGAAGGGGAGCTTCATGTTGAAAGCTTCGGTGAACTTCAGCATGAGACCCGTTTCGATGAGGTCGTTAGCATACCCTCTCAATTTTATATCGAACCATCCCCATCCGAATTCGGGATCGAGTTTCAATAGGGAGATCGCGAAGACGGCTTGCGCGTTCCCGTTCTCCCCTTCTTCTATGCCTTTGAAAACGAGGGAGGCTTGTCCGTCAAACTCTACAGTCAGAGCGCGATTCTTCGAATAGGCGTCGAGGCGAAGGTTTGCCAAGGCGATACCCGGTAGAAGGTAGACTGAAACGGCCCGCAGGGTTACGACGGTGTCCTCATCCGGCTTGAACTCTGGGTCATAGGCAATTTGCGCATCTTTCAGGCTTTCCAGTGCGGTGTTTAATCCCCGTTCCGAAACAAACACGCCCGCTGGCCACGCTTCTGGAATAGGCTTCTGCTGCAGGAGGTTTTCCGTCTCGGACAGCGATCTCCACTCCGATATGGTGCGGTCCCGCTCGAAATTTGAATGTTGAAGTGCCAGCCATCCGACACCGACGGCCGCAAATAATGCAATTGCAATAATGACCCGTGCGCCCGTTCCCATGGCATGATCCCAACGCCAGATGAATACAGTGTCAAATTCATGATAACACTTATTGTCGGTGCGGGTAGTTTACTACTTTTGATCCGGCAGCTAAGTGCGCGGTGGAAAATAGCCCTGAGGAATTTCTCCGTTGCTGCTAGTTCGCATGCCGCGTAAACGTCCACTTTGGGCCCAACGGCGGTCATCGGCACGAAGCGGGAAGTGTCCACAACGCCCTTCGTCGGCGTTAGTTCCCATCGTCGTCCCAGGACGGTGACGAGGGCGAGACGGAGTCGCCGGCCGTCAAGCGGAGGGCTCCAGCAGGCCCGCAGCCAAGCACTGGAACGCCTCGCTAGACGCCAGCGCTTTCGGCCCATCCTGCATGCAGACCGATGACCTTCCCAAATCGGAGGATTGTCTTACGCTCAACGTCTGGAGACCGGCGGCGGCTTCGGACACTCCTTTGCCGGTGATGGTCTGGATTTACGGCGGTGCGCTGGCACACGGCAACAAACCGCAATATCCCGGCACCGCATTGGCTGCTGAGGGCGTGGTGTTTGTCAGCATGAACTATCGCATGGGCAGGCTCGGCTTCTTTGCGCATCCCGCGCTGTCAGCCGACGCGCCAGACGATCCCATCGGCAACTACGGGTTCCTCGATCAGCGGACGGCGCTCGAATGGGTCCAGCGCAACATCGCAGCGTTCGGCGGCGACCCGAAGAATGTCACCATTTTCGGTGAGTCGGCAGGCGGCGGGTCGGTCATGTCTCATCTAATCTCGCCCATGTCCCGCGGCCTCTTCCAGCGGGCGATCCTCCAGTCTCCGGGGATACCGACGGCACGCAACAAGTTGATCCCCAGCATTTCGCTCGAACAGGCCGAGAAGAACTCAATCGCGTATGCGCGATCTGTCGGCGTCAATCGCGATGGTGCAGACGGGTTGGCGGCTCTTCGAGCACTTCCGGCCGAGAAGCTGATCGAAAACGCTTCTGCGCTCCAGGTTCTAGTCGGCATGTCCACCCAGAACCCGGTAGTCGGCGTATCGGGAGCCATCATTGATGGACGGTTCCTCTCCGAGACGCCGGAGGATGCCTTTGCAGCCGGACATCAGGCGATGGTTCCTGTCATCGTAGGTGCCAATAGCCGCGACCTCGGCAACGGCCTCGCGGCAACCAAGGACGATCTCTTCGCCTTGTTCGGCAAGTACGCCAATGAGGCCCGCAACCTTTATGACCCAAACGGCAGCGAGACGCTGGAGGAACTGACCCAGCAAGTTCTCGCCGACAAGACATTGGTCGAGCCATCACGGCACCTCGCGGATGAGATGGCCCGTGCCGGACAGGCGGTGTGGTGGTACCGCTTTTCC
>NZ_JBBNAN010000465.1:0-28110 GCF_037994405.1 Phyllobacterium sp.
CCAGTCAAAAGGAACAATCCGGCCGCATTGAAGAATGCGAGGATCAAGAACAGCACGGAATGCACGGGATTGCGCGCCGCAATCACCATGAACGCACTGGCGACGGTTATGAAGGCGAAGAGATAAAAAAACGCCGCCGCGATACCTGTCAACATGGGTTCCCCCGATTTCCAATCCGGCAGGTCTTCCTGCCATTTCTAGAGCGGTGTACGGAATTTGCGTACATTCGCAGCCTCTTAGCGCATGTTCCTGTCCGGCAGAAGAACCGAATCAGGGACACATGCGCGCACTCAATTCTTACCGGTACGGCGCATCCATAGCGATGTTGCGCGCCAGTTCCCGCTCCCAACGATCGCCGTTGGCAAGCAGCCGTTCCTTGTCATAGTAGAGCTCTTCGCGGGTTTCCGTCGCAAACTCGAAATTCGGTCCCTCGACGATCGCATCAACCGGGCATGCCTCCTGGCAGAATCCGCAATAAATGCACTTCACCATGTCGATGTCGTAACGCACCGTGCGGCGTGTTCCGTCATTGCGGCGCGGTCCGGCCTCGATGGTAATGGCCTGCGCCGGACAGATTGCTTCACAGAGCTTGCAGGCGATGCACCGCTCTTCGCCATTTGGATAGCGACGCAAGGCGTGTTCGCCACGGAAACGCGGGCTGAGCGGCCCTTTTTCATACGGGTAGTTCAAGGTCGCCTTGGGCGCAAAAAATTGCCGCATCGACAGAAAGAATGCGCCGACGAATTCCAGAAGCAGGAGCGACTTAGCAGCTTGTGCGAGTTGTGCCATGCTGGTTCTCCTTACGGCGTCAAGCCGGTGATTTTGAGGAAGGCCGCGGTCGCGATGACCATGAAGATCGAGATCGGCAGGAATACCTTCCAGCCCAGACGCATCAGCTGGTCATAGCGGTAGCGCGGAACGAATGCCTTCACCATGGCGAACATGAAGAAGCAGAAGAAGAGCTTGAGCAGGAACCAGAACACACCCGGTATCCAGTTGAGGAACCACACGTCCACCGGGGGCAGCCAGCCACCCAGGAACAGAATGGTGGTGAGTGCGCACATCAGCGTGATGGCGACATACTCGCCAAGGAAGAATAGCAGGAATGCGGTCGACGAATATTCGATCATGTGACCAGCAACAAGTTCCGATTCCGCTTCGACGAGATCGAAGGGCGGACGGTTGGTTTCTGCCAGTGCCGAGATGAAGAAGATGATGAACATCGGGAACAGGCCGAGCCAATGCCAGTCGAGGAAGGAGTTTGGCAGGCCGATCATCGTGCCGAGGCCGTCCTTCTGTGACGTGACGATGTCGGTGAGATTCAACGAACCAACGCACAAGAGAACGGTAACGATGACGAAGCCGATCGAGACTTCGTAGGACACCATCTGTGCCGCGGAACGCAAGGCGCCGAGGAACGGGTATTTAGAGTTCGAAGCCCAGCCAGCCATGATCACGCCGTAGACTTCTAGCGAAGAGATGGCGAGCACATAGAGAATGCCGACATTGACGTTGGCAACCGCCCAGCCCTCATTGACCGGGATAACCGCCCATGCAGCCATGGCCAGCACGGAGGACACCAGCGGCGCCAGCAGGAAAATACCCTTGTTGGCGCCGGACGGAATGATCGGTTCCTTGACAACGAACTTGAGAAGGTCGGCGAAGGACTGCAGCAGTCCGAAGGGACCGACGACGTTCGGACCGCGACGCAACTGCACGGCCGCCCAGATCTTGCGATCCGCCAAAAGCAGATAGGCAATGATAAGCAGCATCACCACCAGCATAAGCACTGATTTTCCAAGGATAATCAGTAGCGGCAGGATGTAGGTTGCGAAAATTTCTTCCATGTCAGTCTCTTCCCCGCCTACTCGGCCGCCTGCTTGAAGCCGCCCTTGGCGAGCGCTGAACATTCGGCCATGACGGCAGATGCGCGCGCGATCGGGTTGGTCAAATAGAAATCCTTGACCGGCGAAACAAAGGCCGTTTTTTCAACGGAACCAGTTGCATTTGCCAGCTTCTCGATGTCGGCGGGATCGCCGGCCGCGATCGAGTCGATCGCGGCGAGATGCGGATACTCCGCATAGAGGGTCGAACGCAAGGCGGCCAACGAGTCGAATGGCAATTTCTTGCCGAGAACATCCGACAGTGCGCGCAGGATCGCCCAATCTTCCTTGGCGTTGCCGGGAGCGAAGCCGGCGCGATTGGTCATCTGCACGCGGCCTTCAGTATTGACGAAAGTGCCAGACTTTTCCGTATAGGTTGCACCTGGCAGGATAACATCAGCGTTGTGTGCACCCTGATCGCCATGCGTACCGATATAGACTGTAAAAGCCTTGTCTTTTTTCGGCCAATCCAGTTCGTCGGCACCCAGCAGGAACAGCACGTCAAGCTTGCCCTTCATTTCGGCAACTGTCTTGCCGCCTGCACCCGGCACAAATCCGATATCGAATGCGCCGACACGGCTCGCGGCAGTGTGAACGACGCCAAATCCATTCCACTCGGTGCTGATTGCTCCAGTGTCTGCCGCAATCTTCGCCGCAAGACCAAGCACTGCAGCACTATCCGTTCGGGACAGAGCGCCCTGCCCGATGATAATCATCGGATTTTTAGCCTTCTTCAGAACGGACAGGAACTTCACTGAGCCACTGGCAAGATCTGCCAGGGTCTCGGCTCCGCTTCCAAGGTATTCATATTTGTACCGCAGGTCAGCCTGTTGACCGATTACGGCGATCGGCGTTCCGGCGGCGCGCCAGCGCTTGCGGATACGGACATTGAGCAGTGAGGCTTCGAAGCGCGGGTTGGAGCCAATGATCAGGATCGCGTCCGCCTGCTCAATGCCGTCAATGGTCGGATTGAAGATGTATGACGCACGGCCATTTGCTGTATCCAGAACCGAGCCATCCTGACGCGCATCAATATTGGCAGAGCCAAGCGATGTCATCAGCGCCTTGAGCGCGTACATTTCCTCGACGCTAGCAAGATCGCCGGCAACAGCGCCAATCTTGTCGCCCTTGCTCTTGGCAACAGCGGCCTTGATGGCCTCAAAAGCTTCCGGCCAGGTTGCGGCGACAAGGCGGTCATCCTTGCGGACATAGGGGCGATCAAGACGTTGCGTACGCAGACCATCCCAGATGAAGCGTGTCTTGTCGGAAATCCATTCCTCGTTCACCTGCTCGTTGACGCGAGGCAGAATGCGCATCACTTCGCGGCCACGTGTATCAACGCGGATCGCCGATCCGACAGCGTCCATCACGTCGATGGACTCGGTCTTGTTCAACTCCCACGGACGAGCCTGGAATGCATAGGGCTTCGAGGTTAGTGCACCTACCGGGCAGAGGTCGATGACATTGCCCTGGAGCTCCGATGTCATCGCATGTTCGAGATAGGTGGTGATTTCGGCATCTTCGCCGCGGCCGATCAGGCCCAGTTCGGAAATACCGGCAACTTCCGTCGTGAAGCGGACGCAGCGTGTGCAGTGGATGCAACGCGTCATGATCGTCTTGACGAGCGGTCCAATATATTTGTCTTCGACGGCGCGCTTGTTTTCCTTGTAACGCGAAGAGTCCACACCGAAGGCCATCGCCTGATCCTGCAGATCGCACTCGCCGCCCTGATCGCATATCGGGCAATCCAGCGGGTGGTTGATCAGCAAAAACTCCATCACGCCTTCGCGGGCCTTCTTGACCATCGGCGTGTTGGTGAAGATTTCCGGGGTTTCGCCATTGGGGCCAGGACGCAGGTCACGAACACCCATGGCGCAGGATGCGGCCGGCTTGGGCGGCCCGCCTTTCACCTCGATCAGGCACATGCGGCAATTGCCGGCGATCGACAAACGCTCATGGAAACAGAACCGCGGTACTTCCGCACCCGCCGTTTCTGCTGCCTGCAGAAGCGTGTAGTGATCCGGTACCTCGATTTCCTTACCGTCGACTTTGATCTTTGCCATCGTCTGTCCAACCTCGCGGAACATTCCGCATTTCATCTGGCATTTCCGCTTTGCGGCCGAAATACCTTCAATTCACTCGCGCCAGCAAACCGACGCGTTACCTAATTTTCGCTTGCCCCGACAAGAACCCTTGCCTGTCCCACCCAGTCGTCGCGCAAGATTCGTCCGCCGAATTTCAGCTGATCGTCGACCCTGGCGATATCCTCGGACGTCCAGGCTGCTATCTGCGCAAATGTGTGGATGCCCATATTGTTCAGCACGTGAACGAGCTTGGGACCTACCCCGGAAATGCGCTTAAGATCATCGGACGTGGTTACCGTTTCGGCTGCGGCCGACTGAGGCACATTTGATGCGACCGGCGCCTCCACGTGCGTTACCGGAGCATCAACGACACCCTGCGAAACATGTGCCGCCTTCTTGCGAATAATCGTCTTGAGTGCATCGACGTCGGCTGCAATCTGCGGAGAAACAGCGTTCTCTTGCTTTGCCGCAGGCGTGAACCTGGTGTTCGCATCAAGAGCGCCAGCAATGGCACCGGCCCAAAGGCCCCACATCTGACTGGCGACGCCAAGGCCGAGCACAGAAACGGCCGCTGCCGCACCCAATTGGGGCGTCAGCAGATTGGCAGCTGGAATGATCTGTTTCGGCATCAAAGCCGCCCAGTCCACGCCCAATCGTTTGTTTCCGTTGTCAGTCATGGCTCCTCAACCCTATTCGGCAGCCTCAAGCACAGGACTTGATGCGGCGTTGCGTGAAAACTCATCGATCCGGCGTTCGATCTCCGGGCGGAAATTCCGGATGAGACCCTGGACCGGCCAAGCGGCGGCATCGCCAAGTGCGCAGATCGTGTGGCCCTCGATCTGCTTGGTGACATCGAGGAGCATTTCAATTTCACGCTTCTGCGCATTGCCGACGACCATGCGTTCCAGAACACGCCACATCCAGCCTGTGCCTTCACGGCATGGGGTGCATTGACCGCAGCTCTCATGCTTGAAGAAATAAGATATGCGCGCGATTGCACGAACGATATCCGTCGACTTGTCCATGACGATCGCGGCCGCCGTACCGAACGACGACTTTACGCCGCGCAGCCCATCGAAATCCATCGGGCAATCGATGATATCGGCTGCTGGTACGACCGGGCACGAAGCACCACCGGGAATGACGGCGAGCAGGTTGTCCCAGCCACCACGAATGCCGCCCGCGTGCTTGTCGACCAGTTCGCGGAAGGTGATGCCCATGGCTTCCTCGACGGTGCATGGACGGTTGACGTGGCCTGAAAGCATGAACAGCTTGGTGCCGACATTGTTCGGACGGCCAATGCTGGAGAACCAACTTGCGCCTCGACGCAGGATCGTCGGCGCAACAGCAATGGACTCAACGTTGTTCACCGTGGTCGGACAACCATAAAGGCCCATATTAGCCGGGAAAGGCGGCTTCAGGCGCGGCTGACCCTTCTTGCCTTCAAGGCTTTCGAGCAGCGCTGTTTCCTCGCCGCAAATGTAAGCTCCGGCACCATGATGGACGAAGATGTCGTAGTCCCAGCCGTTCTTGTTGTTCTTGCCAAGAAGGCCGGCATCATAGCATTCGTCAATCGCGGCCTGCAGGGCTTCGCGCTCACGAATGTACTCGCCGCGCACGTAGATGTAGCAGGTGTTGGCACCCATCGCGAAACCAGCAATCAGGCAACCTTCGATCAGCGTGTGTGGATCGTGGCGCATGATATCGCGGTCCTTACAGGTGCCCGGCTCGGATTCGTCCGCGTTCACGACAAGGTAATGCGGACGGCCGTCGCTTTCCTTCGGCATGAATGACCATTTGAGACCCGTCGGGAAGCCAGCGCCCCCACGCCCGCGCAGGCCTGACGCTTTCATCTCATTGATGATCCAATCGCGACCCTTTTCCAGGATCTGCTTGGTGCCGTCCCAATGGCCGCGCGACATCGCACCCTTCAACGACTTGTCGTGAAGGCCGTAAATATTGGTGAAGATGCGGTCCTTATCAGCGAGCATTTCGCACCTGTCCTACTCTCTTCGTCCATTCTCCAGCGGATACTTCACGTGCATCCACCAATTCACCTATCTTGGCTTCTTGCCGAAAACCTTGATGTATTCTGCTTCGCCGCCCTTGGCCAACACCTTGGCTTGCTTGACCCAATCATCACGTTCGATGCGGCCTTTGAAATTCAAATAGCTGTCGACCCAATCGCGTTCAGCCTTTTTCCAGGCAGCGACCTGCGCGTAGGTATAGATGCCAAGCTCATGCAAGATGACTTCAATCTTCGCGCCAACGCCGGCAATCAACTTGAGATCATCGGTAGCCGCCGGCTTCTCAATCGCAGCAGGACGATTCTTATCCTCGAGCGATACTGCCTTGACCGACTGCACTGAAGGCTTCTCAGAAAGCGAGCCTTCAGCAATCGGAGGATTCTTGATGGCCTTGGTTATCGCCGGCGTACTGGCCGGCTTCGACGTCGCATTCTCTTCGGCCTTGGTGGTCTTTACCTTGGATGGTGATTTGATTGCGCCATTCGTCACTTCATCATGTGTCACCAGCTTGGCGGCATTCGATGGTGGCACATTTCCTGCCTCACCTGTAGCGCTCTTCGTAACACGTTTCGGCTTGGCTGCACCATTGCCCTCATTGAGCGAGGTTAGTCCACCCTGTGGCGCCGAGAAATAACGCTCGATCTGTGGTCCGACAGGAACAGATGCACCTTTACCGGCCTCGAACGCATCGATAATCTCTTCAAGTCGTTCCGGGGTCAAATCCTCGTAGGTGTCCTTGAACACCATGACCATCGGAGCATTGACGCAAGCGCCGAGGCATTCGACCTCTTCCCACGACAGCGTGCCCGCTTCGTTGGTGTGGAAGGGATCATGGTGGATCTTGTGCTGGCAGACCTTCTTCAGGTCTTCCGCACCGCGCAGCATGCAGGGTGTCGTGCCGCAAATCTGGATATGGGCGCGGGTCCCTACTGGCTTCAGCTGGAACTGCGTATAGAAGGTCGCAACCTCCAATACGCGGATCATCGGCATGTCGAGCATGGTGGCTACGTATTCGATCGCGGCCTTGGTGACCCAACCATCCTGTTCCTGCGCCCGCATCAACAGCGGAATGACGGCCGATTGCTCGCGGCCCTTGGGAAATTTCTTGATAGCCTGCTTTGCCCACGCGGTGTTTTCGCGATTGAATGCAAACGCTGCTGGCTGGACGCTATCTTCTGCGAGACGACGGACGGACATTAGCGATCAACCTCACCAAATACGATATCGAGCGAGCCGAGGACGGCAGAGACGTCGGCTAGCATGTGGCCACGGCACATGAAATCCATGGCTTGAAGATGGGCGAAACCTGGCGCGCGTAACTTGACGCGGTAAGGCTTGTTCGACCCATCGGAAACAAGGAACACGCCGAATTCGCCCTTCGGCGCTTCGACTGCTGCGTACACTTCACCGGCCGGCACGTGATAGCCTTCCGTGTATAGCTTGAAGTGATGGATTAGCGCTTCCATCGACCGCTTCATCTCGCCGCGCTTCGGCGGAACGATCTTGGCGGAAGTGTTGGAGACAGGCCCCACCCGTTCCCTGCCGAGCAACTGATCGACGCACTGGCGCATGATGCGAACGGACTGGCGCATTTCTTCCATACGGATCAGATAACGATCGTAGCAATCGCCGTTCTTGCCGACCGGAACGTCAAATTCCATTTCCGGATAGCATTCATAGGGCTGCGACTTTCGCAGATCCCATGCGGCACCCGAACCGCGAACCATGACGCCGGAGAAACCCCACGCCCAGGCATCTTCCAGCTTCACGACGCCGATATCGACGTTACGCTGCTTGAAAATGCGGTTCGGAGTAATCAGATCGTCGAGGTTCTTGACCGTCTGCAGGAACGGATCGCACCATTTGCCAATGTCTTCGATCAACTGGTCCGGCAGATCCTGATGTACACCGCCCGGACGGAAATAAGCCGCGTGCATGCGGGCGCCGCAGGCGCGTTCATAGAACACCATCAGCTTTTCGCGCTCTTCGAAGCCCCAGAGCGGCGGCGTCAGAGCGCCAACGTCCATGGCCTGCGTCGTGACGTTCAAGAGGTGCGAAAGGATACGGCCGATTTCGGAGAACAGGACACGGATTAGCTGACCGCGCTTCGGCACTTCGATGTTGAGCAAGCGCTCAACAGCGAGTGCGTAGGCGTGCTCCTGATTCATTGGCGCGACGTAGTCGAGACGGTCGAGATAGGGCACGGCCTGCAGGTAGGTCTTGGCTTCCATCAACTTCTCGGTACCGCGATGCAGCAGACCGATATGCGGATCGACGCGTTCGACCACCTCACCATCAAGCTCAAGCACGAGGCGCAAAACGCCATGCGCTGCTGGATGTTGCGGGCCGAAGTTAATGTTGAAGTTGCGGACGCTGTGTTCAGTCATAGGTAACTTCCCGGCAAGCTGTGTGAAGTGTCACGAGCACGCTCAATTTGCTTTCGCCTTCTCGTCGCCCGGCAGCACATAAGCGGTACCTTCCCATGGAGACTGAAAGTCGAAGTTGCGGAATTCCTGCCTCAGCTCGACCGGTTCGTAAACGACGCGCTTGACCTCGTCGTCATAGCGAACCTCAACGAAACCGGTAAGCGGAAAGTCCTTGCGCAGAGGGTGACCTTCGAAACCGTAGTCCGTGAGGATACGGCGAAGGTCCGGGTGACCCGAAAACAATACACCATAGAGGTCATAGGTTTCGCGCTCATACCAGTCAGCACCCGGATACACCGGCGTTGCAGATGGCACGGGCGTATCCTCGTCGGTCGCGACCTTGACGCGGATACGCATATTCTGACGCGGCGAAAGGAGGTGGTAGACGACGTCGAAGCGCTGAGCGCGTGATGGATAATCTACACCGCTGATGTCGATGAGCGAGATGAATTGGCACTGCATATCATCACGCAGGAAAGCCAGCGTATCGAGAAGCTCGCTTGCCTCAACTTCAACATTCAGTTCGCCGTAAGCAATCTCGAGCGACTTAAGGGCGAGACCGGGTTTTTCCTTGAGGTAACCGGAAAGTTCGCTTAATGCTTCTTCAAACATCGCCCTGTCCTATCGCTCGATCGTGCCGGTGCGGCGGATCTTTTTCTGCAACATCAACACACCATACAAGAGCGCTTCCGCGGTGGGCGGGCAGCCCGGCACATAAATATCGACGGGCACGACACGATCGCAGCCACGCACCACTGAATAGGAATAATGGTAATAACCACCGCCATTGGCGCAGGAGCCCATCGAGATCACATAGCGTGGTTCCGGCATCTGGTCATAGACCTTGCGAAGTGCCGGCGCCATCTTGTTGGTCAACGTGCCCGCCACAATCATCACATCCGACTGACGCGGTGATGCGCGCGGCGCAAAGCCAAACCGCTCGCCGTCGTAACGAGGCATGGATGTATGCATCATCTCGACCGCGCAGCACGCGAGACCAAACGTCATCCACATTAGAGATCCAGTGCGCGCCCACGTAACCAGCGCATCAGCCGAGGTGACGAGAAATCCCTTGTCCGCGAGTTCGTTACTGATCTCGCCGAAGAAAGCATCGTCGGAACCGATAGGCTTACCGGTATTCGGATCGAGAATGCCCTTGGGTTGCGGCGCAACGAGGGTGGTTTGGCTAGCGGTCAATCCCATTCCAGCGCTCCCTTTTTCCACTCATAGATAAAGCCGATTGTCAGTACTGCGAGGAAAGCCATCATCGACCAGAAGCCGAACCAGCCGATCTTGCCGAAGGAGATCGCCCACGGAAACAGAAAGGCCACTTCAAGATCGAAGATGATGAACAGGATCGACACGAGATAGAAGCGTACATCGAACTTCATGCGGGCGTCGTCGAAGGCGTTGAAGCCGCATTCATAGGCCGACAGCTTTTCCGGGTCCGGCGCGCTGTATGCGACCAGGAAAGGTGCAATCAACAGTGCCAGACCGATTACCAGCGCTACTCCGACGAAGATAACGATGGGCAGGTAGGAACTTAATAACTCGTTCATGATCCGTCTTTTTCCGCCTTGTGAATTCAGGCTGACAAGAATGCCATGTTATGCACATGACTGTCACCAATACGCGACAGATCGCACCATCCGGGGAGATGGTCCGATGGGGCGAGGGTTAGCGCGTTAGCGGCATGTACGCAAGTGCAACAATCGCTATGGAAGCACCTATAATCCACCTTCATTCCCGAGCCCGCCTGCATGAAAGTCGCCAAATTTCGCATTTTTTCCAGTATTCCGCAGTAAAATGGTCCAGAAATGCTTTTTAGAATGATATTAATGTGCCCCGGGCGTCTGAGGCCTTGCGGTCGCGAATTCCCGACTGCGACATTCGGTCCTATAAACGATTTAGATCAGAAAGTTCGCCCTGCGCGCCGCGTGAAATCACGCCTGCCGAGTGCCGGTGATTTCTGACCGTAGATTCATCAGAACCGAAACTCAGAAGCCTGTGAGCGGCTCAAGGCTGAGCTGTTGCCCCTCCTTTGCCAACAACCTCTCGCGACGCGCCTTCCGATCGAGCAGCAATGACCATAGCGCCACAAGGAGACCGACTACAGCAAGCGCTGACCCAACATAGGGCAGGTACTGGTAGGACACACCCCAGGAGAGCGCCGCACCTCCGATCCATGCACCAGAGGCATTGCCAACATTGAATGCCCCCTGATTGAGCGTTGCCGCCAGATTCGGAGCTTCATCCGCAGTCTCCACCACGCGCATTTGCAGCGGCGGAACAATTACAAAGGTCAGCACGCCCCAAAGAAAAATGACAGCGACCGTGGCAATAGCATTGCCACTGACTTCAGCGAGGAGCGCGTGGGTGAACATGAGTGCGACAAGCGTGCCGATAACAGTCGGCATGAGCTTCCAGTCGGCCAGTTTGCCGCCAACAATGTTGCCGACCGTCATGCCCGCGCCGAACAGCAGAAGAACAAAGGTAACCGTGGATGTGGGAATGCCAGACACATCGGTAAGGATCGGCTTGATATAGGTGAATACTGCAAAGAGGCCTGCGGAGGCCAATGCGGAGATCAGCATGGCCAGCCAGACCTGCAATTTGCCGAGCACCTTGATCTCGCTCAGAATACCCCCGCCCTTCTGTTCGTCTTTATTTGCCGGGACAAGGACAGCTATGGCTATCACCGCGGCGATACCGATCGCGACCACCGCAAAGAACGTTGCCCGCCAGCCAAATGCCTCGCCAAGCGCTGTTCCAGCCGGCACACCAAGAATATTGGCGAGTGTAAGGCCAGCAAACATCAACGCGATCGCACTGGCGCGTTTGTGGCGCGGAACGAGATTGGCGGCCACAACGGAACCAATCCCGAAAAAGGCGCCGTGGCCGAACGCCGTTACAACGCGCGCAATCATCAGCATCCAGTAATTTGGAGCAACGGCACAGAAGAGATTGCCGATGACAAACAGCATTGCCAGGCCGATGAGCACAGGCTTGCGCGGCAGCGAAGCGGTGGCAATGGCTATGATCGGAGCTCCGATGACTACCCCCAGGGCGTAGCCTGTTACCAGAAGGCCGGCATTGGGGATCGAAACACCAAGGTCTGCCGCGACTTCGGGCAGCAGACCCATGATCACGAACTCAGTCGTGCCAATACAGAATGAAGCTATGGCGAGGGCGAGGATCGGTAAGGGCATGGAAGGCAACCGCAAGTCTTGAGAAAGACCGATGCTGCACACCGTACGAAAGTCTTACAAATGGTTTTTGTGCAACGCAGCAATGCATTTACGCGTGTTCTAGGCGGTCGCATGCGATGGGTGTTTCGAAATGACGTCCGTCGAAGGGCTGCGCGTCATCCGCAAACTGACGGGAAAAATGCGATTGTGAAAAACTCTTCAAACAAATCATAAAAGTGTCGCATCCCTCTTGCCAATATCGCTCTAAACGCATAAACGCTCCCCACGCACCCTTTGCGAAGGGCGATTAGCTCAGTTGGTAGAGCGCTTCGTTTACACCGAAGATGTCGGGAGTTCGAGTCTCTCATCGCCCACCATTCCATCCCACCAAATTTATTGCGATACCCATCGCGCACGTGAGCCTCGGCTTTGACGTGCAGCTCGATTTGCCGATTTACACCAGTTCAGCTGCTCGGACGAAATATGGGCAGCAGCAGCATTTTGCTCTCTCGCAGGTGCTTGTTCTGGTGCAACAATAATTCCAGCACTCCTTCCAAGAATGCTGAACAAACGGGAACGTACAATGTCGACCATTCGCACGTCACGAATCGCCTTTTCCTTGCCGCCGCGCTCTATCCCGCGTTTGCCTATGCTCATGTCGGCGTTGGTGAAACCAGTGGATTTGTACATGGGTTCTCGCATCCCATTTGCGGCCTTGATCACGTTCTGGCAATGATTCTTGTCGGCATCCTCGCGTTTCAGCTTGGCGCACGCGCGCTTTGGCTCGTTCCCCTCTCCTTTGTCGGCATGATGGCAGTTGGAGGCGCCGTAGGTGTTGCCGGCGTCAAAGTACCATTTGTGGAGCTAGGGATTGCCTCATCCGTCATCGTGCTTGGCGCAGCGATTGCATTCGGGATCAAGGCGCCTGTAGCGATCGCCGCTAGCCTTGCCGGATTGCTTGCGATTTTCCATGGCCATGCGCACGGCGCCGAAATGCCTGATGGCGCCGGGGGGCTCGCCTATGCAGGAGGCTTCGTGATTGCAACCGGCCTGCTCCATATTGCCGGCATCGGCCTTGGACTGGCCGTCAGCCAACGCGTCGGCCCAACCGTTGTGCGAGTCATTGGCGCTGCTGCGGCACTTGCCGGCCTTGGCATTCTCACCGGCACGCTCTGAGCGGTACAAATCCACGAATCAAAGAGGCCGGGCAATCTCTTGCCCGGCCTCTTTGATTTCAACACCCTTTAATGAGCGATCTGAGCGGCTGTATCATCCTCGACAACGGAGGCTGGCGCATGGGCCGGTTCGGTCCATTCGATCGGCTCCGGCTGGCGTATCAATGCGTGCTTGAGCACTTCATTGGCATGCGAAACCGGGATGATCTCAAGACCATTCTTCACATTGTCCGGAATCTCTACCAGATCCTTGGCGTTATCCTCCGGAATGAGCACCGTCTTGATGCCACCGCGCAAGGCGGCGAGCAGCTTTTCCTTCAGACCGCCGATCGGCAGTACCCTGCCCCGCAGCGTGATCTCGCCAGTCATGGCGATATCCTTGCGGACTGGAATACCCGTCAGTATCGACACAATCGCTGTAACCATCGCCACACCGGCCGACGGACCATCCTTCGGCGTTGCACCTTCTGGCACATGCACGTGGATGTCACGACGATCGAACAGCGGCGGCTCGACGCCGAAATCAATAGCGCGAGAGCGGACATAGGATGCCGCTGCGGAAATCGATTCCTTCATCACGTCGCGCAGGTTGCCTGTCACCGTCATGCGACCCTTGCCGGGCATCATGACGCCTTCAATGGTCAGCAATTCGCCGCCCACTTCCGTCCAGGCGAGGCCTGTGACAACACCAACCTGATCTTCGCCGTCGATCTGGCCGAAACGGAACTTCTCAACACCGAGATACTCGTCGATGTTCGATTCCGTGACCTTCACCGACTTCTTCTTCGTCTTCATGATTTCGGTGACGGCCTTGCGGGCCAGCTTCATCAGTTCCCGTTCGAGACTGCGGACACCGGCCTCCCGCGTGTAATTGCGGATGATAGCCCGGATAGCACTTTCAGCTACGGAGAACTCCTTCGGCTGCAATGCATGATCGCGGATAGCCTTGGGCAACAGGTGCCGCTTGGCAATTTCCAGCTTCTCATCTTCCGTGTAACCGGCAATCCGGATGATCTCCATACGGTCCATCAACGGACCCGGGATATTTAGCGTATTGGCAGTCGTCACGAACATCACATTCGAAAGGTCGTACTCAACCTCGAGATAGTGATCCATGAACGTGAAGTTCTGTTCCGGATCGAGCACCTCCAGCAGAGCCGATGATGGATCGCCGCGGAAATCCTGGCCCATCTTGTCGATTTCATCGAGCAGGAAGAGAGGATTGGACTTCTTCGCCTTCTTCATCGACTGGATGACCTTGCCAGGCATCGAACCGATATAGGTGCGGCGGTGACCACGGATTTCGGCCTCATCACGGACGCCACCAAGCGACATACGGATGTATTCGCGGCCGGTAGCCTTGGCGATCGAACGGGCGAGCGAGGTCTTGCCGACGCCGGGAGGACCAACGAGGCAGAGGATCGGACCCTTGATCTTGGTCGAACGGGCCTGTACCGCCAGATATTCGACGATGCGGTCCTTGACCTTGTCAAGGCCATAATGCTCGGCATCAAGAATCTCGTCGGCGAGGTTCAGGTCGTTCTTGATCTTCGACTTCTTGCCCCACGGAATGGACAGCAACCAGTCGAGATAGTTGCGAACAACCGTCGCCTCAGCGGACATCGGACTCATCTGGCGCAGCTTCTTCAGCTCCGCATTGGCCTTTTCGCGCGCTTCCTTCGACAATTTCGTCTTCTTGATGCGGTCTTCCAGTTCGGCTGCCTCGTCGCGGCCATCTTCGCCGTCGCCGAGTTCCTTCTGGATCGCCTTCATCTGCTCATTGAGGTAGTACTCGCGCTGGGTCTTCTCCATCTGGCGCTTGACGCGCGAACGGATACGCTTTTCCACCTGGAGAACGGAGATTTCCGACTCCATGAAAGACATCGCCTTCTCCAGCCGTGCACGCACGGAGAGGATGGACAGCATGTCCTGCTTTTCGGGAATCTTGATCGCGAGATGCGAGGCGACCGTATCGGCCAGCTTCGAGTAATCCTCGATCTGTCCGGCTGCGCCAACGACCTCAGGCGAAATCTTCTTGTTCAGCTTTACGTAATTCTCAAAGTCCGACACCACCGAGCGCGCGAGCGCTTCGATTTCAACGGGATCTTCTTCCGGCTCCGCGAGCGTCACGGCATTGGCTTCGTGATAGTCTTCTCTATCGCTGAAGCTGGTAATCTCGGCGCGGGCGATACCCTCGACCAGAACCTTGACCGTACCGTCGGGCAATTTCAGCAACTGCAGGACGTTGGCAATCGTGCCGACCGTGTAGATCGCGTCAGCCTGCGGATCGTCGTCCGCAGCGTTTTTCTGTGTGGCAAGCAGGATTTGCTTGTCAACGCCCATGACTTCTTCGAGCGCGCGAATAGATTTTTCGCGGCCGACGAAGAGTGGAACGATCATGTGTGGGAAGACAACGATATCGCGCAACGGCAGAACGGCATAAAGCCCGCTCTCGCCACCCGCCAGTGTCTTCTTGCTTGCAACCGTCATTTCATGTCCTTTCTCAGGCCATTTGGCCAGATCGCCACGTCCGGGTACCCTTTGGTTGCAGGATCTTAGTCGAAGATCCGGATCCGCTGGTCGGGAGAATAACCCAATCTTTGGAACCATGCATTGAGCGGCGTACTACCGGTTGTGCAGCTTAACCCTTACTTGGAGTGGCGGCCTGCTCGTTTCAAGCATCCCGGCTTCAAGCACGTTCACAGAATCGTAATCTATCCTGCTCCCACAGGAGTTCGAGTGCAATCTTTTGCAAGGCAACACACCATTCGAACGGGTGTTTTTCGTGGAAATCGTCGGTACCCCTCGTCGATCCACCTGCCAGACGAGAATCAGATTGCCTTGCAAACGCTGCACCCATGTTGACCCCGACGTAATTATTCTTTCGTGGCACAATTAAGATGCGGCGAAAAACAGAAAAGCCCCGCGTGATGCGGAGCTTTCCCTTTTCGTCACAATATTCCCGCCGCATCAGGCGGAAACATTACCTTTCTCTTCCTTGCGTTCGGCATAGATATAGAGAGGCCGCGAATTGCCCTCGACAACATCACCGGAGATCACGACCTCCTGGACACCATCGAGCGTTGGCAGCTCGTACATCGTATCGAGAAGGATTTTCTCCATGATCGAACGCAGGCCGCGAGCGCCGGTCTTGCGGGCAATCGCTTTTTTGGCGATCGCCTTCAATGCGTCCTCATGGAAGGTCAACTCGACGTTTTCCATGTCAAACAAACGCTGATACTGCTTGACCAGTGCGTTCTTTGGCTCAGAAAGGATCTGCACCAGAGCAACCTCGTCGAGATCTTCCAACGTCGCGATGACCGGCAGACGACCGACAAATTCGGGTATCAGGCCGAACTTCAGCAGATCCTCAGGCTCGAGCTCGCGGAAGATCGCGCCAACCCGGCGATCGTCGGGAGCCTTGACCGCAGCGCTGAAGCCAATGGACGTTTTCTCGCCGCGCGCCGAGATGATTTTGTCAAGACCGGCAAATGCGCCACCGCAAATGAACAGGATGTTGGTCGTATCCACCTGCAGGAATTCCTGCTGCGGATGCTTGCGACCACCCTGCGGCGGAACGGAAGCGACCGTGCCTTCCATTATCTTCAAAAGCGCCTGCTGAACGCCCTCGCCCGATACGTCGCGGGTGATCGAGGGATTGTCCGATTTTCGGCTGATCTTGTCGACCTCGTCGATGTAGACGATGCCGCGCTGCGCACGCTCGACATTGTAGTCGGCCGACTGAAGCAACTTCAGGATGATGTTTTCAACATCCTCGCCGACATAACCGGCCTCAGTTAGCGTCGTCGCGTCTGCCATAGTGAACGGCACGTCGATGATACGTGCCAGCGATTGCGCTAGATAGGTCTTGCCGCAACCGGTCGGGCCAACAAGTAGAATGTTGGATTTTGCCAGTTCGACTTCATTGTTTTTCGATGCATGGGCCAACCGCTTGTAATGGTTGTGCACCGCGACAGAGAGAACACGCTTGGCATGGCTCTGGCCGATGACGTAATCATCGAGAACAGCCATGATTTCCTGCGGCGTCGGGACGCCTTCGCGGGATTTCACCATCGAGGATTTGTTTTCCTCGCGGATGATGTCCATGCACAATTCGACGCACTCATCACAGATAAATACAGTCGGGCCCGCAATCAGCTTGCGAACTTCATGCTGGCTCTTCCCGCAAAACGAGCAATAAAGCGTATTCTTGGAATCGCCGCCGCCGTTGCTGACTTTGCTCATTGCAGTTTCCTTTCAGTATCGGCCCCGATCTCCTGGAACCGCCACTTCCCCAGGTGGAAGTGAATAGTCATTCGTAGAATAGGTTTCCTAGTTCACCAATGGCTTAACGTAACGTCTGCTCAGCTCTATGCAAGCCGGATATGTGGCAGAAAGTCCCCAGCCGGGTCGAAAAATGTTTATTTTCGACCCGGACTGGAGATTTAGCCGGTTACTTTCCATCGCCTTCAAGGATCTCACGCGATTCAAGCACCTTGTCGATGAGTCCGAATTCGAGTGATTCCTGTGCGCTCATGAAGTGATCACGATCCAGCGTGCGCTCGATCGTGTCGTAGTCGCGACCCGTGTGCTTGACATAGATCTCGTTCAAACGGCGCTTCAGCTTGATGATGTCCTGGGCGTGGCGTTCGATGTCGGACGCCTGTCCCTGGAACCCGCCCGAAGGCTGATGCAGCATTATGCGGGCATTCGGCAGAACAAAGCGCATATCCTTCTCACCTGCGGTCAGGAGGAGCGATCCCATGGATGCAGCCTGGCCGAAGCAGAGCGTTGCAACCGCCGGGCGGATGAATTGCATCGTGTCGTAGATCGCCATGCCGGAGGTGACGACCCCGCCAGGTGAATTGATGTAGATATTGATTTCTTTCTTCGGATTTTCCGATTCAAGGAAAAGCAACTGCGCGCAGATCAGCGTCGCCATGCCATCCTCAATCGGTCCGGTAATGAAAATGATGCGTTCTTTCAGCAGGCGCGAGAAAATATCATAGGCCCGCTCGCCCCGATTGGTCTGCTCGACGACCATTGGCACGAGGTTCATAGCTGTTTCGATTGGATCTCTCATCGGTGGGCCTCAGCGTTTGGAGAATGAGGAGCTCAAATACCCCAGATTCGTGGATTACACATTCGATACATAGGGCGTTGCCACCCGTTTCCGCAAGATGTTCGCGGCGCGATCCTGACGCAAGGTGAATGTGCGGGATCGATAATCAGGCAGCCTCCGCTCTTAACCAGTGTCGAAGCCGAGGCACGTCGCCGTCATCGACAGATCGGGCGACCCGACGCCCGACTGCTGCGCCAAACTTGTAGCCGTGACCGGAACAGGCTGAAACGACAAGGCATTTTTCCATCTCTGTCGCAAAGAACCGCTCGTCGGATGTGAAAGTGTAGGCACATGTGACAACGTCCGTCACCTTGTATTCGGATAGCCGCTTCATCGGGGGTGCAAAGAGGTCCCGGATTGCCTCGCCCTCGCCGGCGGCGGCAATACGATCGAGATTGGCATCAGGAGTTTTGCGCTTGTGCAATCCGGAACCGAATTTCAGGCCGCCATCACCACTCGGCGGAATGATATAGCCGTCAGTGCGTCCGCCGACATCAAGCACTACCGGAGAGTTTGCCCACGCAGCCTTCAAATCCGCTGGCGGCTCGAGATAGACGACGGCGGTGCGATAAGTCGTGAGCGTGCTCGTCAGGTTTGGAAACAGCTTCAGCACCCATGCACCGGCGGTCACGATGACCTTGTCAGCGGAAATCACCGTGCCATCCGCGGTGGTCACCGAACCAGCGGCGCTGTCGACCGCGATTACCTTTGTGTCTTCCAGCAAAGTCGCGCCATTGGCACGCAGCCACCTGGCGATATCGATGGCTATCTTCTTGCAGTGGAGCGCCCCGCCTTCTGGAGAGAAGAAGGCATAGCGGAAGGTTCCCTGTTCCAAGTAAGCATATCGCTTGATGGCGTCATCGGGCTCATAGAGCTCAAGGGGATAGCCGCCCTGCTCTAGGCCTTCGCGATATTCTTCTGCCTCGTCCCCCGCTTCGCGCGATACGCAAATGAAACCCCGGGGATCAAGATGCCTGGTGCCAATGTCCTTCCATAGCTCGTCCCATGCGGCATAGGCCTCCGAAATTGCATCGGCATAGCCCCCGGCATTGCCGTAGGCTCGGCGGATGATGCGGTGGTGGTCGCCGGAAGCAGCGAGCGGATTGGGGATTGGTCCCTGTTCGATCAAGGTTACCGTGTGTCCGGCCTTGGTCAATGACCAGGCCGTCGAAAGACCGGCGATACCTCCGCCAACGATGGTGATTTTCATGATGGGGTCCTGCTATGTCTTGGGAAAGGCGAGATTCGGTTCAAATATGGAACATTTCGTTGCGATTGCTCAATGGCTTTTGCCCAAATTTGCGTGAATGGAATGCCAGTAATGTCTCTCACCGGTCCTTCGTCGTTCCATTTTGACTCAAACCGGCGCCGCCTGCGCCTCGATCCGCACGATCGGACTTTTTTCCAGGACCCTTATCAGGCGTATGCATTACTTCATACGGCGGCACCGTCCTTCCATTGGGAGAATTACGGTTTCTGGTGTTTCATCGGCTATGGCGCCGTCAATAAATTATTGCGCGATCGCCGGTTCGGCCGAGAAAAGCGCGACAGCGCCGCGGATTCACAAGGTGTTGTCGGCGACCGGTCGCACTTGAAGGATTTCGACCATGTCGAGAAATTCTCGATGCTGGAGCTGGAACCGCCGACGCACACTCGGCTGCGCACGCTGGTCAACCGGGCCTTCGTCTCGCGGCAGGTCGAGCGGCTGCGCCCGCGGATCGAGGTACTGGCACATGAGCTGATCGACCGGTTCGAGCCAAAAGGCGAAGCAGATCTCATTGCCGATTTTGCGACGCCGATTCCGGTTACGATCATTGCGGAAATGCTGGGCGTTCCTTCGGAAACTGGACCGCAGCTGCTCGACTGGTCGCACCGTATCGTCGCGATGTATATGCACGGCCGCAACCGTCAGTCGGAAGACAGCGCCAATGCCGCATCTGCAGAGTTCTCCAGCTTCCTGCGCGACTATGCCGGTCGTCGGCGCGCCGAGCCCTCAGATGATCTCATGAGCTTGCTGCTCGCTGCCGAAGCGGATGGCACGAAGCTTTCGGAAGACGAACTTATCACCACCGCCATATTGCTTCTCAACGCAGGCCACGAGGCGACAGTTCATCAGATAGGCAATGCGGTGAAGACAGTCCTCGCAAGCGGTTTTGATCCTGCAAAACTGTTCGCCGACGCGGAAAACGCAGCAAAAACAGTGGAGGAATGCCTGAGATTTGACGCCCCACTGCACATGTTCACGCGCTATGCCTATGAAGATATCGATCTTGGCGATGGCATTTCGCTCCAGCCCGGCGACCAGATTGGACTAATGCTGGGAGCAGCCAATCGCGATCCGCGTGCATTGGCTTCCCCCGATACCTTTCTGCCGCAGCGCAGCGATCAGAAGAATCTGTCATTTGGCGCCGGAATTCATTTCTGCATCGGAGCCCCCCTGGCACGGCTCGAGCTCCAAGTTGCATTGAAGGTGCTCTTCGACCGGTTGCCCAACCTGCGGTTTAAAAAAGCACCCATTTACCGCGACACGTACCATTTTCATGGCCTGGAGCGGCTGGATGTCAAATGGTGATCAGAGCCTGATCACATATTCCTTGCGCGTTGTCTCAAGCACTTCCCATGTCCCGCGGAAACCCGGACGCAATGTGAAGCTGTCGCCCGCCTCGACGTGGTGCACCTCACCACCATCCTCGGTGATGATCGAGCGCCCGGACAGAATGTGGCAATACTCCCATTCGTCATAGGCAATGCGCCATTTACCCGGCGTTGCCTCCCAGATCCCGGCATAAATGCCGCCTTCCGCCTCATCGCAATTCCACGTGCGGAACTGCGGATCGCCGGAAATGACACGCTCGGGCTTCGGCGCGCCATGTTCTGGATCGATGCCATCAAAATCAATTTTGATGAATTGTTTCATTGTCTTAGCCAGCCTTTGCAAGCGCCTGTTCCAGATCGGCAATGATGTCCTCGACGTTCTCGATGCCGATGGAAAGGCGTACCACATCTGGCCCTGCACCGGCTGCAATTTTTTGCTCGTCACTGAGCTGACGATGGGTCGTAGATGCCGGGTGGATGATCAGTGATTTGGTATCACCAATATTGGCAAGGTGCGAGAACAACTCGAGATTCTCGACGAGCTTGACGCCCACGTCGTAGCCGCCCCTGAGCCCGAATGTGAAAACGGAACCCGCTCCCTTCGGCGCATATTTCTTCTGAAGCGCATTATAGGGGTCTTCGGGAAGGCCGGCATAGCTGACCCATGCCACTTTCCCGTGCCTTGTCAGCCATTTAGCGACCAAAAGCGCATTATCCGCATGGCGCTGCATGCGAAGCGGCAGGGTCTCGATGCCGGTCAGGATCTGGAACGCATTGAACGGCGAAAGTGCTGGGCCGAGATCGCGCAGGCCAAGCACGCGGCACGCGATGGCGAAGGCAAAATTGCCGAAGGTCACATGCAGCACAATGCCGTTATATTCTGCCCGCGGCTCCGACAATAGCGGGTAGTTGCCGGACTTCGACCAGTCGAACGTACCGCAATCGACGATGATGCCGCCCATGGAATTGCCATGCCCTCCCAGGAACTTCGTGGCAGAATGTACAATGATATCAGCACCATGCTCGATCGGACGAATAAGATAAGGCGACGCCAGAGTATTATCGACGATCAAAGGCAGGCCGTGCCGATGGGCGATTTCGGCGATCGACTCCATGTCGGTGACGATGCCGCCGGGGTTGGCAAAGCTCTCGATGAAGATGGCCCGGGTCCGGTCATCGATCTGATCCTTGAAGGAAGCAAGATTGTCCGAGTCTGCCCAGCGCACATGCCAGTCGAAGGATTTGAACGACTGACCGAACTGGTTGATCGAACCGCCATAGAGCTTGTTGGAAGCAACGAAATTATCCCCTGGCTGCATCAATGTATGGAAGACCAGCAATTGCGCGGCGTGGCCAGATGCAACTGCTAGTGCGGCCGTGCCGCCTTCAAGCGCTGCTACACGTTCTTCCAGTACCGCATTGGTTGGATTGGTAATTCTGGAATAGATATTGCCGAATGCCTTCAATCCGAACAGCGCCGCCGCGTGATCCGCTTCGTCGAAAACGAACGCCGTCGTCTGGTAGATCGGCGTCGCCCGCGCCCCGGTCGCCGGGTCCGGCTTGGCGCCCGCATGGACCGCAAGTGTTTCTATGCCGGGTGCGCGGTGCGTCATGGCTATCCTCCTGTCATGCAATTGTTCGGATCAGGCTACGAGATTGCGACGCTGGGGCCAAGCACGCATTTCCGCAACCGAAGGCAATCTAATTTCATCCCCAGATTGAGAATCTTGTGCCATTTTCGCCGATTCTTGTGCGAGATTCGGCATCCTGTGCGAGAATCGTTCAAAGGCGTTCGAATTCTTTGCAGGAATGGGAGAGGCTTATTCGATTTTTTCGCGGCAGCCGAACCAGTCAGGATTCGTCCATTCCGAGCAAGGCATATTCGATCGCCGGACAGCGATCCATAACGACCGTGATGCCTGCAGACTCGGCTTTGCGCGCCGCTTCATCGTGGCGAACACCAACTTGCATCCACAGAACGCGCGGCAGAGATTTCAGAGCCAGCACCTCATCCACGACACCTGGAACAGCCAAGGGATTGCGGAAGACATCCACCATATCGACCGGCCCCGGAATATCGGCAAGGCGGGCATAGACCTGTTGGCCCAGCAGCTGCTTGCCCTTCTGCCCGGGGTTGACCGGGATGACGCGATAGCCCTTGGCCAGCAGGAATTGCATGACGGTATGACTTGGGCGCTGTTCGTTGGGCGACGCGCCGACCAGAGCGATCGTCTTGACCGAAGCAAGGATGCGGCGAATGAAACTGTCGGAATAATGATCGTGGTCCTGCATTAACGCTTCACTCGCCTTTCCATTCAGGTTTCCGCTTTTCGATGAAGGCATCTATCCCTTCTTCGATGTCCCGCGCCAGCATGTTTTCCACCATCACCTGCGCAGTATAGTCATAGGCTTCCGTCAGTCCCATTTCCGCCTGCCGATAGAAGGCTTCCTTGCCGATCTTCACGGTCAAAGGTGATTTGGCAGCAATACTTTGCGCATATTTCCTGACTATTGGACCGAGATATTCCTGCGGCACGACGCGGTTGACCAATCCGAACTCGCGCGCGGTCGATGCATCGATTGTCTCGCCGGTCAGCAGCATCTCCATGGCCTGCTTGCGGGAAACGTTACGCGACAACGCTACCATGGGTGTCGAACAGAACAGACCGATATTCACGCCGGGCGTGCAGAAGGTGGATTTGTCGGTACAGATAGCGAGATCGCAGGACGCCACAAGCTGACAACCGGCTGCGGTCGCAAGGCCATCCACTGCTGCAATAACCGGCTTTGGATGACGAACGATCGCCTGCATCAGCTCGGCGCAGAGGCGCATGATCTTTTCGAAGAAGTCGCGACCCCGGTCGGGATCTTTCCGGTGTGCGGTCAGCTCCTTCAGGTCATGTCCGGCGGAAAACAGCTTCTGGGCCGAATCGATGATGATAACGCGAGCCGCGCGGTCATCCCGCGCCGATTGGAGGTACTCCAGCAGTATTTGCATCATCGCCATGGATAGCGCATTGGCCGGCGGATTCTGCAAGGTCAATCGCAGGATACCGCCTGCCAGTTCGCGCCCGACGATTGGCTCTTGCTGGCGGATGGCATGCACTTCACCCATATCGATTCTCCTTGGTAATCATTGCGCAGGCGGCGGCCCCCAAAGTTCATAAAACGGTTTCAACGTCCGCAAATGGCGCTGGACAATCGCCAGATTAGCCGGGCTAGGCTTTGCATTCTCCACCTTGGCGAGCCCTGCCTTCAAGCCTTCCATCATATCGGTCTTTTCCTTGTCGGTCAGATTCTGCATGGAGGGTATGGCGCTGAGGGCTTTTTCCACCTCTTGCCGAGGATCGGGATTGGTTGCCCAATGATAGGTAACCATGATGGTGTTGGTAGTATCGACCCAGTCCGCAAAACTGGCAAATCCGAACTCTGCTGCCTTCTTATCGAGAATTGCCGAACGCTCTGCCACCTCGCCTTTGTCGTCGAGTTCCCGAACCGTGGCGGCAACGGGGGCAAATCCGTAGAGGAACCGCGTCACCATATCCTCGGTCAAAGTGACCGGGCGATCAGGCAGACTGAAGGCCGCAACGGTTTGCACCGGCGGCGGGGGCGTATGCGTGGCGAGGAATCCCGCATAGGCAAGCGCGGCGAAACAGGTTGCAACAACTAATCCTGGTGGTTTCATGCCCTCATCCTACGTCGTGAACTTAGGAATGGAATTGAATTGGTATGAGGCCATCTGTTCGGATACAAGGAGCAGAGGCCATGGAAACACTAGAAATAGCAGCGAATTCTTTAACAAAACAGTCGGAGGACACGTTTGTGACGATATCGATGGACGTAGAAGCGTTGTCATCCTTTCTGGAACGTGAATTTCCGCAGGTAAATGCCGATGGAATGGCCTTCAGCGTGACAGACGCCGGTCCGGGCTTCGCCTCGATGCGGCTCGACCCGCTGGACCGGCACCTGCGCCCCGGCGGCACTGTCTCCGGCCCTACCCTTTTCGCTTTGGCCGACCTCACTGCCTATGTGGCCATTCTTGCACAGATCGGGCCGGTCGCGCTGGCTGTGACGACAAACCTCAATATCAATTTCCTGCGCAAGCCGGAACTCGGGCCCGTCGATGCAATGGCAAAGTTGTTGAAGCTCGGCAAACGGCTCGCCGTCGTCGATATTGCGATGACAAGCGCTGCCAATAGCGAACTCGTTGCTCACGCAACCTCGACATATTCGATACCGCCGCGAACGCAGGACTGAGTCTTCCTGGTCGTCGCCAGTTGTGCCGCAATGATGGACACCCGTCAGGCCGCTGGGACCTGGTTGCCGGACGTCTCGTCAGCCCCTTTGCGCTCGACCTGAAGGCATCCTATTCTAGGGGGGTACCAGGCCAGTCGGGGTATTGAATGTCGCCACTGCCTTTCTCGAAGATTTCTTCGCCGCTCAACGCGCTGCTCGCTGCAACTGGGCTCGTGGCAGTCGCTGCACTCACGATGCCGGACGTCGCCGAACGGACGAGGCTCATTTTGGCGGTCCTGCTCGGCGGCATCTGGGCCGTCTACGTCTTGCAACTGATCGAGACGTTGGTCATGCAGCGGACGAGAGATGTTCGCGACAGGATGCCGGCTATCGTCATCGATATGCTCGCTGTTTTCGTCCCGCTCGCCGCATTCCTGCTCGTCGGCTCGCGCGACCAGAGTCTCTGCTGTGCCATTTGGCTGCTAAAGCCGCTACGCGATTCGACCTTCTTCCGGCTGATGGCCAGGGTCCTGACCAACGAGGCGCACAACCTGATCGGCGTCACCTCGATCTTCGGCATCGTTATGTTCAGTGCGGCGCTCGCGGCCTATATCATCGAGCGCGACGTCCAGCCTGACAAGTTTGGCAGCATCCCCCAGGCAATGTGGTGGGCGGTGGTCACGCTGTCGACGACCGGCTATGGCGACGAGATTCCGCAAAGCTTTGCCGGCCGCGTACTTGCCGGGCTGGTCATGATGAGCGGAATCGGCATCTTTGCGCTCTGGGCCGGTATTCTCGCCACCGGTTTCTACGAAGAAGTCCGTCGCCAGGACTTCGTACGCAATTGGCAGCTGGTTGCGGCCGTGCCACTGTTTCAGAAGGTTGGCTCGGCGGCGCTCATCGAGATCGTGCGGGCGCTGAGGCCTCGCGTCGTGCCGGCCGGCGCCGTAATCTGCCGCAAGGGCGACACCGGCGACCAGATGTTCTTCATCGTCGAGGGCCGCGTCATTGTCGCGACACCGAACCCGGTGGAGCTTGGCTCCGGCAGTTTCTTCGGCGAGATGGCGCTGATCAGCGGCGAGCCCCGCTCGGCGACCGTCAGCGCCGCGACCGAGGTCTCGCTGCTGTCGCTGTACTCGGTGGATTTCCAAATGCTGTCCACCAGCTGCCCGGAGATCGCGGATATCATCCGCAAGACCGCGCTCGAGCGGCGCGGCGCAACGCCGAAAGCTTGACGGGTTCGTATGTCCAAGTGGTCGCAGTCGCTAGCTTTGTATCTTTGACAGGTAAGGCCGCCCCTGTTTATCGTTGGACGGACCAAACGGGAGGATCGACCATGAGCGGATTGACGTTACCTCAGGAAGGCGGCTGCCGGTGCGGACAGGTGCGCTTCAAGATAACCGCGAAGCCGCTTCTGACCATGGCATGCCATTGCACCGGCTGCCAACGGATGAGCGCCAGCGCCTACTCGCTGAGCGCCGCCATACCGAGCGAAGGCTTTGCAATCACAAAGGGTGAGCCCGTCATTGGCGGCCTGCATGGCGCGTCTCACCACTATTTCTGCCCGCATTGCATGAGCTGGATGTTCACACGACCCGAAGGCCTCGATTGGTTCGTCAACCTTCGTCCGACCATGCTCGACGAGCCAAACTGGTTCACGCCGTTCATTGAAACGTGGACGAGCGAGAAGCTGCCTTGGGCGAGTACTCCTGCGGTTCATAGCTTTGAAGCATTGCCGGCGTTCGAACAGTATGAAATTTTGACCAGACAGTATGCCGAGCAATCAGAAACACCGTGATTGTTATCCCTTAGTGTCCGCCTAAAACGACGGTCTGGACCGGAAGCAACAGTGCCTGCATTCGAAGTATCATGGCATGCACAATCGCGACGGTGTCGACCACATGCAGGAACAACCATTTTGCCGTGCCGATGTCTTTTGCCGCCAGCGCTTCGTGGTTGTTGGTGTAAGCGTTGGCAATGCAGCTACTCGGGCAGGATGGTCACGGTCCGGAAGATCGCGGTGACGTTTTTTGTCGCCGGGTGAGAGTATGAGCTCCAACATCGCTCAGATGCCTCCGCCGGCATCTGCCTTGGGCTCTGGGCCGGCCGGAGTTGCCGCCTCGGCTTCCCCGGGTTTGTCGCGTCCGGAGAGCTTTTCCAGCGAACGGGCAATCGACCCTATCGGTGCGGAGAAATCCGGAAAATCAATCAGCGCCAGCAACAGGCCGGCGATCCAAAAAATATGGTTGTGGGTGAAAAGCGAGATGAGGGCCAGGACGGCCACAATCTCCATTTGTACCTTTTTCGTCCGATGCGCCATGTGTTCCGGCATGGAGTTGAAAATACAAATTGCCGACGATGAGGATCATGGCCAAAAGGAATACGACCACTCCGTTGAACAGCCAATCGGTTTGCCCGGGCGCAGTGATGAATGCTGGCAGGTGGTCGATCGCCGCGGGATGTATACCGTCCGCCATGTTCCAACTCCCCTCCCGGACTGCTGCGACCGCAAATCGCAGAGTCAGTCTGCGCGCCAGAATGCATGTCATCGCAGTGGGAGGAAAGTACGTAACAGTAACTACGCGGAGGTGTGACCGTGGATCGCCAGCTCCTTGCGGCTATCTCTTATTCACGGCGCCAGACTGAAGACTTGCAGATAAGACCTCCCAGCACGCAGCCGGAAAGCTCAACATCCTGACCAGAAAATTTTGCCTTGCCCGAATAGGTCTTGCCACTTTCGGTGTCGTAGAGGGTGCCCGCGTAACTATCATTACCCGTCGATTTCAATGCGACCACCTGGAGGCCAACCACTGGACGTTCGCGTTTTGAAGCGTCGGGATTGTTAACGTCATCGACGGGTTCTTTCATCCAGACGACCGTGCCGCAAATGCCGGCATCACACTCTTTCAATCGCACCTTCGTGCCACCGGTATCGTTAACGTAAGTTCCTATAATCTCCGGTGCCTGCGCAATGGCTGTAGTCGTCAGTGTTCCGACCAAAAGAAGAGAGAACATAATTTTTTGAATACTGAACAACTCGTATCTCCTGCGTATCATGGCAGTTGAATCCCCACGCCATAACGCGTGTGCACTCAACCTGCGATCGGATACAGTCCGAATTGGTCAGGATTAGGTACAAAGTCAACTAAATATATTATGGGGCCCAGCCACCCCGGGATTGGGCTCCATTACCACCGGTGAACGCCCATGAAAAAGCGGCCGTTCTTCACGGCCGCTTCATATGCCGTCATCAGATCTCAGCTGACGAGTTGGTCAGCGCGTGCGGCAATCCTCTCATAGGCTTCCTGGATCGGGTCATGCATCTGAACGAAGGGAGATACCCCTAGGCGAAGCAGAGCCTTTAGATGCTCCCG
>NZ_JBBNAN010000466.1:0-5164 GCF_037994405.1 Phyllobacterium sp.
ACAGTAATATCGAGGATAACCCCGCCGCCAGCTTCCGGGCGATCAAGACGCCAGCCCTGCAGATGTGGCGGCAGATAGACGGCATGGAAGACCTTTGCGGCAAGCGGCTTGCCGATCTTGCCGGCCGCAACTGCATCGCGCATCGCCGTATGGCTGGCCGCATTGCGCAGGTGATGGTTGGTCGCAAATACCACATTGGCAGCGCGGCAAGCTTCGACCATGGCCCGCGCATCCGCAAGGCTGGTTGCCAGCGGCTTCTCGCACAGCACATGCTTGCCGGCTTTTGCCGCGGCAAGAACCTGGTCCTTGTGCAATTCATTCGTTGTTGAAATATAAACCGCATCAATGGGTCGATCGTTCAGCAGCGCATCGATGCCGGTCACGGAATGGGGGATGTTATGGTCCGCCGCATATTTTGCCCCGCGCTCGGCATTGGTGCTCATCACGGAAACGATCTCGCCGCCGTTCGCACGGATCGCCTCGATGACCCATTCATGCGCGATGGTGCTTGCTCCGATCAATCCCCAGCGTGTCATGCCAATTCCTCCGGTTGTTTGACGGGCGCACCGCAGCTTTGCCGCACGACAAGGCGCACAGATGTCACAATCGTTTCCTGGTCGATTTGCCCCGCATTGATCTGCTTCAACAGCAGCTGTGCCGCGCGCTGACCCATGCCCTGCGGATCAACCGATACGGTGGTAAGGGCCGGAACAGCCGTCTTGGCCTCGATGACATCATCGAAACCGATGATGCCAAAGCCCTTTCCCGGTTCGATATCGTTCGAGCGCAGGCCATCGCACACGCCGAAGGCCACCGCATCATTGAGGCAAAGGGCAGCCGTCGGGCGCTCGGAAAAGACCATCATGCGCTCGACTGCAGCGACGCCGCCGGCGCGAGAGGGCGCGGAATGGATGATGAAATTGTCGTTGAGGGGAATACCCGCTTCCGAAAGTGCGTCGCGATAGCCACGCACCCGGTCGGAGAAAACAGCGGTGTCGACGAACCCGCCCATGAAGGCGATACGGCGATGGCCCAGCCCGATCAGGTGGCGAATGGCAGCCTTGGCCCCGGCATAATTGTCCGACACAAGCGTCGAAGCCTTCGCGCCCGGAAGATTGCGGACGACGACGACGACGGGAATGCCGCTATCCGCCAAGGGTTTGATATCATTGGCTTCCGTACCGCGGGCGGGCGAAAGGATCAGCCCGGCAATGCCGTTCTCGCGCATGGAAGCAATGACCTGACGCTGCCGGTCGACACTCTCGCCACTATGGGCGAGGAACTGCACATAACCCGCCGACTGGACCACCATATCCATGCCGACGGCAAGCTCGGCGAAGAAACTGTTGGTGAGATCATTGACGACAATGCCGACGATTTTCGACTTGGCCTGGCGCAGATTGGCAGCGCCGCGATTATAGACGTAGCCGAGCTCATTGATGAGGGCACTGACCTTTTCACGGGTCTTGTCATTGACGAGCGGACTGCCCTGGAGAACCAGGGACACGGTGGATTTCGACACGCCGGCGGCGCGCGCTATATCCACAATACTTGTCCTGGTCCGGTTCAAATGCAATCTCCCAAGTTGCAACCACATTAATTGGAACGTTCCAAATTAGTCAAGCGATTTCTTTTGCGCAACCAGCTACATCCAAAACGCTCGTTCCGGTGGATTTTTTCGTATCGAATTTGGCAATTCTTCTGTCAATTTCGGCGCTTTCCGTACGATTTGGGCAATTTCTGTTTTACCTCTTGTTTTTTGGAACGTTCCAAAATAAAAACCATTCATTCGATTGGGAGCGATGCGAATGACCCTCACCCTCAGATTGCCGAACGCAAGCGGAACAACTTCTGATTATCGCCTGACGGGAGAACCGATCAGTACTCCGTCAACGCCACCAGCGTTCAATCGCATCGCCTATGCAGCCGCCCACGTCGTCTCCGATCCCGTTCGTGATGTGAACCCCTGGAGCGCTCCCGCCATCGATTGGGACGCGACCATGGCCTTTCGCCATCACCTCTGGTCGCTCGGCTTCAAGATCGCCGAGGCGATGGACACGGCACAACGCGGCATGGGCCTCGACTGGGCCGGAGCACGCGAACTGATCCGCCGCTCTCTGGCGGAGTCGCGGACAGTGGCAGGGGCCGATCTTGCCTGCGGCGCGGGCACCGACCAATTGGCTCCAGACGATGCCAGGCACCTCCAGGACGTGATCGACGCCTATGAAACGCAGATCGGTTTCGTCGAAGCCGAAGGGGGACGCGCGGTCATGATGGCGAGCCGTGCACTCGCGCGCGTTGCCCGCTCTGCCGAAGATTATCAAACCGTCTATGGCGACATCCTGAGGCAGACGAGGGAGAAGGTGGTTTTGCACTGGCTCGGCGACATGTTCGACCCGCAGTTAGCCGGCTACTGGGGTTCGCCCTCGTTCGACAAAGCACTGGAAACCGTTCTCGCCATCATCAACGACAACAAGGACAAGGTCGAAGGCATCAAGATATCACTGCTCGACAACCAGAAGGAAGTTGAGTTGCGCAAGCGGCTGCCGCAAGGTGTGCTGTGCTTCACCGGCGATGATTTCAACTATGCGGAACTGATCGAAGGCGATGGCGAACGCTACAGCCATGCGCTGCTCGGGATTTTTGACGCGGTAGCGCCCTCGGCCTCCAAAGCCCTGACCCGCCTCGCCGACGGCGACACACGAGCCTTCCGTGATGTGATCGAGCCAACGGTTCCCCTGTCGCGCAAGATCTTCGAGGCGCCGACGCAATACTATAAAGCCGGCGTCGTTTTCCTCGCCTGGCTCAATGGCCACCAGAGCCATTTCACCATGCCTGCCGGCATGCAGTCGGCACGCGGCATCGTTCACTATGCGGATATTTTCCGGCTCGCCGATCAGGCGAGTGTGCTCGACAAGCCCGAATTAGCCGTCGGCCGCTTGAAGAGCCTGCTGCAGGTCCACGGGCTCTAGCAAACAAAAAAGGGGCGGCGCCGAAGCACCACCCCCCACCCCAATTCACTGAAGCTTACTTGTTCCAGCTCTTGACCAGTTCATCGTAGTTGACGGTCAGGGGCTTTTCCTTCTCGTTTTCGACCTTGAGTTGCGGGGCGAGATGACCATTCTTGACGGCATCCGCGTTCCAGTAGGCAAGATCATGCTCTTCTGCCAGTTTCGGACCAATATCACCCTGAACACCGGATTTCTCGATACGGCCGAGGACCTTTTCCTGCTCGGCGCAGAGCGAGTCCATGGCTTCCTGTGCAGACTTTGCACCGGAGGAGGCATCACCGATCGCCTGCCACCAGAGCTGGGCCAGTTTCGGATAGTCCGGAACGTTGGTGCCGGTTGGCGACCACTGCACACGGGCGGGCGAACGATAGAATTCGATCAGACCGCCAAGCTCCGGCGCGCGCTTGGTGAAGCTCTTGTCCTGGATGGTGCTTTCACGGATGAAGGTCAAGCCAACGTGGCTCTTCTTCACGTCAACAGTCTTCGACACCACGAACTGAGCATAAAGCCAGGCCGCTTTGGCACGATCTACTGGAGTCGACTTCATGAGCGTCCAGGAACCAGCATCCTGATAGCCGAGTTTCATGCCGTCCTTCCAGTAGACGCCGTGTGGTGAGGGCGCCATACGCCATTTCGGCGTGCCATCCGTGTTCATGACCGGCAGGCCCGGCTTTACCATGTCAGCGGTAAAGGCCGTGTACCAGAATATCTGCTGTGCGACATTGCCCTGCGCCGGCACCGGACCGGATTCGGAGAATGTCATGCCCTGGGCTTCCGGCGGTGCATAAGCCTTCAGCCAATCGAGATATTTCTGGATCGAGTAGACGCCAGCTGGGCCATTGGTATCACCGCCACGGGCAACGCAGGAGCCAACAGGACGGGATTTTTCATCAACCTTGATGCCCCATTCGTCGACCGGAAGGCCGTTTGGCAGACCCTTGTCACCATTACCGGCCATGGAGAGCCAGGCATCGGTGAACCGCCAGCCCAGCGACGGATCCTTCTTGCCGTAGTCCATGTGGCCATAGACTTTCTTGCCATCGATCTCACGGCCCGTGAAGAATTCGGCAATATCCTCATAGGCCGACCAGTTGACCGGAACGCCAAGATCATAGCCGTACTTGGCCTTGAAATCCGCCTTGTTCTTCTCGTCGTTGAACCAGTCGTAGCGGAACCAGTAAAGGTTGGCGAACTGCTGGTCCGGCAACTGGTACAGCTTGCCATCCGGGGCAGTTGTGAACGACTTGCCTACAAAGTCATCAACATCGAGGCCTGGATCAGTGACATCCTTGCCTTCATTGGCCATCCAGTCGGTCAGGTTGCGCGCCTGCTGGTAGCGCCAATGTGTGCCGATCAGATCCGAATCGTTGATATAGGCATCATAGATGTTTTCGCCCGACTGCATCTGCGTCTGCAGCTTTTCGACCACGTCGCCTTCGCCGATGATGTCATGCGTCACCTTGATACCGGTGATGTCGGTGAATGCCTTGGCGAGTACCTTGGATTCGTATTCGTGCGTGGTGATGGTTTCGGAAACCACCTTGATGTCCATGCCGGCAAAAGGTTTCGCCGCATCGACAAACCATTGCATTTCCTTTTCCTGGTCGGCGCGGGAAAGCGTCGACAGATCGCCGATTTCCTTGTCGAGGAATGCCTTGGCCTCGTCCATGCCGGCATAGGCACTGCCTGCACCGAACAACAGTACGAGGGCTGTCGTTGTACTCAATATTCGCGTTCGCATATTGTCCTCCCAGAGTTGCGACTGCATCGTCAATTGCCCGACGGGTGCCGGACAAATTGTTTCTAGACAAAGCGGAATACGCCGATTGCGTAGACCACAGAGAGAGCCAGAGCCCACCACAGGTTGGGACCGACAAGTCCGAGCCAGGCGAGTTGAATGAAAGCACTGCCCAGCAGCGACACGAAAAGCCGGTCGCCGCGCGTGGTTTCGAAGCGTAGGATGCCGATCCGCGGATTTCCGCCGGGCGATGCATATTCCCACACCGCCATGCCGATCAGCAGCAAAAGGATCGTCAGGAAGAACAGCGCTGTCGGCAGTGTCCATGCCATCCATGAAAAGTTCATCATACCCTCCCCAGGGCAAAGCCCTTGGCGATGTAATTGCGGACGAAATAGATAACGATTGCACCGGG
>NZ_JBBNAN010000467.1:0-9538 GCF_037994405.1 Phyllobacterium sp.
ACATCGATCTCGTCTGCGGTCGGCATCCGTCCAAGTACCAGCGCGGTTTCCCAAATCGCGGCGGTTTCGACATGGATACGCTCCATCAGGGACGCGCGTGGAGCAGCCTTTTCTCGTCGTTGGCGCAATGGCCCACGCGGGAGGATGCGACGGGTGAGGTAGGCGGCGCGCGAACGCTTCTGAAACCGCACGCGCTGTTCTAGGTCCTTATCTCTGAAGACGCCGACGATCCCCTGGCCTAGTGACGTGGCCTGCTCCCCGACTGTCTCGGACACGAACTGCAGGAGCTCGCTTTGTGAGAAGTATCGCTGGAAGGTCTGGCGCGAAGTCAGATAGCCGTCAACATGCGGCTTGTGGTTCGATACGTCGGTTTTACCTGTCAGCATACTGCTGACCACCAGACCCTTTCTAGCAAAGCGCCAGGCATCCTTCAGGGTTTCGGTTCGTTCGTGCGGGCTTTCGATCACGTTGATGACAAAACCAAGGTTGACGACATCCGCGCTAGCGCGCCGCCCGTCCGGCCGATGGTTCGGATCCCATCCCCATGCTGAGTAGCCTTCTGCCGACAGGATCGCCACATCGTCACCTAGCCCGCACCCATAGTCGAAGAGTTCGTCCTCCCTTGTCATCATTCCCGTTTCGATTATGGCCGCGACGGGCGCGGAGAGGGCGTAACGGGGTATCGCGGTCTTTTCCCGGGACACGTCGATGCTGGCCGCGCCCGCCAGTACGAGCTTCGCCCCTTCCTCACGCAGGCCCGCGTCCGCAAGAAGCGCCGTCCAGGCGATCCGGGTGCCGATTTTCTTCGTATCGGCAAACAGCCCTTTTTCCTCCGCGAGCCGCGTGACCGCGGCAAACGCCGGAATGCGTCCGTCTTCGGGATCGAGCAGGAGTTCCTTGCGATGCAGGATTGGGGGATTGGCACGAGGTTGCTGTCGGCCGCCTTCTCGATCGGACCAACGCGCCCAATTGCCGTGACGAGCGGGTACGCCGTTATGCCGTGAGCGATCCGGCCTGCCTGTGGTTTCTCGCCCGCAACAAGAACCCCGGCGGCGGCAAGATGCGCGACAGACGCGGCGAAGTGCTTTTTATCGACGCTCGTAAGCTCGGGACGCTGGTGGACCGCACCCGTAAGGAGTTCTCAGACCAGGACGTAGCGAAAATTGCCGCAAGCTATCACGCATGGCGCGAAGGTAAGGGATATGAAGACCTACCCGGCTTTTGCAAAGCTGTGAAGCGCGAAGAGATTGGGGATCATAACTATGTATTGACACCGGGCCGGTATGTCGGTGCGGTGGATATCGAAAATGACGCCGTCCCATTCCCGGAAAGGTTCGCGCCGCGATGGCATCGAGGATGCCCAAAGGGGCGTGACCGTTCTCCTGTGCCAGCCCGGCACTATCCTACCTTTGGAGGGCTTCCGGCACGGGCGCGGCCGCTTCCTCTCCCATTGGCCCCAACGTGGTACCTCGGTCGAGCGGGGACAGTCGGTCCAAAGCCTCGCGCAACAGGGCAGCCGCATGACTCCGATCATCGGCGGACGTCGCATGGGGCGCTCAAGCAGCCGGCGCAAAGACCACGTTACTTCCTGTAGCCGACGAAGTAGATGCCGATGACATTCTTCGCGGCGTCCCGGATCGGTTCATAGCCCGTGACGTAGGGTTTGCCCAGGATGGTCGCCTTTCCGTAGTACGCTTCGCCCTTATTGATCATAGCGATCGCCAAGCCATTTGGGTCTAGCACGGTTCCGATCGCGCGTGAGCCGTCGTCCTTTTTTACGTTTGTTGCTGCGCGCACGTATTCGTCCCCGGCCTTCACGAAGAGAGTCGCGTATCCGCCGTATTCTGTCGCGACCCTGTCGACGACATCAAAAGAGTTGTTCATCTTGGTCGTGCCGAAATACAGGGCAGGAGCACTCTTGCCGCCAACGGGATCCGTCCCTTCGATCCTGGGCGCTCCCAACTTCCCGGTCTTGTCCATCAAACCCGCCATGGAGGCCGTGGCTCGGTCGAGCTCAGACAGCCGATCCAAGGCCTCGCGTAACACGCTGGCCGCATGGTTGCGGTCATCGTCGGACATCGTCCCCAGATCGAGGTCGAGTCTCAGAGTCGGGCGGTCCTCGTGGATGAACAGGCGCTCCGCGCCGAGGTTCTCATAGGTGTCGACGACTTGATAAGTGGCAACGGGGTAGGCGATGCCTTTGACCGAGATTTGCCCACGCGGCTCGCAGTGGAACCGGTGCCGCACGTTCGCATACGTCTCATAGGATATGAGGATCTCGCCCGGCGTGGCCGCAGCCTCAAGCCGGGAGGCCAGGTTCACGCCGCCGCCGATGACGGTGTAGTCCATCCGATCCTCGCTGCCGAAGTTGCCGACGGTGCAGTACCCCGTGTTGATTCCGATCCGGCACTGGAGGGGCTTTTCGATGCCCGACGCCCGCCATACGCCCTGCAGCTCATGCATCCTCGTCCTCATGGCGATGGCCATCCCGACGCAGGTGAGGGCGTCCTCCTGGACTCCGCGCGTCTCCGGATCGCCGAAGAAGATGACGATGGCGTCGCCGACGTACTTGTCGATCGTCGCTCCATAGGAAAGGGCGATTTGGGACATTTCGGTCAGGTAGTGGTTCAGCAGCCGGGTCAAGTCCTCGGACTCCAGCCGATCCGTCATCTCGGTGAAGCCAGCGATATCCGAGAAGTAGACGGTCAGCTTTTTCCGTCGACTCGCGATTTTGACTTCCTGTTTTCCGGTGAAGATCGACTGGTATACCTGGGGCGATAGGTATTTCGCGAGCTGGTTCGAGAGCTGCTCCAAAGCCTTCGACTTTTCCGCAAGCTGGTTCTCACGCTGCTTCAACTCCGTGACGTCCGAATAGACGGCCACCGTGCCGCCGTCGTCGGTTTTGCGCTCGCTGACCAGGATCCAGCGACCGTCGCCGCGCTGCTGGACATGCGGTTCGCTCGGTTCTCTATGACGGGCGATCCGTTCCAGGACCCACTCGTCTACGCGGCCCTCAGCGTCCTTGATATAGCCGCGCTCGGCGGCGCGTCGGACAATGCTTTCGAACGTCATCCCGGGCGTTATCTCTGCAGGGGCGCCAGGATAGAGCAGCGTTCGGTACTTGTCGTTGCAAATGACCAGGCGATCTTCGCGATTGTAGAGTGAGATGGCCTCGGAGATGCTCTCGATCGCAACCGCCAACCGCCGGCGTCCTTCGCGAATCTCCATTTGGTTCGACCTCTGAACCTCGATAGCCGTGTCGCGGAAGACGCCGAGTGCGTCGGCCATTCGGCCGATCTCGTCTCTGCGGTCGCGACCCGGCACATCGATGGACGTGTCGCCCGCGGCCAGGCCGCTCATCGCAGCGGTAATATTCTCAATAGGCCTTACGACTCGGGGCACCACATATAGCACGGCGATCAGGGTTGCCCCCAGGACACATAGGGCAGTGATAAGGAGAAGCAGAAGTCGGCCATTGCGGATGGCTTGAGCGGTGCGAGCCGCCGCTGCATCACTGTTGCCCCGGGCGGCCAGGACGAGTTCCGCCACTTCTTTGTCGAGACGCAGGACGAGCGCGTTGTCGGCCTGCAAGGACGCCTGAGCAGCCGCAATCTGATGCAGCTCCTCGTGTCGCAAATCGAAGATATTTCCTGCGGACGTGCCGAACGCGATCAGCTTCTCCGTGAGGTCCTTGAGTGCACCGTCGTCGACCGCGGCGGGAAGCTGCGTGAGCAATTTTTCCGCGCGGCTCGCGGCAGCAACGAATCGCTCCTGGAGAGGCTTCAGTGAACTGGGGTCGGTGACGCCGGCGGCCTCGTTCAGCAGGCCCGCCGCCAGGTTGCCCTCGCTGCGCAACGTCAGCAGCACCTGCAAGGTGCTCACGCCGCCCTCGATCAGCCCGGTGATCGCTTCCGTGCTTTTGGCAGTCACGTCCTCGCTGGTGGTCACGAGGTCGAAGCCGGCGTTGTCCACCATCGGTGCCAGAGTCTCGAGCAGGGTGCGGTGCGCCACCTCCACCGCCGCCGCCACCCCCTCGCGCTTGACCTGGAGTGAGTGCCGCGTCTCGGTGGGGGCGCGGAGCTCCTGCGACCGGACCTCGAAAACATTGTCCGCGCCGGCGCCGAGCGCAATCAGCGCTTCGCTCGCCTCGTGCAACCGCTCGTTCTCGGGCGACTGAGGCAACGCCTCGAGACTCTTCTCAATCGCTGCCGCCGCCGCCGAGAACCGCTCGCGGATAGGCTGGATCAAGACCGGATCGTCGACGTGCGCCGCTTCACCCAGCAGACCCGCCGCCAGATTGCCATCGGCGCGCAGTGTCAGCAGCGCCTGCAAGTTATTTACCCCGCCCTCGATCAGGCCCGTGATCGCCTCCTTGCTCTTGGCCGTTACGTCCTCGCTGGTGGTCACGAGGTTGAAGCCGGCGTCGTCCACCAAAGGCTCCAGAGTATCTTGGAACTTGGTCTGTACGACAGCAAGATCGGCGATCGCTGTCTCCCTTTGCGCGCTCAATCGCAGGCGCTGCGCGACGGCGCCGTCCAGCGCTTTGAGCTCGGTTGCGATGTTGCCTTCGATCTCGATCAGATTCACGAACTTTGCCTCCGCCACGCCCGTGACCTTCAACCCTTTGGTCACGGCGGAGATTTCATTCAGCCTCCGAACGAGCCTCTCCTGTTCCTGAGCCCGCTCCTCTTCGCTGCGGCTCGCGATCAGGGCTGGAGCCGTCGCCGTGATCTCAGCGCTCTTTTCGGCGAGCTGGTGCGATGCCGCCATGCCGACGACGCTCTCCGCGGTAATCCGCGTGACCGACCTGTCGATGTCGGTGAAGGCGTACCACGCGACCGCGCTGGCGCCGATGGTCAACAGGGCCATGCCACCGAACGCCAGGAACAGTTTGGCCTTGATGCCAAGGGTCGCCTTGCCGTCATGCCGGCGACCCGCGGCGGCTAAGTTCGAAGTACGCGCTTCGACTTGGGCCGCCCCAGAAGGCTCCTGGTCCGCTCCATTCATAAGGGCATGCCGTCGACCGGAGCGGGTTTGCTCAGTGGAGAGGCGACACCCTGTCCGCCCGTTGGCCACGTCAACGCTCCATGCGGTCAATCGGCCTGAAGCTGCCGTCCGCCTGGATCACGGTGAGAAAGACCTGGTTCATGCCCTGGTTGTCGTCCGGCCCATAGGACAGCGTGATGCCGCCCAGGTCGAACGTGCCGACCTCCTTGATGGTCGAGAGCAGCCCCGCCCGCGTAACCGGGCCCTTCACCTTTTCCAAGGCCTCAACGACCAGTCGGCCGACCATGTATCCCTCGAGTGAGACGAATCCGATCTGCGCGTCGGGATTCGCGGCCTTGAGCGCCTTTTGGTACCGGGCCACGAGCGGGAGGCTCATGTCGCCGGGGAATGGCACGACCTGCGTCACCATCACGCCTTTCCCGTCCGCGCCGAGTTCCTGTGCGAGGGCGTTGGCACCGACGAATGAGATGTTGACGAACACGGGGTTCATCTTGAGCCGGTGCGCAAGCTTGATAAACTCCGCGCACGGTTTGTAGGTGCCGACCATGACGACGGCTTCGGGATCTGCCTTGCGAATCGCCAGCAGCGCCGTCTTCACCGCGGTCGTGTTGCGCTCGTAAGTGCCTTCGGCGACCAGTTTCATGCCGCGCTTTTCCATCGCCTTAGCGACCCCCGAGTACCCGGCGCGACCGAAGGTGTCGTCTTGGTACAGGATGGCGATCCGCGACACGCCGAGGTCCTTGGTGAGGTGTTCGATCCAGGCCTCCGTCTCCTGGTCATACGAGCCGCGAATATTGATCACGTTGCCGAGCGACGGGTTGCGCAGGAAGGCGGCACCCGTGAACGGCCCGATGAACGGCACTCCCTCTTCCGTGGCGATCGGTTGCACCGCGTTGGACGTGGGCGTACCCACCTCGCCGACGAGTGCGAACACGCCATTCTCGTCGATCAGACGCTTGGTGTTGGCGATCGCCTTTTCCGGCTCGTAGCCGTCGTCGTAGGAGACCAGCTCGAGCCTGTGACCGTTGACGCCGCCGGTGGCATTGGCCTCGTTGAAGGAGGCGAGGATTCCTTCTCGCATGCCGAGACCCAACGCCGCTGCGGGCCCGTCGAAGGCCGCCGATTGCCCGAACACGATCCGGTCGTCGAAGACCCCCGGCTCGGCGTGGGCCACGATGCCCGTGAGCGAGACCGCGCCGAACCCCAGCAGCACGGCGACTGCAATTCGTCTGACCCAGCACGTCATGACACCCTCCCCTCGGAGGGGCGCGTTCCGAACCGAGGCGGCTATCGGAAACTGGCCCCCGGGCGCCCGTTGGGCGCTATTTTTATTCTAACATATGCAACTCGGCGCGTAACCGAAAACCGGCAATCGCATCGAACCGCCTTCGGCTGCTCAACGAGCCGTGTCGCTTGACCCCGAAAAATGCTGTGGCCTCGCAATTCTCCGAATCGTGCTGAACTATGACTGCAGGCCGGCTACCCCAGTTCTTCCAAATCACGATCGGCTTCCGTGATATTCGCACGACTAGTCGGACGCACAGGTGCGGCGGGCGACTATCGAAACGGGATGCTCAAAACGAACGGTTATGCCATCGACTGGGTATCGGCGGACAATCGCTGAAGACAATGCCGACACGAGTCCGGTCGTTGATAGAGCGGTGGCAGCTACGGCAGTCCATGGCGGCTTATGGCACGACTCGGCCGTGGCGGCTTCCTCATCAGCAGGCCCGGCTGCTCGGACTTGAGGCTGCACGGCAGCTTGAGATCGCCCACAAGCCGGCGCCGTTGCCGACAAAAGTGCTTGAACTCACCCAGGAAGAATGGACGGCGCAGTTCTCCACGCCGCTCCGGCTGCCCAAGCCCAGCAGACCCACAACGCTCCTCAAGCAGATCCGGGCGGAAAACCCGCAGGCTCTTGTTGCCGAGAAACCCGTCGCCGAACTGCCCGCAATGACGGCGGCCCCTACATGCTTGCCTTGTGAGATCCTCCTCGATGACGAACCCTAAAACAGCGACACGCGCCTATCCGATCACTAGGGCCCGGCTTATCTCCGAGCTAACGGCAGTGGCGATGGAAGCGAAGAAACATGGCGATCTGGCTGCGGCCGATGAGGCACTTGAATTGGCATGGCGCATTGCGGTGGCAGAGTTGGAGAACCGCACCCTTCAATAATGATTGGTGGAATTGATTGTGATCCACAGCGATCCTCGTCTGTGTGAGCGTCTAGACAGCGTGGGCCTGGCCAAGAATGGTATTAGAGTAAATCTGATCGAGGCAACCAATGCCATTTAGCATTTCAATTAACCGATGGTCGATTGTTCATAACTGGCTGCTATGCAATCTTATCTGTCCGATTCACACCGCTCCAATTGATGTCAATAAATGCCAATAAGCCAGATAACTCGGGAAGCTGTCCTTCGCGCGATCGCCGAATACGATGAGTTGGGACGTACCGCGTTCCTAAAGCGCTATGGATATCGAAAAGCCCGATCCTACTTCCTCCGCTTCGAGGGAAAGGAATACGATTCTAAAGCAGTCGTCGGTGCTGCACGTGGATACGCTGACAGTGCCGCGGGGCCTTTGAAAGCAGCAGAGTTTAGCGGGGGCGATGCTACGGTTGCGCAGCTACTCGAACGTCTTGGCTTTGAAATTGACGGTTCGTTGTTGCTTGATGCTTCTCCTGCCTATTGGTGGGTCAATCACAAGCAGACATTCTCTCAAGAGGTCGGGGGCAATTACCTGTGGTCACCGCTTACCCAGTCGAACGGAGGGCGGAGCGAGTTCTATGAGAATATGAAACGCGTCCGACCCGGAGATATCGTCTTCTCTTTCGCCGATGCGAAAATCAAGGCCGTGGGCGTTTGCGAAGCGCCAGCATGTTTGGCTCCAAAGCCCGAGGAATTTGGGACAGCGGGGAGCCCGTGGAAGGATACGGGATGGCGATTGCCAGTAAAGTTTACGCGCTTGCAGACGCCTATTCGTCCCAAGGATCTTATGGGAATAATTGGGCCCACCCTTCCCAACAGGTACTCGCCTATCAAAATATCTGGAGACGGCAATCAAGGAGCGTACCTCGCGTCCATACCATCACCGATGGCAAATGCTCTGATCTATTTGATAGGTCAACAATGGGATATCATAGCTCCTAAGTTGGTGCTCACCGCTGAGCAGATAGTGCAAGCGACCATCCTTGAAGAAGAAACCGTCGTACAGACAATCAACAATAGAACCGATATTGGTGAGACGCAGAAGCTCCAACTTGTCTGGGCTCGCCGAGGTCAAGGGATATATCGCCAGAACTTAGAACAGTTCGAGGTCGAGTGCCGAGTAACGGGCGTTCGCAAACTTCGGCATCTCAGGGCAAGCCACATCAAGCCCTGGCGCGCATGTAGTGACTTTGAGAAGATTGACGGCAACAATGGATTGCTTCTCAGTCCACATGTCGATCATTTGTTTGACAAAGGATATATCAGCTTCCTTGATGACGGGACTATGCTGGTCGGCAGCGGCATCGGGGACTCAATGTTACTTCAATGGGGAATTGATCGATCACGGAATTGCGGGCCTTTTCGAGCGGACCAGCTCATATATCTCTCGTTTCACAGGGAGTCCGTTTTTGAAACCTATGTTTCCTAGCCCGGTGCCGCCTTAACCGCCAAGGCAGCCTTGGTTTGATCAGCAGCTTCGCCGTGACAATACCGAGGCGACGATGAATAGCGAGCCAATTGCGCTGCAGATGGGTGCCGCAGCAAAGCCCCACGCTAAACCTAGGATCGAGTCGTCGTCGCGCAATCTTCCTGAACAACAAACACGCGGAAGACACTTTTCTCGTGTTAGCCGCACCTGCTTCTGGTTAAACGCAAGGCCATTGCGCCAGCCGGGATCAAATCCGCTCGTGTTCCAGTTTGCGCAACCGGTCATCAAGATGCGAGCTTTGCGCATGTACCGCGCGGATTTCCGTTCTTAACCGTCGACGATGCTATCAATGCGATTGACCATGGCTGAGAGAACAATCACCTCATCCCTCAGCGAACCGAACTCGGTCAGCAGCTGGTCCATCTTCTTCGCCAGAAAGGCGAGATCAAATTTTTTCGCCACCCCGTTTTCTCTTTACGTTGAGAAGCGACAATATTGCCGTCGGTCGCATATGCGGCCTTAACAGGAGCGCCGTGTCAAGTCCGGGACGAATTCTCAATGTCGGACATGTTCAAGAGCACATGCTTTCGGGGCTTTTTTGCTGGCCAGAAAGCTGAAAGTGGCCGCCAAAAATTGCCGCCACCGATTTTCGGCAAACTGGGGTACTGGCTAAGTGCTTGAATTTATTGTTGAGCTTACCGGATTCGAACCGATGACCCCATCATTACGAATGATGGCGTCACCACCGGTCGCCTCTCTCGCATCTGTCAGGGGCAGGCAAGCATCATCACTTTCGGCAACGAGGGGCGCGGGTTTAAGCATTTCTATTCTTCGGCAGGGTCGGTCGTCTGAAGGCTCAAGCTCTGTATCCACTGGGTTCGTTCGTGCTTG
>NZ_JBBNAN010000468.1:0-2469 GCF_037994405.1 Phyllobacterium sp.
CCTCTTCACAGCGCCGCTTCTACTCCCTGCCATCGTCCTCGGTCTGGCCATTTTGTTGGTTTTTGTGCGTCTGCAGTTGCTCGGCACATTCCCCGGTCTGATTGTCGCGCATCTGATCGTGGCCACCCCCTATGTAATCCGGATCATGACGACTGCTCTTGGCACTTTGCCACCTTCCGTTGAAGAAGCAGCAACCATGCTTGGAGCTTCGCCGCTCGTCGTCTTCCGGCGTATCACCTTGCCCCTGATGACGCCCGGTCTCATCGCCAGCGCCGCATTGTCGTTCCTTCTTTCTTTCGACGAGGTTGTTATCTCCCTCTTTATTACCGGGCCGCGCCTGACCACGCTTCCGGTTGAGATTTTCAACTATGTCGAGAGCCAGACCGATCCAATGACAGCTTCGATCTCGGTCGTATTGGTCGCGGCGACACTCCTTATCATCATCCTCATCGAGCGCACACTCGGACTTTCGCAGACCATGGGCAAGTAACTTGGTTCTCACATCCGCGCCAACCTCATCTTTCACTTTGGAGCATGAATACGAATGGAAAATATCGCCCTGTGGATGTCGCAACCGCACTATGGCTATCTTGAAATAGCACGTAGCTGCGGCATGAAATCTCTGGTTCTCGAACTCGAGCATGGCACGTTCGATCTTGCAACGCTCGACCAGTTCCTTGCCTTTACCAAAGCACAGAACATACCGACACTGACAAAGGTCATCGCTCCGACGAGCGAAGCCATTCAGCAGGCGCTGGATTTTGGATCCGATGGCGTGATTGTCCCGCACATACTCGGCGTTGAACACGCGCGTGAGGTCACCAAGGCGGCCAAATATCCATTGGCCGGCACCCGCTCGTATGCGGGCGGGCGGATTTATGGCTATAGCCGGCCTGCCAGCGATGCCTTCGAAAAGGAAAACCGCCGGACCAAGTGCTATGCAATGATCGAGACGGCTGAAAGCCTCGCAGATGTCGAAAAGATCATTGCACTCGACACTGTTGACGGACTCTTTCCCGGACCCTCCGATCTCGCCCTCGCCCGGGGACGCGGTTCCTATGCATTTGCAGATGCAGACCGCAAGGACCTGAGGCGTTGCGCAAAAGCGGCACGCGATGTCGGCAAGCCCTGGATCATGCCCGCCTGGACAGCCGCAGAACGCGGTTTTGCGCAAGAGGAAGGCGCATCTCTGCTCGTCGTCGCCACCCAGACCATGACCTTGCGCCAAGGCATCATGGCAACCTTCAACGCACTCAAAGCCGAGGCGATTATCGCCTGATTACCGTTCTAACGAACTTGCGAGGAGAAATTCCCATGAAAATAAGCTTGATCCAGACCAATCCGCAGACCGACAAAGCAGAAAATCTGCTCACGACACGAGCGATGATGGAAGATGCGGTAAAGATGGATTCCCCTGATCTTATCGTTTTACCGGAATATTTCGAATATTATGGCGGGACACCAGCCGAGAAGCTTGCCGCGGCAGAGCCTGCACCGGGAGGCAGCGCCTATGAGATGGCACAGTCCTTCGCCAAGACCCATCGAGTCTTCGTCCATGCCGGCACATTGATGGAAAAGATTGCTGACGAAAACCGCATCTACAACACGACAGTCGTTTTCAATCGCGAAGGGAAGGAAGTCGCGCGTTACCGTAAGATCCACATGTTCGACATTATTGCGCCAGATGGCACAGCCTATAAGGAGTCGGCTACTGTAAAGCCCGGTGAAGAGGTAGTGGTCTATGATCTCGAGGGCCTCAAGATTGGCTGCGCCATCTGCTACGATATCCGCTTTACCGAGCTTTTCCTTGCGCTTGAAAAGGCCGGAGCCGATGTGATCGTCCTTCCGGCAGCCTTCACGCTGCAGACTGGCAAGGATCACTGGGAGGTATTGGCTCGGGCTCGGGCAATCGAGACCCAGACTTATTTTGCCGCCTGCGGTCAATGGGGTTCGACCCTCACTGGCAACGAGAAGCGCCATACCTATGGGCATTCGCTCGTCTGCGATCCATGGGGGCACGTGGTGGCGCGAGCATCCGACGGCGTAGGATTTATCACCGCCCGCATCGATATGGACCAGATCAAACGCGCGCGAACGCTCATCCCAATGATGAGCCATCGCCGTCTGGCTTGCGCGTGAGGTGAGCCATGTACACCATTAATGATATGCCGGAACAAATTCCGGTCGAGGATCTAAAACTCCTGGTCAATGTCGAAACCGCAACAGTTGGCCATTGGCGGCTTTTTGGTTTCATGGACCGAGCCATACAGCCACTGCTGCGCCATCGCCGCATTGTCGGCACGGCGGTTACAATTGCTATTCCCGGTCCGGACTCGACCCTGCTGCATCATGCGACGGGGATGCTCCGGCCAGGTGATGTGCTTGTCGTCGATCGGCTGGGCGATGACCGCTATGCGTGTTGGGGCGGCGGCGTAACGATTGCCGCGAAGGCTGCAGGCGCCGTAGCAG
>NZ_JBBNAN010000469.1:0-7921 GCF_037994405.1 Phyllobacterium sp.
CATGGACGATCTCTATGTATATCTGCGTGCTCGCGCGGTGGGCGATCTTGATCGAGGTCGCCCGGCAAAACATGAAAACAAACCGGAAGCCGCCAAGCAGCAGGAATCGTCCTGCATGGGTGGATAAAATGGATCAGCAGACACGTCCCGCCTTGAAATGGATTGCCGCCTCTCTGATAGCGGCAGTCTTCGCGATGCCCTCGGGGGCTTTCGCACAAGGTGCTGGCCTTGGAGCCGCCGGCGAACTCGTCGATCCGGACGTGTTGCGTGTTTGTGCGGATCCTTCTGACATGCCATTTTCCGATCAAAGCGGTAAGGGCTTTGAAAACAAGCTGGCGGAGCTTGTGGCCGCCAAGACTGGCCGAAAATCGGTGGCCTACACATGGTATCCGATGGCTACAGGGTTCGTGCGCAATACACTTCGATCCAATCGCTGCGACATCATCATGGGCTACGCTCAGGGCGATGAACTGGTTCAGAATACCAACGCCTATTACCGTTCGACCTATGTCATGATCTACAAGAAGGACAGCGGCCTCGACGGTGTCGAAACGATCGAGGACAGCAAACTGGCTGACAAGAGAATTGGTGTCGTCGCCGGCACGCCACCGGCCGCCAATCTCGCCAAGGCCGGCTATATGCGCAATGTCCACGCCTATCCGCTGATGGTCGATACGCGTCTCGCACCATCCATGGCGGATGTCATGATCAAGGAGCTCAAGAGTGGCGTGATCGATGTCGCGATCCTTTGGGGTCCCATGGCCGGATATTATGCGAATGAGATTGATCCAAACTTGACCGTTGTGCCTCTGGCAAAGGAAAAGTCCGGTCATATGGCCTATCGGATCACGATGGGCGTTCGCCCATCCGATCAGGAATGGAAGCGCACATTGAACAAGGTGATCAGGGAGAACCAGGCGGAGATCAACAAGATATTGCTCAACTACCATGTTCCGCTGATCGACGAAAATGACAAGCCGATCATGCAATAGCCCGTTGTCAGGCAAATGGTCGCGGAACTGTTTTGGAGCGATGACCGTTCTGGTTGGTGTTTTTGCGGCAGCAGTAACCGCTGCAGCTGACACTGCTCTGGAACCTGTGGGATACAGGACCGAGAACTACCGCGCACCGGTTCCTGCGACGTTGAAGGGGGCGAAGGTTGTCACAACCGATGAAACCGTAGCCCTTTGGAAAGACAAGTCAGCGGTGTTTGTGGATGTCCTTCCGCACGATCCGAAGCCGGCAAACCTTCCGGCTGGAACAATCTGGAAGGAGAAGGTGCGGGAGGATATTCCCGGAAGCATATGGCTCGCCAATGTGGGCTACGGGGTCATAAACAAGGAGACGGAAGCCTATTTTCGCAAGGGGCTGCAATCTCGACTGGGTGATGACATGAATCGAAAGGTGCTTTTCTATTGTATGGAGAATTGCTGGATGTCCTGGAACGCGGCCAAAAGGGCTGTCGAATGGGGATACCGATCAGTCCTCTGGTACCCTTTGGGCACCGATGGCTGGGTCGCGGCGAAGCAGCCCACACAGAGAAATGAACCCTATTAATTTCAATCTTGCGCCATGATGGCGTATGATGCCGGAGAAAGATCAGTCTGTGATCTTTGAATGAGAAGGAGCAAAGTATGAAGAAAACATGGACAAAACCAACCATGTGCCAGGTTGCTGCAGGTATGGAACTTTCTCGTTACCTGCCCGCAGAACTGAAGGCCAAGAAGTAAACCCCAACCTTCGCCCTGCGTGACCCGATTGCGTAGGGCGACTTGGGCTTGATTACCAGGCTGGAAGGTCATTTCCGGCAATAGGGATATTTGCCCGCAATGCGATTGATCATCATCGGCTCCGCGGCAGGAGGCGGGTTTCCACAATGGAATTGCAACTATCGATTGAGTCGTGGGGCGTGGAAGGGGGAAAAAAACCTTCGTCCCCGGACACAGTCCAGCCTTGCCGCCAGTGCAAACGGGAGTGACTGGGTCTTGTTCAATGCATCGCCGGATATCCGCCAGCAGATCGCGGCAACGCCGGAGCTCCAGCCAGATGCGGATGGGCCGCTCCGCGGAACGCCGATCACAGCCGTCATCCTTACCAATGCCGATGTCGATCACATTGCCGGGCTGCTTAGTCTGCGCGAGCGCGAGCCATTCGTTATTTATGCGACACGCCGCGTGCTTCAGGTCCTCGAAGCCAATTCCATCTTCAACGTTCTCGACAGTTCGATCGTCCAGCGGCGTGAACTCGTGCTGGGCGAACAGACCGATATTATAGATGTCAACGGAGAGCGGACAGGCATCGTCGTTGAAACATTTGCCGTTCCCGGCAAGGTGGCCCTGTTTCTCGAAGACCAGACAAAGGACGGCTTTGGCACGCAGGAGGGCGATACGATTGGATTGCGCATTTCTTCGCGGGTCGACGATCTTGCGGCCTTCTATATTCCCGGTTGCGCCCGCATCGATCACTCCCTGAAGCAACGACTGTCCGGTGCGGATTGCCTTCTCTTCGACGGAACTGTCTTCACCGATGACGAAATGATCACGGCAGGCGTTGGCGCCAAGACTGGCGCGCGCATGGGACATTTGCAAATTTCAGGCGAAGCAGGTTCGATGGTCTCCCTCGCAGATACCGGCATCAAGCGCAGGATCTATGTTCACATCAACAACACCAATCCCATTCTCGACGAAACCTCGCCCGAACATGCGGCGGTGAACGAGGCGGGATGGGAAGTTGCCCATGACGGTATGGAGGTGCGGCTTTGAACGACTTTGGCAATGCTGCGTGTAACGGTTTGTCACCGGCTGGCCTTGAGGCAGTCCTGCGTGAAGTAGGCGCTGCCCGTTATCACAACCGTCATCCGTTTCATCACCAGATGACCAGCGGCGCTTTGACAAAGGCGCAAATGCAGGCCTGGGCGCTTAACCGCTATTGCTACCAGTCCGTCATTCCGCGCAAGGATTCGATGATCATTGCGCAATCAACGGATCCGGAATTTCGCGCGGAATGGCGCAAGCGGATTGAAGATCATGACGGCAGCGATGGCTGGAATGGCGGCATCGCCCGGTGGCTTAAGCTGGCAACAGGCCTCGGTCTTGATGCCGATATGGTCAAGAGCGAAAAGCTTGCACTACCCGCCACGCGGTTCGCTGTCGGCGCCTATCTCTCCTTCTGCACCAATCGGAGTCTACTTGAAGCAGTCGCTTCGTCGCTAACGGAATTGTTCTCGCCGGTTATTATCGGCGAGCGCGTCCCGGCCATGCTGGCGAAGTACGACTATGTGACCAAAGACATCCTCGCCTATTTCGACAAGCGCCCGACACAGGCATCGCGCGATTCCGATTTTGCGCTGGCCTATGTGATGAACCACGCCGACAATCCTGAAAAGCAACAAGCTGTGATCGACGCGCTGGTCTTCAAGTGCGACGTGCTTTGGGCGATGCTCGATGCTCTTGCCCATGCCTATGGCGAAAAGGGTAATATCCCGCCAGGCGCTTTCGATCCGGAGGCGGTATGATGCAGATAACCCCGATCCGATCCCTTCTGTCGATGCAATCGAAGCCGGTTTTGAAACGGCATGTTCGGCTGCAATATGATAAGGTGCGGGGAGCGTGGGCGCTTTTATCGCCAGAGCGGGTGTTTTGGCCGAACGAGGTCAGTCTCGACATTCTGCGGCTATGCGACGGACAGCACAGTGTGGCGCAAATGATTGCCCTGCTCGGCGATCTATATGGAGCGGATGAAGCGGAGATCACGCCGGATGTGACCGGCTTTCTCCAGGAATGGTCCGACAAGTTTCTGGTGACGCTATGACGGAACCTGTTCTACCCCCGATCGGAATGCTGGCGGAATTGACGCATCGCTGCCCGCTGCAATGCGTCTATTGTTCCAATCCGGTTGAGCTTATGAAAGCCAACCGGGAAATGGACACGCAAGGCTGGATTTCCCTGTTCGAGCAGGCGGCAGATCTCGGCGTCTTGCAAGTCCATCTTTCCGGCGGCGAGCCGACTCTGCGGACCGATCTAGCGGAGCTCATTGCGGCGCTTGCCCGGCGCGGCGTCTATACCAATCTGATCACAGCCGGCGTTGGAATTGCGGAAGGGCGGATTGAAGCCTGGGCCAAGGCCGGGCTTGATCATATCCAGTTGAGTTTCCAGGGCGCTCATCCTGCGACCACAGAAAAGATCGGCAATTCCCGCGGTGCCCATGAGAAAAAACTCGAGACAGCTAGACGTGTCCGGGAAGCTGGCCTGCCGCTGACGATCAACGCGCCGATCCATCGGCACAATATGGAGGAAGTGCCGGGTTTCATCGAGCTTGCGCTGTCCCTCGGTGCAGAACGGTTGGAAATCGCCAATGTGCAATATGCGGGCTGGGCGCTGCTCAATCGCAAGGCATTGATGCCGGAGCGCGAAGCGGTCGAGCGCCAGGTGCGAATTGTCGAGGAAGCGCAGGAACGGTTGAGCGGCATCATGACGATCGATTTCGTGACCCCCGATTATTTCGCCATTTATCCGAAACCCTGCATGGGTGGCTGGGCACGCGATGCGTTCATGGTGGCGCCGGATGGCACGGTCCTTCCGTGTCATGCCGCCGGTACAATCAAATCCCTGCATTTCGAGCGCTTTGGTGACTGGAGTTTGAGCAGGATCTGGCATGAGTCGTCTGCGTTCAATGCCTTCCGCGGCACGGACTGGATGCAGGAGCCCTGCCGGAGCTGCGAGCGCAAGGAAATCGATTGGGGTGGATGCCGCTGCCAGGCTATGGCGATCGCAGGCGATGCCGCGGCGACCGATCCCGCCTGCATCAAGTCTCCGTTACATGCGCGGATGGGTGCGCTGATCGAGGAAGCCATAGATACAAAAGCATCTGATGCGACGCCAGACGCCTTTACCTACAGGCGCATCGGGCGAGTGGCCGAGCCTACTGCTTGAGCATCGACTGGCTAATCGTTTTTGCCAGGCCGTACAATCGCTGCTCGATGATTGTCGGGACTTCACAGACATAGGATAGCGACTGCACCCGTTCCTGGAAAATACGGGTCTCCCATGTCAGCCGTTCGTTCAGCCTGTCCAGATCTTCGGGATTGTCATCAGGCTTGGCTCGCATCGCATCGGCCGCAGAGGCCTCCTTGCGCAGATCCTCGGCCATCTCCCGTTGTCTACTCGCGTAACGGCCGATTCCGGAAATAATCTGGCCGCGCTCGCCATTCAGCTTATCGAACAGACCCTGGAACAGTTTGAAAAGCTTATCGTTCACCTGGTCTTTCGGCAGGCTGGCCGCAAATTCGATGATCTGCTTCTGCGCCAAGTCGAGTGGATTGCGTCGTGCCGCCAATTCTTCGATCAGGTCCCCAATCTTCGGATCAGCTTCCCAGTCTTTGGCAGAATCCGGCATGGGAGGTCCATTCCATACCTGGCCGATCGAAAGTTCGGGCACCTTGCGCTGGACGCACGGCCAATCGGGATCATTGACTGCCGCTGCCGAAGATAGACCAAGCAGGGCCGCATAAAGAAGGAGACTTGTCGAAGCACCAAAAGCAATACGCAGGTTCAATTGTTTCCTCCCTCTTGCTTCTTGACGACAAGGCCCCTTGACGGGTCGTAAGCAATGATAGCGCTGGCGATCAAAACCAATGTGAAGCCGCAAACCACGCCAAGCGATGTCCATTCGATCTGTCCGTAGAAGGCAAACCGGACCAGTTCGACTGCGTAGGTAAAGGGATTGAGCAGGCATATCTTGTAAAGGAGCGGGCTGGCTTCCTGCACGCGCCATAATGGGTAGAGTGCCGACGATGCGAAATACATCGGGAAGATCACGAAGTTCATGATGCCGGCGAAGTTTTCGAGCTGCTTGACCACTGAAGACAGCAGCATACCCAAAGCGCCCAGCATCATTCCGGAAAGGAAAAGCGCAGGCAGGGTGAGGAAATAGCCCGACGGCGGTGCCTTTACCCCCCAGAACCAGGCGATGAACAGGAACGCGTAGACCTGGATGATCGATACGGCGACACCGGCGAGAAGCTTCGATACCAACAGGAACCAGCGCGGAAAAGGGCTGACCAGCAGCGTGCGCATATTGCCCATCTCGCGGTCATAGACCATGGAGAGAGATGATTGCATGCCGCTGAACAAGAGGATCATCCCGCACAGGCCGGGCGTGATGTACACCTCATAGAGAACATAGGTCTGATAGGGCGGAATGATCGAAACGCCGAGTACCTGGCGGAAACCTGCCGCGAAGATGAAGAGCCACAGCAGCGGCCGGACCAGCGACGAAATAAACCGCTCGCGCTGATTGAGATATCGCAGGCCTTCGCGAATGAGAATGCCCTTGAGGCAGACGAGATACTGCATCACGCCGAAACGCTTGCGCCCTGCTGAACGTGCAATCTGGCCAGGGTTGGTAATGTCGCTCATGGCCTGTGCCCCGGATTCAAGGTGACAATGCCCGTGAGACGTGAGAACGCCTCGTTGATCGTCGCGGCACCCACTGCCTTGACCACCTCATTCACCGCGCCGTTGGCCACCAGTTTGCCTCGGTCGAGCACGATGACCTGATCGGCATGGCTGACCTCGTCAATCAGATGCGTCGCCCACAGCACACTTATCCCGTTGTCCTGCACCAGCTTGCGAATGTCGGCGAGGATTGTGGCGCGTGACTTGATGTCGAGCCCCACTGTCGCCTCGTCGAGCAGCAGCAACGAGGGCTGATGCAGCAAGGCGCGGATAATCTCGACACGCCTGATCTGCCCGCCCGACAGACTGCGGGCCTTTTCATGTAGGCGATCGCTCATGTCGATTGATTGCAGCAGCTCATGAATACGCTGGTTCGCTTCGCGCGCTCCGATGCCGTGCAGCGATGCGTGGTAAGACAGGTTCTGATGCACCGACAGGTCAAGATCGAGTGTACGCGCCTGGAAAACGATCCCCAGCCGCCGCAGCGCATCACCAGGCCTGCGATTTATATCGTGGCCAAAGACATGGATATGCCCGTTTCGCGTCGCGAAGAGATGGCTGATCAGCGAAAAAAGCGTCGTCTTACCGGCGCCGTTCAGCCCGAGAAGCACAGCAAACCGGCCTGGCGCGATGGAAAACGATATGTTGTCCAGCGCCTGCCGCTTGCCATAGGCGTAGCTTACGGAGGCGAGCTCAAGCGCCGGAACATTGGTCTCCGGCAATGATTTACCTTGAACATTCTTCAATCCGGCATTTGTACCCATTGAACTCCACCCTCAGTCTTAGACTGACTGACTGCTATTTGATAGTGATCTTACCTTTCATCCCCTTGTCCGCAAGGTCGGGAACGGACCAAGTGTATTCGCCGGGCCGTACTGCCGTAAACTGCACATTGATGGTGCCGGGTGCGTCGAACTCAAGCCATGCCGGGGCACCATTCATGTGCACTTCGAGCTCGTTGATGACGATCTGGTTCATCCATACATTGCGAAAGAGATCCGTAACAAATTTATATTCGAAACCGGCGGCGGAGGTGATTTTCCACCGGTAGCCCTGCCCGGCAACCAGCTCGAAATCCTTCTGGTTCACCGCGAAATCATCTGTCTTCGAACCGAGGATAAGTTCGGGCACATTCTTGCTGGCGCGGCTGATTGCAGGTGCCTTCGTCTGGGTCTCGGCCTTTGGCTTTGGCGCAGCCGGATCATCATCGTCATCTGCCTGCGCAAACGCGAAAGATTGAACAACTACAACACTGAGAAATGTAGCCAGCAGTAATGATTTCTGATTCGTCATATATTTCCTCCCTTGTCCGTCAGTCTTGCCTCAGTTCGATGATATCGCCACGCCCCAGGGCAATTGACCGACAGTAACCGACTTGATTGGTTCGTCGGTGGCGGTGTCGATGAAGGTAATGTCGTTGGACAGGCCATTGGTGCTGATGATCGTCTTGCCATCCGGCATGAATG
>NZ_JBBNAN010000470.1:0-3900 GCF_037994405.1 Phyllobacterium sp.
CTCATGAGCAGGTCCGAAGCACCAGAACGATCCTCAAACAGGCAGTGTGCCGCATGAAAATAGTCCATGTCATCTCCTCGATCGATCCCGCCAAGGGAGGTCCGCAAGGCGGCTGCGTGCGTTTGGCGGCAGCGCAATCAGCCTTGGGGCATGACGTACACATCATCAGCTATGGTGGCATTGAAACCCAGGATCGCGCATTCTTGTCAGCCAGGGACGTGCCCTATTTCTCGAATATTCGCTGGCACCTTCTTAGAGATCCCGACCGGATCGAGCGCCTGCTGGGCTACAAGGCTTCCCGGCTCCTGCGCACGCTGCTGAAGGATGCATCATTTGTCCATATCCACGGTGTTTGGGAGTCCATACTGAAGAATGCAGCAAGCATTGCGAGGCAAAACCTCGTCCCCTATTGCTTGGAACCGCACGGAATGCTCGACGTCTGGAGCATGAGCCAAAAGCGCCTGAAGAAGCAGTTGGCGCTGTTTCTCGGCTATCGAAAGATGCTCGACCGGGCAAAATTTATTCTGGCGCTAAATACGGATGAAGCCCAGCTGCTCGGTCCGCTTGGGCTCCGTGCTCCCAACCTCATCATCCCAAACGGCATCTTCCTGGAGGAGTTTGCCGCATTGCCTCAAAAGGGCTTCTTTCGCGAGCTTCTGCCAGAGCTTGATGGAAAGCGCATTGTCTTTTTTCTTTCACGACTTCATACCAAGAAGGGGTTGGACATTCTGGCGGCGGCATTCGCCCAGCTCGCCAGATCGCATCCAGATGTCAATCTCGTGGTGGCAGGTCCCGACGATGGTGCGAGAGATGGCTTCGTCGCACTCGTCAATCAGCTGGGCATGAAGGACAGGGTCCATATCGTTGGTCCGCTCTATGGCAGCGACAAGTTGCGTGCGCTGGTGGACGCCACCTGTTTTTGCCTCCCAAGCCGTCAGGAGGGCTTCAGTGTTGCCATTACCGAAGCAATGGCCTGCGGCCTGCCGGTGGTAATCAGCGATGCGTGTCACTTTCCCGAGGTCAAATCAGCGCATGCTGGAGCGGTCGTATCGCTTGATGCGGTTGAAGTGGCTGCTGCGCTTGCGAGCATATTGGACAGTCCGGCAATGGCGTCGGCCATGGGAAGCAACGGCCAGCGGCTGGTCCGCGAAAACTACACCTGGCCGCGCATCGCCGAGCAGACGATCAAGGGCTATACCTCCGGTGACAACCGCGGGATAAAGAATGTCGTGAACCCGCGAAGGCTGGTGCCGGCCGCAGATCACTGAGCGGCGGCGGATCCCTTGCGGTTTCGGACCGGTTTGGCTGGATTTCCCACATAGATCGTCCAGGGATCGAGCTTACCAGCCGCTACACCGCGGGCGCCAAGCACGGCACCCTCGCCGACAACAACCCCAGGCCCCACAAATGCTTCCGCTGCAATCCAGGCGTTGGAACGAATGATGATTGGCCGGCTTTTCAGCGGGAAACCCTCGTCATCCACATCATGTGTTCCAGTACACAGGTGCGTGCGCTGGGAAACGATGGCGAAGTCCTCGATTGTAATCTCCGCTACATTGTAACAGATCACGCCAGGCCCCATGGACGCGTGCTTTCCCATCGTTAGATTGCCCGGCCACCAGATCTTCACGCTGCTGCGTATGATCGCCGTAGAATGGATGCGTGCACCGAACCGCCGGAGCAGCCAGCCGCGCCACGGGCTGAAAAAGGACGGTGTCCAGGCCGCCAACAGCAGCCAGCAGACGGTCCATAACAGCCGCATGATCCGGAACCTTAGTGCAAACGTAGCGCCTCCGAAGCGAGGCAGCGGTTGTGCGGTGGCATCGAATGTCGGGTCGTTGTAGCGAGATCGCATGGGATTGTTCCTCAATTCGACGCCACAAGCCGGAGACCGACCGGACCTGGTGCTTCGGCGGGTGAGTAGGAATGAAAGCCTCTTGACCGGCTTCGACACAAAGTAAGCGTCGGCAACAGGAAGATCAGCATATGGACCCAGACTATAAGCGCCCAGTCTGTCTGATGCGATATGGCATGCATGGCAGGTACGATCGACAGCATGTAGACGAGCTGGGCTGACATTTCGCCCGTGTTCGCAGAGACCCATATCCTCCGGACGACATAGGACAGCAGGAGAAATTTCAGGGCGCCGAAATACCAGAATGAAGAGAACGCATCGGCCATTCCGGTTTCCGTTGTGCCGGTCAACGGGTTGTACTCCCGCCCTAGCGATGGGAGCTCAAATCTCAAGGATTCTTTCAGCCTTTCACCCACCAACTGCGCAGGCACATAATTGAACACGAGCCGGTTCCAATGGAACAGACCATAATCGAATTCCATGACTTGTTCGGTGTTGTATATGCGCAGCACTGCGTTTCGCATTTCAGGTCCGCCGTTTTTCAGCAGATTATCGAAATTGGCGGCAATATCGATCCGCGAGACGTCGTCCCATATCGCCGTGCGATTGGCCCTGGTAACGTCACGATAGTCACTCATGCTGCTCATGAGGAACATCCCCGCAATCATGCCCGCCAGCACGAGTGTGCGGGGCATGACCCAGCCCCTGTAGAACCAGTACGCCAGAGCAAAGATCACCACCAGCTCGACCGCCTCCGCACGCTTTCCGGTGACCACGATCCGGTCCAGATAGAAGACAAGATCCATGCCGATGATCAGCAGCGTTATCCAGGAAAAACGGCGGGCAAGGCAAAGGGCTGCTATTGCCAGTCCATAGTTCATGAAGCGCGCAAAAAAGAGCCATACGACTGGCGCTCCGCTCATCTGGACACCCACCGAGACATCACCCGGCAACCGGCTGAGCTTGAAATAGAAATACGCCCCGGTGATCGAAAGGAGATACGCGGCAATGATGAGCCGCTTCTCGTCAAAGTCCCAGCGAAAGAACCGGAAGGGTTTGGCGTTGGCAGACCAGCCAAGCCAGCACATCGCCAGGCAAATAATCGAAAAGGCAATCGTCCTGATGTAAGCGCCTTCGGGGAGGAAGGGATCATCTGCCAGGGCGGGGATCTGCGGCAAGACGAACGCGAAGGTAATGACGCCGACCAAGAAAGGGAACTGGTACATCCTTTCGCCCCGTGCAAATCCCCACAGGAGTAACATCATCACTGTGATCAGCATCAACCATGTTACAAGCCAATTCATGGTGTGACCTCGCGGGAAGGGAATGAGACGGGGCGGCTGGCCGGTTCGATGCCTAGAAATAACCGAGCAGCATACCAAAGTGTTTTCGGATATTCCTTCAGAAGTTGAATACCGTCATGGCTCAATCCAACGTCCCATAGCGGTTCGTCGGGCTCGACCGGATCCGACATCCAGTGAATATCTTTCGAGGTCGCCGCGAAGCTCGCCATCGCACGGCGCGAATGGTACCAGCTCGTCACCAGGACAGCACTGCGCGCATTCATTTGCTTCAATATCGGGGCGGAAAAAAGAGCGTTCTCCCAGGTGGATCCTGACTGGCATTCGGTGACGATTGCCCGCCTATCGACGCCGCGATCGATCATCGCCTCGCGGATCCAGTAACAATCGCCGTCGCCGCTGATCAGGACGCGCGGTGCAACTCCCTTCAGCCACAGACCGGCTGCCCAGGCAGCTCGCGGAGGTCCATCCCCCCCGAGAACGACGATCACGTCCGCCTTGCTGACAGGATCGCGAACCGCCAATAGCGGGTTGGCCAGAATAAACGCCAGGATGATCGCCGCTATCATGAGCACTCCTGCCAGTCCAAATCCGGCGACGAAGGTTTTCCCTCCACGCCGTTGGCGTTCCAGCACTGTCATCGCGATATACGGTTGAGCGCTGATCATATGGAGAGGCCGAGTTCCCGCCGCTGCAATTCTCTCATCTTGATGACGATCATGTATTCGTAAGACGCGATGAGCC
>NZ_JBBNAN010000471.1:0-24263 GCF_037994405.1 Phyllobacterium sp.
TCAAGGGCGCGAAAATCGGCATTACTGCCCCGGGCTCCTCATCGGATTTCTTTGTTCGCTATTATTTGCAGCGCCACAAGCTTTCTGCGGACGATGTTTCGCTAATCGGCGTCGGCTCCGGTTCGGCGGCGGTTGCTGCCCTCGAGCAGGGGAAGGTTGACCTGCTTGTCAACTATGATCCCGCCGCCACATTCATCGAGGCCAAGGGCGTTGGCAAAATCCTGATTGATGCGCGCAGCGATGAAGGCGCAAAGGAGATTTACGGCGGCATCTATCCGACCTCCGTTCTCTATGCCACGCAAGCCTATATTGATGAGCATCCGGAAACGATCCAGAAGGTAGTCAACGCGACAGTTGAGGCGCTGGAATGGATGAACAGCAGCTCACCTGAGGAGATTGTTCAAAAACTACCCGAAGCCTTCATTTCCGGTGACCGCGAGACTTACGTGAAGGCTGTCGCAAATGCCAAGCCGATCTTCTCCGTGGATGGGCGCTTCAACGAAGCCGAGGTTCAAACCCCGCTCGCTGTTCTGAGGAGTTTCAACGACAAGGTTGCCGCAACGGAAATCGATCTGAAGAAAACATACACCAACGCGTTCGTCGACAAAGCGCCGCGCAAAAGCACGAACTGAGGAGGAGGCCATGGCCCTGGCAGTGGTAAAACCGGTGGTGGAGGAAACCGCCCCGCAACAAAAGAAGGCGATGGTTGCCATCAACTCCGTGACAATGTCCTTCGGAACTTTTGTTGCGGTTGAGGACGTCAATCTGACGGTGGCGGACGGAGAATTCCTGGCCATCGTCGGGCCGACGGGATGCGGCAAGAGTACGATACTGAACGCAATTGCTGGGCTGCTCAAACCGACTAGCGGCAGCGTCTCGATCGATGACAATCGCGTCTCCGGTATTCAGAATGATATCGGCTACCTATTCCAACAGGATGCGCTGTTGCCATGGAAAACGGCTATCGAGAATGTTGAACTCGGCCTGTTGATTCGGGGGGTAAGCGCATTGAAACGTCGCGAACGATCGATGGCGTGGCTCGCCAAAGTGGGTCTCAAGGGATTCGAACAGCGATACCCCCATCAGCTTTCCGGCGGTCAGCGAAAGCGTGTTCAGATGGCCCAGGCATTGATCAGCGGTCCAAAGGTCATTTTGATGGATGAACCGTTTTCGGCCCTCGATATCCATACTCGCCATCTGATGCAGAACGAGCTTTTGCGCTTGTGGCAGGAGGAACGCAGGGCCGTGGTCATGATTACGCATGATCTGGAGGAAGCGATTGCCCTCGGCGACCGGGTGGCTGTGTTGGCTGCCGGACCACGCAGCCGGGTTATCAACAGCTTCCCTGTCGATCTTGAGCGTCCCCGCGACGTCGCCGAAATCAAACTGGATCCTCGCTTCATGGATCTATACCGCAATATCTGGGCGTCGCTGCGCGGCGAAGTGGAGAAAAGTTATGAACGTCGCGACTGAACGATTTGTGCAACTGGGTTTGCTTGTTGTCATCCTTGGCGGATGGCAGCTCGGGGTTTCCATTGGCGTCATCGATGTTTTCTTTTTCCCTGCGCCTATGGACATCTTCAACCAGATCATCAGTTGGGTCCTTGATCCCAATTTCTATCGTCATGTGACGATCACGCTGACGGAAACCGTTCTGGGCTATGTTATCGGCACGAGTCTGGGTGTCGCGGCTGGTGTCTGGCTTGGTCTTAGCCGTAGTGCCGCTCGCATTCTTGACCCCTTTATCAAGGGCTTGAACGCTATCCCGCGCGTCGTGCTTGCTCCGATCTTCGTGCTTTGGCTCGGTCTTGGCCTGTGGTCGAAAGTTGCGCTCGCTGTGACACTCGTTTTCTTCATTACATTCTTCAACGCGATGCAGGGTGTGCGTGAAGTCAACCCGGTGGTGCTGGCAAACGCCCGTATTCTTGGCGCCAAGCGGTCCGAGCTTCTACGCCACGTCTATTTCCCTGCAGCGGCAAGCTGGATTCTTTCTTCTTTGCGCACCTCTGTCGGCTTTGCAGTGGTCGGTGCGATTATCGGCGAATATCTTGGCGCGTCGGCGGGCCTTGGCTACCTGATCGCCCAGGCAGAAGGCAATTTCGATGCAGTCGGCGTCTTCGCCGGTATCATCATCCTGGCAGTGTTCGTTCTCGTGATCGACCGAATACTGGATGTGGTAGAAAATCGCCTCATCAAATGGCGGCCCAATGCCTCGGAGGAACGGGCGGCTTAGTTGGAATCAAACTTCCAAGCTTTAACAGGTGGCCGCCACACGATGCGGCCACCTGTACAAATTTATATTCAGTCAACAACCGTTCCTTTGAAAATGCCGATAATAGCGGATTTTCCACCAAATCCGATTGGTTCCTGGAATTCTACAATCGCTCTTTAAAGCATATCGGGATGAGTGATTTCCAATGAGCGCCTTGATGGGATCTGAACCTGCGACTCCACTTGCCCGCGAACGACTGAGTGCATTGGAAAATGCGCATGCTGCTTGCGCCGTCGATGCGTTCACGCGCTTGAGACGTCCCTGCCGGGACGTGGGCAGAGTCATTCCGCTTGGAAAGTTGCACGCTGATTAAGTAGCGTGCGTATGCAACATTGGAAGGCTCCTCCCGCGAAGCCCCATCGTGCGGCGGCAAATGTCGACCGCGTAGACAACCATGCACCGGCAGTGCCGTCGAAACGCATAAGATAGTTGACGTCCCCATCGCAATTAGACAACTTTTGAAGCACATATCGAGAACACCAGGGGCGGTTTAGCGCTCAAAAGTGGCGACGACCGATGGGGATAAACGTTCGTTTGAAAATGCCGATAGGGCGGATTTTGATTGGTGCCAAATTGTCGACAATCGCTGCATCGACGAGATCAAGCGTTTGATCCTATTGAAGAATTCGTGCGATCCGTTTCTGCAACAGTGCTGATCAGGGTTCTCCTGGCGCAACTGCAACATCGGTCTGCCCGCTCCTGTCGAGCGCCTCGCGAACAAAGCCTGTCTCTTTCATTTCCTCGATAAAGCTCCGCAAATAAGTAGAACCCGCTTGCAGACCGCTACGCACCGCCAGGGCCTGCTGGATGACCGTGAAGTGGTCGGGCAAAATGCGAAGCTTTGGATCCGATCCGGAAGAGTGCTCAAGCACTTGCCGGACGCCCGCCGCCGCCTCGCAGCCACCACTCAGGAACTGCTCGAGCGCGGCAGCTGGCGTAGCTGCCCGAAGTATTTGGGCGTGTTTGAGATTGCGTGTCAAAAACAGATCGTAGGCCGCATTCACGGTCACCGAGATGCGGTTTCCTTCCTTGTCGAGATCTTCGACTGTATGGAAAGGAGAGGTTGCGACGACGACATACGTGCCCTCAATCATGACGTAGGGCGGCGAGAAGGCGAGTTTTGTCGCGCGTTGAGGATCTACTGCCAGGAAGGCAATGTCCCACTCGTTCTTATCCAGGGCATCGAAGACCTGGCCGGCTGCGGTGTAAGTTACAAAGCTCACCTGACAACCCAGTCGATTTGCAAGCTCAGTTGCAAGGTCCACGCTGACCCCGGTCAGCGTGCCGGTTGCCGGGTCACGCTGGACCAGAGCGGCGTTGGCAAGATTGATCGCGGCGCGCAGCGTTCCCGTTGGAGCAAGATCGCCGAAAACCGCGGTGACCGTTGGCGTGATCATGAACCCTGCTCCTGGAATTGGCGGGCAAGGCTCTCTGTTCCGCGCGCCAGAATTCCGGCATCAATTCCCACGGCAGTAAATGTGGTGCCAAGCGAAATGCATCGATGCGCAAAGGCAGTGTTGGGCGTCAGGATACCTGACGGCTTTCCAGCCTTTTCAATGCGTTCGACGGCATCCTCGACGGCAGAGATCACCACTGGATGGTCCGGTTCTCCGGCGAACCCGAGGCTCGCGGCCAGATCAGCAGGCCCGATAAAGATGCCATCGACGCCATCGACAGTCGCAATTTTTTCCAACGACTCTAGCGCCTCGCCCGTTTCCACCTGAACCAGAAGGCAAAGCTCTTCATGGGCACGTTTGGCGTAACCACCGACACGGCCAAACCGCGTTGCCCTCGTCAGACCTGACACGCCGCGTACACCGTCAGGCGGATAGCGCATCGCCGCAACGGCACTTTGCGCTTCTTCCCGGTTTTGCACGTAAGGAATCAACAGCGTCTGAGCACCGATGTCGAGAAAGCGCTTGATCAGAACCGTATCATTGCTGGCAGGACGAATGATCGGTGACACATTGTAGGGCGCAACCGCCTGCAACTGCGGCAGTACGCTCAGAACATCGCCGGGTGAATGTTCCGTATCGAAAAGCAGCCAGTCAAACCCGGAAGCAGCCACGGCTTCGGCAATGTAGCTCCCCGGCAAACTGCACCACAAACCAATCTGTTGGCGCCGTTCGGCAATGGCACGCTTGAAGCGATTTTCTGGAAGCTTCATGGCATCACCTATTTGAACGAGACGCCGATTGCGCCAAGGGAACCGTAATCTGCATGAATGACATCACCTGCTGCGATGTCTACCGGACGTGTAAAAGAGCCGCCGAGGACAATCTGTCCCTTTTGAAGTTTGGCACCGACGCGGTGAAGCTTGTTGACCAGCCACGCGATTCCGGCGGCCGGATGGCCCATGATCGCAGCGGAGACACCCGACTCCTCAATCGTCCCGTTCTTCGACAGCGTGGCACCGATCCAGCGCACGTCGACATCCATCGGCCGGATCGTCCGTCCGCCAACCACGATAGCGCCAAAGGCAGCATTATCGGCAATCGTATCCGTTATGGTGCGCGGAACGTCCGTCCGGTACTCGATGATTTCAAGCGCCGGAACGACAAATTCGGTGGCACGCATCACGTCATAAATCCGTGTTCCCGGCCCCTCGAGGTCCTCGCCCATGATGAAGGCCAGTTCGACCTCAAGTCGCGGCTTGAGGAAGGAATTGGCGTCGATCTGAGCTCCATCATTGTACAGCGCGTCATCGAGAATGCGGCCATAGTCCGGCTCGGTCATTTTTGAAGCCAACTGCATGGCCCGTGACGTCAAGCCGATCTTGTGACCGACTACACGGGCACCCTTGGCAATCCGCAGGTCGGCCCAAAGATCCTGAATCCGATAGGCATCCTCGATCTCAATATTCGGAAATGTCCGGCTCAATTGCGGGATTGGCTTGCGCTCTTGTTCGGCACGCATAAGGTCGTTGGCGGCGCGCTGGCGCTCTGCATCAGTCAGCATGTTTTCCTCCACTCGGCACGAACGAACGCCGCAGATTTACTTGATTGGGGGTTTTGGAAGGACGGCTTCACCCGGCTCCATCACGTAGGCGTATTCAAGGCTATACCAGGGGGCGCTGATATCCGCCTCGGTCGGATGGTCCTCGTCATGCTGCACGAAGTCTCCTGTCAGGGCCCGCGTGACGCCGAACTGGACATCCGTATCGATATGGGGATCGTGAGGATCGAACACCTGGGAAATCAGCGTCTTGAATCCCTCTTTGAAAATGAGGGCGTGAAGATGCGCTGGCCGGTAAGGATGGCGATCTTGCGCTTGCAACAGGCGCCCGACAACGCCGTCGGTCGGAATGGGATATCCGACCATCTTGACGGTGCGAAACCAGAAACGTCCATCTTCATCCGTGGTGAACTTTCCGCGCAAGTTCATTTCCGCCTGGTCGGGATCCTGATTTTCGTAGAGACCCACCGGAGACGCGTGCCAGACATCGACCTCCGCTCCCGCAATCGGGTGCCCTTCCCTGTCCTGCACTCGCGCATGAACAAAAAGCGGCAGACCCGGCGTGTCGGAGCGAACGATTGTCCCGCCGTTGTCGACATGAGGAGAATTCAGTCGCCAGAAAGGACCCAGCAATGATTGAGAAGTCTCGGTCTGCCCGCTGTCGCCGTTGTTGAGGAGGCAGACCAATGATGACACACCGAGGGACCCTGCCATTAGCACCATCTCGTTGTGACTGTCGGTCTGCAACTTTCCAATTTCATTCAAAATCGCCGTCGTCTCGCGAAACTCCGGTTCGGTGAGACGGACCTCCCTAACGAAGGCATGGACATGGGTAACAAGCGACGTCATGATCTCCCGAAGCCGCGGATCGCGCGTCTGTTGCATGACCTCCAGCACAGCATCCGTGACGTCTTCCTGTCTCTCAATCGCCATTTTCGCCTCCCTGCTTCCTGTCTGTGTCGGAAATTATCGATTATTTGTCAACACAATTTATGATAATTTAGCATTACCTGAAGGGCACTAATATCTAATCAACAGTATAACACTCTGATTTATCATAGCTTTTTGTTCATACTAGAATGGATGGCATGCAGATTGGTTAAAGGCAGTCCACGCCCATTGACATAAATAATCGTTTATTCTATTGATCATCGATAGTTGAAAAGATGCTTGGTCTCTGGGAGGAGCAATTGCAAAGCGATCGGACAGACACGCACCTCGCCGGTGCGGCAACTGCCCTCCGGGAGGCGGATGAGGGAAACTCATTCGTCGATGACGGGAAGAACACGATCGCAAGCCAGCTGGTATCGCGGCTTCGCGAAGCAATCGTTTCGGGCCAGTTGGAGGCCGGCAGCAAAATCAATCTCGACAATGCACGTAAGCGCTTTCAGGTCAGTCTCAGTCCTTTGCGTGAAGCTTTGGCAAGGTTAATCTCAGACGGTCTGGTCGAGTTCGAGGACAATCGCGGTTACCGCGTCGCTCCGCTTTCCCTCGCCAATCTGGCAGAAGTCACCAGCCTTCGCGAGGAGATGGAAACCTATGCGCTTCGCGAAGCCATGACGGTCGGCACGGTGGAATGGGAAGGCAACGTCATGCGTATCCTTCATCGCCTCAATCGCACCGAGCGCGATGCTGCCCGACCGGAAACCCTGCAACAATGGGAAGATATTCACCGTGAATTTCATCTCACACTGATTTCCGGTTGCGGCAAACCACAGCTCCTGAGCTTCTGCAGCATTCTCTTGAACCTCAATGACCGCTATCGCCGCACGTTTCTGCGGGCGACTTCGGGCGATCGTAACGTCAACACCGAGCACAGCGAAATAGCGCAAGGCGCGATCGCACGCGACATGGACTACGCCTGCAATCGACTGCGAGAGCATATCCACCGTACCGGGACCAATCTTCAAAAACATTTGTCCGAAAAGGGCATCGGCTGAAAAGCCGGTGCGGAGGCGAGTAATGAATTCCACCCACGCATGTCGGCCTTTGGGATTGGCCCATTTTTCGGCCATACAGGTACCACCGCAAGAATTCGCAGCACTGGCTGCGAAAGCCGGGTTTTCGGCCGTCGGTCTCAGACTTTACCCGGCTTTTCCGGGTGCACCCTTTTACGAAGTCCCTGCCGGAAGCGCAGCGTCTCGTGATCTGCAGCAACGCCTGAACGGTGAAGGCATGCAGGTCTACGACATCGAATTTGTGACCCTTTCCGCCGATTTTGTTCCGGACTCAATTGCCCCGATCCTTGAAGCGGCGAATGCGATTGGAGCCAAAAGCCTCAGCGTTTGCGGTGATGATCCTGATCGCTCCCGGCTCGTCTCCAATTTTGCCGAACTCTGCGATCTCGCGGCCAGATTCGACATGGGTGTCGATCTTGAAAACATGGGCTGGAGAACGGTTGCTACTTTTTCCGATGCTCTTGCCGTTGTCGAACAAGCCGGAAAGCCAAATGGCGGCGCGCTGGTCGATGCCTTGCACTTCTGTCGCAACGGCGGTGAGCCATCCGCGCTCAGTGCTGCCCCCAGGTCGCGGATAAGGAGTGTTCAGCTTTGCGATGCCGGTCAAATGGCCCCGCATTCGCCCGAAGAAATGATTGCCGAGGCCAGGTCAGGACGGCTTGCACCCGGCGAAGGTGTGCTGCCACTGACTGCGATCCTACGCGCGGTTCCGGAAGATGCAGCCGTATCGGTGGAGGTTCCGATCGGTCCGCCGGTCGATCCGCAAGATCACATCTGTCACCTGTTTGCTGCGAGCAGACAGCTGCTTGATTTAGCCGGGAAGACTGTGCGAGCGCACTGAATCGCAGGGAGCAACAGACTCCGCATTGGTTATTTGGGAGAGAGGCAACGGGAATGGATTACAAGCTGGATTTCAGCGTCGTCTTTGACAAGATGCCCGATCTTTTGCTCGGGGCTTTGGCGACGCTAGGTCTCGCCCTTGCCGGCATGACTCTCGCATTGATCATCGGCGTATTGGGTGTGGCAGCACGCAAGTCGCGTTTTCGCGTTCTGCGAGGTCTGGTCATTGGCTTTGTCGAAATCGTCCGCAACACACCTTTCCTCGTCCAGATATTCTTTATTTTCTTCGCTTTGCCCATGCTTGGGCTGCGCTTCAATCCAACGGTCACCGCAATCATCGCGCTTGCAGTTAACGGCGGTGCCTATGCTATCGAGATCATTCGCGGCGGGGTCGATAATATTCAAAAAGGCCAGATTGAAGCTGGTCTTGCCCTTGGTCTTCACAAGGCGCAGGTATTCCGTCTCATTGTGTTGAAGCCCGCCTTGCGCTCGATTTATCCATCGCTCACCAGCCAGTTCATCATGCTGACCCTGACGTCTTCGGTGTGTACATCGATCGCCGCCTATGAGCTGACGTCTGTCGCCCAGATCATCGAGTCGGACACGTTCCGCAGCTTCGAGGTCTATTTCACGATCACCATCATGTACCTCATTATCTCGTGGATGATGATGAGCATGTTTGCCCTGATCAACCGCCACTACTTCAGCTACCCGGTTCGTTGAGGGGAAAATCATGAGCATCATCGGCCCCAACGAAATCCTCTTCCTGCTCCAAGGTCTGAAATGGACCATCCTGCTCTCGGCGATCGGCTTTGTCGGCGGCGGTGTTTTTGGATTGCTTGTCGCCCTGGCACGCACTTCGGCCTGGACATCCCTCCGGCGTATCACAGCTGGATACATCTCCGTATTCCAGGGAACGCCCCTGCTGATGCAGCTTTTCGTCGTTTATTACGGGATTACGCTGATCGGCATGGAAGTGGACGCCTGGGTCGCAGTGACGATTGCATTAACGCTGCATGCGAGCGCTTACCTTGGAGAAATCTGGCGCGGTGCCATTCAAGCCGTGCCAAAAGGTCAAAGCGAAGCCGCCAATGCGCTGGGGCTGCACTATGTCTCGCGTATGAAAGATATCATTCTGCCGCAAGCCCTGCGTCTATCGCTGCCTGCGACCGTCGGCTTTCTTGTCCAGCTGATCAAGGGCACATCTCTCGCCGCCATCGTCGGCTTCATCGAACTTGCCCGTGCCGGGCAGATCGTCTCGAACCAGACTTATAAACCACTGCTCGTCTTCGGCATCGTCGGGGCCATCTACTTCGTCATTTGCTGGCCGTTGTCGCTCTATGGGGCACGGCTGGAAAATCGGTTGGCAGCTGCCGCCGCGCGTTAGCGTCCAAACGAAAATAAACCCGGGAATTTATACAAGGAGGAACCATTATGATCAGCATATCTCTACGGCAGTTCATGCGCCGCAACGTTCTCGCAGGTGCCATGGCACTTTTCGCACTGCCCTTCCTCGGCGCAACGCTGGCTCAGGCCGCAACCGTTGATGAAGTCAAGGCGCGCGGCAAGATCGTCGTCGGCATCCAGGGCGACAATCGTCCATGGGGCTTCGTCAACTCCAGCGGGGTGCAGGACGGCTATGATGCCGACATCGCCAAGCTGTTTGGTAAGGATCTTGGCGTCGAGGTCGAATTTGTTCCGCTCGCCGTGGCAAACCGCATCCCAGCTCTCGTCAGCGGCAAGGTCGACATACTCTTCGCGACGATGGCTATGACAGAGGAACGCGCCAAGTCGATCCAGTACAGCAAGCCCTATGCGGCCAACACCATCTCCCTCTATGGACCGAAAGACAAGAAGATCGCGGCCGTCGCCGACCTCGCTGGATTGGAAATCGGCGTGCCGCGTTCCAGTTCGCAAGACAAGGCAGTCACCGATGCGGTGACCACGACCGCCACGGTGCGCCGGTTCGATGATGATGCTGCTGCAATCCAGGCAATGCTGTCCGGTCAGGTCCAGGCTGTTGGCGGCAATCAGTTCTACATGCAGCGTCTCGATGAGGCGAAAGCCGACACTTACGAGCGCAAGATCGATTTCCTCACCACGTTCAACGGCGTCGGAACAAGGTTGGGCGAGAAAGACTGGAACGAGACCGTCAACAAGTTCCTCGACACGATCATGTCAAATGGCGAACACGCCAAGGTCTATGAAAAGTGGATGGGCATGAAGCCGCCGGCGTTCCCTGAATCCATCCCGAACATTCCCTTCACAGTGAAGTAAGCTTTTAGACGAGGTCGAAACCGTGCCACAGACGCCGAACATCGATACACCATTGATCGCCATGGAAGGCGTCGAAAAATGGTACGGGACATTTCACGCGTTGAAATCCATCAACCTGACGGTTCGCAGAGGCGAGAAGATCGTCCTTTGCGGACCGTCCGGGTCGGGAAAATCCACGCTGATCCGCTGTATCAACCACCTCGAACCTTTTGAGAAGGGGCGCATCGTTGTTGACGGAACGGCGCTCGACGACAGCTCCAGGACAATCGATGCCGTGCGCCGTGAAGTGGGCATGGTCTTTCAGAGCTTCAACCTGTTTCCACACATGACGGTGTTGGAAAATTGCGCACTGGCACCCATGCGGGTGCGCGGCACGAAAAAAGCGGAAGCCGAATTCAGCGCCAGGAAATATCTCGAACGGGTCCGCATCCTTGATCAGGCTGACAAATATCCGGCGCAGCTCAGCGGCGGACAGCAGCAGCGCGTCGCCATTGCGCGGGCGCTGTGCATGGAGCCGAAGGCGATGCTCTTCGATGAACCGACCAGCGCTCTTGATCCTGAAATGGTCAAGGAAGTCCTCGACACGATGATTGGCCTTGCTCGCGACGGCATGACGATGATCTGCGTCACGCACGAAATGGGCTTTGCACGCCAGGTGGCCGATCGCGTGATCTTTATGGCCTCCGGCGAGATCATCGAGGAAGGCGAGCCCGAAGAATTCTTCCGCAATCCGGCGCATGCCAGAACGCGCGCCTTTTTGGGAGAAATATTGGCTCACCACTAGAGGTTCTGGCTTCGCAAAACTCAACAACCCCGGTCACGTCAGCGTTTCGGCCTGGTTTGACAACTATTGGAATCATGATGTCTCAGCATTCTGAAATGCCCATGCTCCGCCCGAAAATCCTGGTGGGACTGATCGGCGCGGATATCCAGATGTCCAAATCCCCTGCCCTGCATGAGCGGGAAGCAGGTTTGCACGGGCTCGATTACCATTACGAACTGATCGACCTCACCCTGCGCGGCCTATCGCCCGACCATCTGGAAAACCTATTACTCGAAGTGGAGCGACGCGGCTTTGCCGGCGTGAACATCACCCACCCCTGCAAACAGCTCGTAGTCCCTCATCTGCACGAATTATCCGAGGATGCCGCGGCTCTCGGTGCTGTCAACACCATTGTCTTGCGCGACGGCAAGCGCTTTGGTCACAACACTGACTGGTCCGGTTTCTATGAGAATTTTACGCGTGGCCTGCCAGATATTGCCAAGCGCCATGCAGTTCTGCTGGGTGCGGGCGGCGCAGGTGTTGCCGTTGCCCACGCGGCGTTGAAACTCGGCATCGAACGCCTTGCCATTTCCGATCGAGACACGCATCGCGCCGAGGAACTTGCCGCGCAGTTGAATGATCGTTTTGGATCTGTGCGGGCACATGCAATTTCCGACGTCGCATCCGCCATGAAGGATGCCGATGGGCTCATCCATGCGACACCAACAGGAATGCGCAGCCACCCGGGCCTGCCCGTTGAACCGCACGCCCTGGATGCGAGACATTGGGTGGCCGACATCGTCTATATGCCACTTGTGACCCCACTTCTGAAACTGGCCCGCGAACGCGGTTGCCGTACGCTCGACGGTGGCGGCATGACTGTCTTCCAGGCCATCGGCGCTCTCAGGTTGTTTTCAGGGATAGAACCCGATGCCGAACGAATGAGGTGGCATTTTGCAGAGATCATCGCATCAGAAGATGCGCGACAGCACAATGTTTGACGCGAAAAGGGACCTGGCTGACATCCGCCGGCGGTTGCTGGGGGGTTATGTGGGCAGCGTGTTCCGGTATGCCGATAGCGCGGGATCCGACTCCGTCAGGTCCACACGCAATGCAAACCGGCCAGCTTCAAGTGCTTCGGCCGCTTCCGCAGCTGCGGCTGCGAACAGCAGATCTGCAATTCGCTTCAAAAGTTCCGCAGGCCGACCGGGCGCGACCCGTGCAACGATCTGGACGAAGACGTTCTCGGGATGCTCGTCGGAAACGAACGATATTGTCGCTTCACGCGCAAACGTTCTGACGGCATTCGCCGGAAAGATGCCGCTGGTGCGAGCTGCAACATGCACTCCTTGCGCGAGCCGACTGATATCCACGCGCGCGTTTGCTCCTTGGCTGTATTCGATGGTGATGTGCGGCATCTCCACTCCCTTTTCTCCTGGAAGCGCGGCTTCCCTCACATTCCCATTCAACAACAGGAAACGACCATGAGCAAACTCGTCTACGTGCTTAACGGCCCCAACCTCAATCTTCTTGGAAAAAGACAGCCAGCGATCTACGGCCATGAAACACTGGCAGATGTGGAGCGCGATTGCACCCGCGTTGCGACCGAGCATAGCCTCGCCATTCGGTTCCTGCAAAGCAATGCCGAGTTCCAGATTATCGATTGGATACATGAGGCGCGGGAGGACGCGGCAGGCATCGTGATCAATCCGGCCGCGTTTACCCACACCTCCGTTGCGATCCTCGATGCATTGAACACCTTCGACAATCCAATTATCGAAGTCCACATCTCGAATGTCCACAAGCGGGAAGCGTTCCGCCACCATTCCTACATCTCGAGTGTCGCTTCCGGCGTGATCGCAGGCTTTGGCACGCAAGGCTACCAATTCGCAATCCAGCGAATGGCGCATTTGATCAATCAGGTAAAAGCCTAAGCTGGCTTCGTGTTCGGAAGAGAGAAAACCACGATGGCGAACAAGGTAAAACTGGCGGTACTTGGTGCCGGACTAATCGGCAAGCGCCACATCGGGCACGTGTTCCGTGAGCCAGAAGCCGAACTGATTGCCGTCGTCGATCCCACGCCGGCTGCCAAGGAGCTGGCCGCCGAGCACGGCGTCCGGTGGGTGTCGAGCTTTGCCGAGCTCATGAAGGTCGATCGCCCAGACGGAATAATCGTGGCGACGCCGAACCAGATACATGTTCAAAATGGCCTGGAAAGCGTCGCGGCGGGAGTCCCGGCATTGATCGAGAAACCGATCGCCGATGATCTCGCGTCCGCTGAACGGCTGGTTGAGGCCGCGGAAGCCGCCAATGTGCCGCTTCTGGTAGGTCACCATCGGCGGCACAATCCCTTGATGAAAAAGGCCAAGGAAATCATCGAATCGGGACAACTCGGGCGCGTCCTTGTGGTCAACGCCATGTTCTGGCTGTTCAAGCCCGATGATTACTTCGACATTGGATGGCGGCGGCAGAAAGGCGCAGGTCCTGTATTTCTCAACCTGATCCACGACGTCGACAATCTCCGGTACCTGTTCGGTGAGGTTGTTTCGGTGCAGGCACGCGAGTCGAATGCCGTGCGTGGCAATGCTGTCGAGGAGACGTCCGTCATTCTGCTCGAGTTCGAAAGCGGCTTGCTGGCGACACTCTCCGTCTCGGATTCAGTTGTCGCGCCCTGGAGCTGGGAGATGACGACAGGAGAAAATCCCGTATATCCAAAAGTCGATGAATCTTGCTACGTTATCGGTGGCACCCACGGATCGATCACAATCCCCACGTTGGCCCTCTGGAAAAATGCGGACAAGCGCAGCTGGTGGGTACCATTGGATAAAAGCCGTATCGTATTCGATGAAGCCGATCCCCTTGCTCTGCAAATCCAGCAGTTCTGCAAAGTCATTCGGGGCGAGGAACCGCCGTTGGTGAGTGGCAGGGAGGGATTGAACACGCTCAGGGTGATTTCGGCAGTAAAACACGCGGCACGATCGGGCGAACTCATTAAATTGTGAACCCTGCAATCAAACGCTTGATACCGGAAGCTACGTTGCATCGGCACTCGTCTAAAGACCTCCGTATTAAACCGTCCCAAAGAACTTATGCTCTCCGTGATATGCTGCTAGGCAGGTTCATTACCGTTGTACAGTTTGAGCTGAGGCAACAAAGGTTCCTTTGAAAATGCCGATAAATAGGCTAATTTTCACCGATTTCCATTGTAGCACCAATGTCTACAATCCAGAGAGCGGACTGCCAGACCAGCTAAAGATCCCCTCTCCTTCCGAATGAACGTGACCAAATGACGACGGCTGCAATGCGCCGTCATTCCAGTCGATCAGGAGGCCTTGGCGTGTTCCTGAAAGCTGCCATCGAGCTGAGCGCCATAAAACTCAAAGACGACAGCAACGCCAGCCTGAAGTTACCTAAAGGCCGGAAGCCGAAAAACGAGCCTATAATGAGCACTTCGGAAGCTGGTGGTACTTCCGACATTAAATCGACGGACACCCCCCACTCTTAATTCCTAGATGTCGAAGCCGAGACGCCGAGCCATTTCGGCCGGTGGAGTAATCGGCCACCGCAACGAAAAATTTAAGCGCGACAAGTTGCATCTTTCACTACGCACCAAGCAAATTGCCACTGTCGGAAGCACCCTCCGGGAACGCTCCACGTACCAGCACCAACAGGTGTCACCCGGCACTGCCGGGTGACAGATCGACCGGCCGACGTTGGATGAAGGCCGCGGTCCGGTCGATGTCGTCAAGACCTGATGAACGAGAGCAGGTCGGGGTTGAGGACATCTGCATGTGTGGTCAGCATGCCATGGGGGTAGCCCGGATAGGTCTTCAGCGACCCGTTCTTGAGCAGGTCGACCGCACGCGGCACGGAACTTGCAAAGGGGACGACTTGATCGGCCTCGCCATGCATCACCAGCACCGGCACGGTGATCTTCTTGAGGTCTTCGGTATAATCTTCCAGCCAAGAGTCGACAGTCGCGTAGTGAGCCAGGGCACCACCGGCCATGCCCTGGCGCCACCAGTTCGCAATGATCGCCTCCGAAGGCTCGGCCCCGTCGAGGTTGTAACCGTAGAACGGGTTCTCAGGGACGAACCGGAAGAACTGCGACCGGTTGCCCAGCACGCCCGCGCGGATCGCTTCGAACCACTCCGGCGGCTGACCGGACGGGTTTTCCTCGCTCCGGTACATGTTCGGCGTCAGGGAAGCGACCAGTACCGCCTTCGCGACGCGCTCCGGGTGGCGGGCGACATAGCGAGCCACCTCACCGCCACCTGTGGAGTGGCCGATGTGGATCGCGTCGCGCAGGTTGAGGTGCTCGGTCAGGGCCGCGAGGTCGGCAACCCAGTGGTCCATGTCGTTGCCGGTGCCGGGCTGGTCGGACCGGCCGTGGCCGCGCCGGTCGTGGGCGATCACCCGGTAGCCGTGGCGAAGGAAGAAGGTCATCTGGGCGTCCCAGTCGTCCGCCGACAGCGGCCAGCCGTGGCTGAAAACGATCGGCTGGCCTGAGCCCCAGTCCTTGTAGAAGATGTTTACGCCGTCCGTGGTAGTGATTGTAGGCATCGAGTCGCTCCATCTGCCCTGTTAAACATTCCTTTTTGGACACAGTTGATTGCGAAATACCTCCGGTGAGGCGTGTTCGATCATATCCCAAAATTGCGACGTTAATTAAATCCCCTCTTTATCAAAGACAAATACCTTGTACGTTCGAGCTATGCCTTAAATGTATAGCGAGGACCCGATGGAACTGAGGCATTTGCGCTATTTTGTTGCTGTTGCGGAGGAGGGAAGCTTACTGACCGCAGCCGAGCGGCGGCTACACACTTCCCAGCCCTCACTCAGCAGGCAAATTCGCGATCTGGAAACCGAAATCGGTGTAAAACTGCTGGAACGGCAGCCGCGCGGCGTGACGCTTACCGCCGCCGGTAAAGTGTTTCTTGATCACGCGCGGCTGGCGTTATTGCAAGTCGAGGCGGCTGCGGAGGGGGCCCGGCGGGCAGAACGGCCGGAAAAGCAGTCGTTCGTTATCGGTTTTCTCGCAGGACAAGAGGTCGTGTGGCTACCCCATGCATTGCGCATTATTCGTGAGGAAGCGCCGGAGGTTGAAATCATACTGTCCAGTCAGTCTTCCCCGGACCTTGCTCTGGCACTGATGCGAGGCAAGCTGGACGTCGCTTTCCTTCGCCCCGAGACGCAGAGTGTTGGTGTGTCCTTCAAGTTTTTAGCCAAGGAGCCACTGATCGCCGTACTGCCGGCGGACCATCGCTTGACGTCGCGCAAAAAGATCCGGCCGCAGGACCTTGCCCGCGAAACTTACGTCAGTTCGGCTAGAATTTCTCCCGTATTGCAATCCGTGATCCAAGATTACGCGTCGAAAGTTGGGATCACACTCAAGGCAGAGTACGAAGGTGACGGCCTACCATCAGCAATGTCGCTCGTCGTGTCTACAGGTGGAATAACGCTTATTCCGCTTTATGCGCAAAATATGCTGACGCCAAATGTCGTTGCTAGAGCACTTGAGGGTGTGCCTCCGACAATTGATCTCACCTTAGGATACAACGATTCAAATTCCTCACCTTTGCTCCGCCGATTTTTGTCTCGTTCTGATGAATTAGTCGCCAACGTACAAAATCAGAGCATCATCCGCTATGCTGAAGTTCCATAGTAGAGATCAAGCTCATGCGATTTCTGCTTGTTGGCGTGCTCCCGAATTTTGTTCAGCATTCTCGAATTTCGGGTATCGACCCATCTCGACTTTTCCGATCAAGGAGCGCGAGGCAAAAGTGGACGGCAGGCTTCACCACTATCAGAGGTCGACACAATTCAAGGGCTATGACAGCAGTTTTGTGGGCAGGAGGTAATTGTTTGCAAACAGTGCGCGCGGTATCGACCAACACGCCCTCCCATCGCAATGCAGGCAGAACCACACGTCGGACTCCCCGCGGCCCAGCGGGTGCCGTACCACACCACGAAGGTCAGGTTTTGTGGATCGGCGGGGCCAATCGTTAGAGATTTCTGCACGTACCTGACCAGCTCGATCTCCGGCTAGCCTGAGAGCTCTCTGCAGGAACTTTGGTTCAAGAACCGGGCAGTCCGCCTCCGGGTCAGTATATGTCTCGACCACCGGGATCGCGCTTGGGTTCTCCGGAACCCTGATGCTCCATCCTTCGCCTGCTATGATGACGCCCCCCAAAACTTCTTGAAGCCGATATGCATGATCCCCAATCGTGCCGTGTTCGGCCTGCTCAAGATATGCGAAGCGACGCTTCATCGCTTCAGGATCACCCTTCAGGAAAGTTGACGCAGAAAGGGAGCCCCTAGAGAAGGCTTCGACGTCCATCATTTTCTCGGTATCGATTTCCCAGCCATTCTTGCTGGCGGAGATCAGCTTGACCCAGTTGGGGAAACCTAGTTTCCCCGCAATCAGGTCGAGAGCTTGATGTTGCGGGATCCTATTGGCACGCGCGTATCGCTTGGCCAGAGTTTTAAGTCTGTGAAGATCGTTTGTTTCGGTCATTGTCCATATCCTGGAATGATCCGACCATGTGCCCGCTAATGGTCAGACCATGCCTCAAGGCACGGAGTGACGGTTTCAGAGTTGGAACGCTGACATAGCTTTGCGTGGCGGGCACACCGGCCCGCGTGTAGGGCCGAGCCCTATATGCCAAGTACGCTTGGAGCGGTCAAGGCGTAGTTCTCCATATCGATCAAGCCTACCGGCTCCTAGCCCGCGGTCGGTGCTGCATAAACCACGGGAAAACACGACCGCAGAAGGGAAATCGGTCTGCTTCGCGCCTTCAGAGCGGTCATGCGCAGTTTCAGCGTGCGCGCTGAAACAGTCAGGCCGACAGAAGCTTTCCGATGTCTCGGCGTGGCGGAGCCCCGAACAGCCGGGCATATTCCCGGCTGAACTGTGACGGGCTGGCATAGCCCACCTCAAAGGCGACCGTTTCCGCCGACATTTCGCGCGACAGCATCAGCCGGCGCGCCTCCATCAGGCGGATTTGCTTTTGAAACTGCACCGGTGTCATCGCGGTCATTGCCTTGAACTGACGATGGAAGGCTGTCGGGCTCAGGCCGGCGAGTGCGGCAAGATCATCGACGCGCACCTGCTTGTCGAAATTGCCCCGCAATGCGTGGATCGCTTCGACCAGACGCCGGTTTCGCTCCGCGCCGACGACCATGCGGGCGAAGACAGCGCCATGTGGCCCGGCCAGCAGGCGGTAGCAGAGTTCGCGCTTGACGCCGGGATAGAGCAGCGGGATTGCCTGCGGCTCGCCAAGCAGGCTGACGGCGCGCGCGGCGCAGCCGAGGATCGCCTCGTTGAGCTCCATAACGAAGGCGGCATGCTCGTCGGAGGCCGGAGTGGGCGGTGCCTCCATGCTTTCATAGACTTCGCGTAGGATTGCCTGGTCGAGTTCGATGACGGCGCTGAGATAGGGCGCATCCGGCGCGCCGTGCACCACCTGGCTTGCACCCGGCATCTCGACGCTGACGACCATGGCCTGGCTGGTGCGATAATGGAGCCTCCGTTCGCCGAACGTCGTCCATTTCGCGCCCTGCACCACGATGCAGAGCGCCGGCCGGTGGATCAGGTGGTTCGGATGCCGCTCGGAGAAGGATCGGAGCAAGGCCAGCCCGTCGATCGCGGTGAAATAGGGGCTCTTGTTTCCATGAGCCGCAAACGCGGCGACGACAGCATCACGCAACATCGAAAGAGTGCTCAATCGGATTCCCCGCAAATCTGGAATTACAAACTAACGCCGGAGGCAGGATCAGGCAAGAAAGAAGCCGGTTCCGGCATGTTCGCCCGTGCTTCGCCCTCTTATGTTCACCGTCATCAACAAAGGAGAACGGCGATGACACAGAATTCCGAACGCAAAATCGCAATCGTCACCGGCGGCAGCCGCGGGCTGGGCTGCAACACCGTGCTCAACCTCGCCAGACGTGGTGTCGACTCGATCCTCACCTACAATTCCAGCAGGGCGGAAGCCGAAAAGGTCGTGGCCCTGGTTGCTGAAGCCGGCGCCAAAGCCATTGCCCTCAAGCTCGACACCGGCGACGCCCACGGTTTCGACCCTTTCGTCGACGCCGTAAAGCAGGCGCTTGCCGATCTGGGCGCCGAGCGCTTCGACTACCTCGTCAACAATGCCGGAACCTCGCACCACAACAGCATCGAGGCGACGACGGAAGATGAACTGGACATGCTTTACAATGTGCACTTCAAAGGCGTTTTATTCTTGACGCAGAAGCTCTTGCCGCTGATCAATGACGGCGGCCGGATCGTCAACCTGTCGAGCGGCCTGACTCGCATCATCGTTCCTGGCAGTGCTGCTTACGGTGCGATGAAGGGAGCGGTCGAGGTGTTGACCCGGTACATGGCAAAGGAGCTGGGACCGCGTCGCATCGCCGTCAATGTCGTCGCGCCTGGCGCCATCCAGACCGACTTTAGCGGCGGTATGGTGCGCGACAATCCGGATCTGAACCAGCGTGTCGCCGAAATGACGGCGCTGGGCCGCGCCGGCCTGCCCGACGATATCGGTCCGATGATTGCCTCGCTGCTCTCTGAGGACAACCGCTGGGTCAATGCCCAACGCATCGAGGTCTCTGGCGGCATGTCAATCTGAGATGCCGCTTCGGACCGGGTTCAAATAATTCTACCGCTTCGATAACGATGGAGATTCATCATGATGATGAACAGACGCACATTTTCGAAAACTTTGCTCGTCGGTGCTGCCACGTCATTTGTTGCGACGCATGCCGGCCTGGCCGCCACACACACGCCTCCAAAGGCGCGCAATGTCGTTCTCGTGCATGGACTTTTCGCCGACGGATCATGCTGGACCGAGGCTATCGCCCGGCTGCAAACGAAGGGCCTAAACTGCACGGCGGTCCAGAACCCGCTCACCACGCTGCCCGATGCCGTGGCGGCCGCCCGGCGCATCCTCGACCGGCAGGACGGTCCGACTGTCTTTGTCGGCCACTCCTTTTCGGGGATGATCCTTACCGAAGCAGGCGTACATCCGAACGTATCTTCACTGGTTTATGTCGCTGCCCGAGCACCGGATGCAGGTGAGGACTATGCAGCTTTGGCAAAAACCTACCCGACACCACCCGCAACCGCGGGCATTGTCTTCGACGGCGACGAAGGACGGCTGACGGAGGAAGCGTTCCTGCGCGATTTCGGGGGGGACCTTCCCGAGGCCAGGGCGAGGGTTCTCTATGCCGTTCAACAACCATTCCAAAAGGCGTTGCTCACCGGCAAAACCTCAAACGCTGCTTGGCGCTCCAAGCCAAGCTACTACGCCGTTTCGACGCAAGATGGGACGATAAATCCAGACCTGCAGCGTTTCATGGCCAGACGCATGGGCGCTAAAGCCATCGAACTCAAATCCAGCCATCTGTCGCTCATTTCGCATCCAAATGAGATCACCAAGCTCATTCTGGAAGCTGCCGGGCAATCATGACATTGGATCCCCTGACGCCGCGCGAGCCGATATTCCGAGCCTGATCGCTGCCGGCAAGGCCAACGGGGAGATCGCCGAGGCACTCGGAAAAACGCCGGCCCGGATGGCCGCGAAGGATGACGAATTGCGGCGCGGATATCAAAGCCTGAAGCTAGAGTTGGAGTCGACAAACGAGAGCGGCATCGAGGAATACCTAGCCCAGAACGCACCGTTCATCGATGCCGTGGTAAGACCACCACCAAAGACCTTATGACGGCTCCGGGTCGGCAACGGCCATGGCCAGGCCGCCTGCAGGAAGGGCTGCTATTTGACCTTCCCGCTCCGAAACCTGCTGGTCTCTTCACGGCCCCGAAGCAGATCGGCCGTTTTGGAACGAACAGCAAGGCTGCAATGCGCCGTCATTCCAGTCGATCAGGAGGCCTTGGCGTGTTCCTGAAAGCTGCCGGTTCATTTAGATCGCAGGTATGTCCGTGACGGGTGGATTCGGGAAAGGCGGGACGCACCCGCTCAGCCCATCGCCGATCCGTTTCTGATAGAATCTCTCGGCCACAAGCAGCCAGTTCGCAGTTCGCGAGCATGAGACTGGGGCGGAGACGCTCCAGTCTCATGCTCCATCCCATCAAAGGTCGAGGGCTTGTTTCTTGGGCTTGCCTTGGGCTGCATTCGAAGCATCCTCCCAGGCTTCCCAAACGGCGAGACGCTCGGCATAGGCCGCGCGCGCCACCGGCAGCCCTTCGGTGCCAAGGAAGATGCGCAGCGGAGGCTCCGCCGAATCCACGACCTTGAACAGGGACGCCGAGGTTGCAGCAGGATCGCCGAATTCCGTGCTTGCGCCGGCGGCGAACACTTGCGCTCGCGTCTCGGCATAGGCGTCGATGCCCATGGCAAGCTTCAGCGACGACTGGCTCGAAAAGCCTGTCGCGTACGGGCCGGGCTCCAGGAGCGTGACCTTGATGCCGAACTGTGCGACTTCCTTCGAAAGGCTCTCGTGGAGTGCTTCGAACGCCCACTTGGAGGCGTGATAGAAGCCGGTGATCGCGCCGGCATAGACCCCCGCGACGCTCGAGACGCCGATGATATGGCCGCTATGCTGCGCGCGCAGAAATGGAAGGGCTGCTTGGATAACGGTGAGAGGACCGAAAACGTTGGTATCGAACTCGGCGCGAACCTCGGCCTCGCTCGCTTCCTCAATCGCGCCGACGAGCGCATAGCCGGCATTGTTCAGGACAATATCCAGACGGCCGAAATGCGCGTGCGCCCTCGCGACGACATCGGCAACCTGATCGCGGTTGGTCACGTCTAGCGCCAAAGGCAGGACGGCGTCGCCGAACTCATCGGCAAGGGGCGCGATAGCGGCCAGAGATCGCGCGGTTGCGACGACCTTGTCACCCCGCTTGAGAGCGTCTTCAGCCCAGATGCGGCCAAATCCGCGTGAGGCACCCGTGATGAACCAGACTTTTTCCGACATATGATCACCGTTTCCATTTGAAGAGGTAGGTGCGGCGCAATACCGCCCAATGAGTGAAATCAGGCGGCCGGGAGACCGGGATCGATCCCTGTCATCGCCACCGAGACCTCCCACAGCCGCTTCGCAAGTGTTGGATCTTCGGCATGCGGCGCGCGCCTTGCTTTGCCGGCTACACCGCGGATTCCGCCAAAGCCGGTGGGACCGTAATACCCCCCAGGTGCCGCGTTGCCGGTCGCAGCCAGAAGCGCCGGCCACGCGCCCTTGTCAGCGCTGTTGAGCACCAGACCGACGATCGGGCCTGCGAGCTGGGCAAGCCCCATGTGACGACCAAGGCTCGTTGCGGCGATGCCAGGGTGGACGCCGATCGCCGTGACGGGTGACTTCGCCGCGCGCAGCCGACGATCGAGTTCGAAGAAGAACAGCGCGTTCGCCAGCTTACTGGCGCCGTAGCGATCATTCTTTTGGTAGCTCTTGTCGGCGTTCAGATCATCCCATTCGATCTTGGCCTTCAGATGCGCGACGCTCGAGGTCACGACCACGCGCGCGCCCGGCGTCTCGGCGAGCTTGGGCAACAGCAGACTGGTAAGCGCGAAGACACCGAGATGGTTGACGCCGAATTGCAGTTCGAACCCCTGCTTCGTCCGCATAAGCGGGGGGTTCATCACGCCCGCATTGTTGATCAGCCCATCGAGGCGCGGCTCTTTTCCAGCGATTTCGACTGCCGCTCGCACGGATTCAAGATCGCTGAGATCGAGCGGCAGCCATGCTAGTTCGCTGGCGGGCGTGATCTTTCGGATCCGGGCGATCGCGTCTTCCCCTTTTGCCTGATCGCGGCAGCCTAGCAGGACACGTGCGCGTCGGGTGGCGAGGACGCGCGCGATCTCGAAACCGACGCCGGCATTGGCGCCCGTAACGATGAAGGTCTTGCCGGACTGATCCGGAACTTCGGCTTCGGTGAAACCCTTGCTAATCGACATTTTCATTCCTTACAATGAGTGACTACATACTCATTTATCAGTTAAAACTTAGGCTGCAGACCCGTTCCAGAACAGGTCGAACCCGGCTTGTCGGATGGCATCACTTTCCTCGGGTTTGGCGGTGATCGCGTTGATGCTGATGTCGGCCAAGTCGAAGAGAATGGTATCAATGTAAAAGGCTATTCTGTCAGGCGCGGCATGGCCAGCGAGACACTCCTCCACCATCGCCCGAGCATCCCGCTGCATGGCGTGGCACCGGCACCGGCTTTCCGCTGTCACGCGATCCGACACCTTCAACTGGCGAAGGGCCTTGCGCGCCGTGGCGTGAGCCAGTCCCCAGTCGATCAGACGGTTCCAGACCGCGAATAGTCGGTCTTTGGGGGAGGCGTCCGCGGGATATGGCGCCAGCATCGTCTCTGTGAGGTCGGTTTCGATCTCGAGAAAAAGTCGGTTGAGCAGATCGTCCTTAGTCGGAAAGTAAGTGAAGAGGGTTCCCTCAGAAACGCCAGCAGCCTTTGCGATCTTAGCCGTGGACGCGCCAGTGCCCAGGCTGGCGACGAAGTCCGCCGCTGCATTGAGCAGTGCCTGTCGCTTTTCTTCACTGAGGGGACGCGCCATATTTCCGCTAGCTGAAAGTGAGTGAGTTATTACTCATTTATATATATTGGATGAGATGAGATTGGTCAAGGACTGCAATCACCAAATTTAAGTCCAGTTTGCGCCGCGTGATCCGCCTTGCGATGCGCGTCCCCGCGACGCAAATAAGCACTTCCCATAAACGGAGGCTTTGGGCCGGAATTCCCCGAGCATCCTGGTGGACGAATGTCACTAAACTCCAGTCGGAGAAAGCAAGCTGACCGGCTCCCTACGGCCCCATCGCTGACCCGGTTAGGGACTGCCTACCTCTGTCCCTCCTTCGTCGAAGCTCACCACCGCCGCTGGAGCCTCATCAAGCGCATAAAAGCGCATCCCGTGGGTCGGCTTGCAGGAGACGCGGTTGGCAGGATCGAAGATCAGCCTAACCTCCAGCTTCTCCCCGGTTTCAAGGCCAGACACCAAAGCTAGCATGAAACCCATGCCTTCTTTCTTCGCCCTCTCGAATTCGGTCGTGCTCATTTCGATGCTGGGCGCGGGACCGCGACCGGTGGCCTTCATTTCAACGAACGTCTTCCAGTCGAGCGCCCCATCCGCGCCTACGCCATGCCGCTTTCGGAAATCCTCAAGCTCCTGGCCGCCTGCCGTGGTCAACACCTTAGTGAGTACTTCCCATCCAGCCTGTTCGAGAT
>NZ_JBBNAN010000472.1:0-5570 GCF_037994405.1 Phyllobacterium sp.
ATCACGCGGTTATCTCCCCGCTTGTGGGGGAGAGATAACCGTCATCATCTGTGCTCGCCAGCCGAATCGCGGCAAAAAACAACAACTGGTAGTCACGCATTTGTTGATATAGACAGCAGCACTCCTCACACCGACCCGGTCCCCAACCATGCCTGTTCGCTTTTTCCCCGCCCTGTTCGTCGTGCTCTGGGCCACCGGCTTCATCGGTGCCCGTTATGCCATGCCCTATATGGAGCCGTTCCTGTTCCTAGCGGCACGGTTTCTCATTGCAGGCGCAATCCTTGGTGTCTGGGTTGTTCTGGCTGGGAACCGCTGGCCAGGTAGGCGCGGCGCCATGCATGCGATCATTGCCGGCTGCCTCATCCACGGCGTTTATTTGGGCGCTGCATTCTGGGCCATCCACAACGGACTTCCTGCGGGAATGTCAGCGCTGGTCGTCGGCCTGCAGCCCCTGATCACTGCATTGATTGCCGGTGTTGCCCTCGGCGAGAAAATCCAGCCGCGTTATTGGGCCGGATTGGCCGTCGGCTGCGTCGGCGTCGCCATGGTTCTTTGGCCCAAACTCTCGATTTCTGCCGGCGGCATCACGCCAGCGACGGTGACAGCCTCGATCATATCGGTATTTGCCATCAGCATCGGCACCGTGTGGCAGAAACGCTTTGTGGGCGCTATTGATCTGAAAGCAGGGACAGCGCTGCAATATCTTGGCGCTGCAGTGCTTACCGGCGTCTTCTCGCTCGCCTTCGAGACGCATATCATTATCTGGTCAGGGCCGCTGATATTCGCGATGTTCTGGCTGGTGTTTGTCCTCTCGCTCGGCGCAGTGCTGCTCCTGATGATTCTTATCAATCAGGGCGCGGTATCGAAGGTAGCATCCTTGTTCTATCTGGTACCGGGTGTTACTGCCCTGATGGCTTATGCGCTCTTCGGTGAGACGCTGACATGGTTCCAATTGGTCGGCATGTTTGTCGCGACGATGGGCGTTGCCCTGTCGACGGGTTAGAGCCTTTCTTGCTTGGATAGAAGCAGTTCTGTTTCCCGGATGGCGAGACAATCCACGCGGAAGGTGGCGAGGCCGATGTTTATCCATCGGACGAAGCCGCCTGACGAAGTGGATGTCCGCCAGCCGGAAACCCAGCCATTGGTTTGCCAAAGCAAACCAACCAGCTTTCAAACCCGCTGGTCGAATTAACCGCATTTCGAGAGAAATGCGATTCGACCAGTGGGCCGGGTGAATTCGGACCAAGCAAGAAAGGCTCTAAAGGCGCTCGGCCGCCTTGCCTTCCCAATAGCGGATGATCGCGGCGTTGATCTCGGCGCCGATGATGAAGATCGCCGCGATGATATAAAGAAAAACAATGGCCGCCATGATGGAGGCAAGACCCGCATAGGTCGAAACATAGGTCGCGAAGGTTTCGAGATAGCTCGCAAAGATCGTGGCGCCGGCCGTCCAGGCAATGAGCGTCAAGAGGATACCGGGTAGGATATCGATTAGCCGCCGGCGCCCCGCCGGCAGCCACAGATGCACGACAAGCAGGCCGACGACCAGCACGGCTGTCGCGATGACATAGCGCCAGAAACCGATCGTTCCGGACACGAGCGCAATCTCCGGTATCCATTTTTCGGCAATGCGCACGGCGAGCGGCGCCAGGACCAGCAGAAAGCTGATCGCCATGATGCCGATTGTCGCCACGACGACAAAGCCCAGGCTCTGCAAGCGGCAATAGATGATCGAGCGTGTATCGTTAACCCGGTACGCCCGGTTGAGCGCAACACGCAGCGCTTCGATGCCATTGGAGGCGAAATAGGCGGCAGCAATCACGCTGATCGTCAGAAGTCCACTACGCTGGACGTTGAGGACGTTGCGTACCTCCCGTGCGATCGGCGTTGCGATTACCTCCGGCCAGGTATCGAAGATCACATGGACAGCCGTATCGGTGAAAGCACTGGCGCCGAGAAAACTGGCAAGGGACGTCGCGAAGATCAGAAACGGGAAGAGAGCCATCATGCCGGAAAGTGCGACGTGGCTGGCCAGCGCCCAACCATCATCGTTTAGAAAATGCCCCACCGCATCTACAAGCACGCGCCGGAGAAAAGCATATACTTTACGCATCAATGATGATTTGCCCCCCTGATGCCTGAGATTGCAAGGCGCTGGCTAATATGTGAAGTCTTTTCTTATTCAACCGACTGAATTGAAGCATCCGGTAAACATGACCCGTTCCAGAACGATTTTGATCACAGGATGTTCCAGCGGGATAGGTGCCTATTGCGCCCGGGCCCTGAAGGCCAATGGCTGGACCGTTTTTGCCACGGCTCGCCAACCAGCGGATATCGACGCGCTCAAGGCTGACGGCCTTTCTGCCCACTATCTCGACTACCGCGAACCGGAGTCGATTGCAGCGCTCGTAAACACCATTCTGAGTGAAACCGGCGGCACGCTCGATGCGCTCTTCAACAATGGCGCCTATTCGCTGCCAGGTGCGGCGGAAGACTTGCCGATCGGCGCGCTGCGGGAACAGTTTGACGCCAATTTCTTCGGATGGCATGAACTGACGCAGCACATTGTTCCTGTCATGCGCAAGCAGGGTCATGGCCGGATCGTCCATTGCTCGTCGATTCTGGGGCTCGTGCCGATGAAATGGCGCGGCGCCTATGTCTCGTCCAAATTTGCGCTGGAGGGCCTGATGCTGGTTCAGCGCATGGAACTCGAAGGCTCAGGCATCCAGGTGTCGATGATCGAGCCCGGCCCCATCGCGACGCGGTTCACCCATAACGCGCTCAAGCAGTTCGAAAGATACATTGACGCCGAAAACTCGGTGCACCGTGACGACTACCGCCGGTTGATTGCCCGGCTGTCGGGCGGCGGCACAAAGTCGAAATACAAGCTCGGCCCCGAGGCTGTCTATGCGGTGCTCAAGGACGCATTGGAAAATCCCCGTCCGCGACCCCATTATCTGGTAACACGCCCGGCAAAAATTACCGTCTTTGCCCGCAGATTTCTGTCAAAACGTGCGCTATACCGCATGCTTGCGAGCCAATCATGATAAGATCAGAGCCAACGGCGGCCTGATCGACAAGGAAGTACCCATGGATATCATCTTCAAATTTCTGGCAGTCGTCGCCATCGCCGCGGTTACGATTGTGCTGCTCATTGGCCTGCGCAACATGATGAAAGGCGGCGACGCCAATTTCTCCAACAGGATGATGCAACTGCGTATCTTCCTGCAGCTGATCGCCATCATCCTCATTGTCGGCGCCATCTATTTCCACCGCTCCGCAGGCTAGTGCTCTCATGGTCAAGCTCAACAAGATCTACACGCGGACGGGCGATGACGGCACGACTGGCCTCGGCAGCGGCGAGCGGCGGCTGAAGCACGATCTGCGGGTAGAAGCCTATGGAACAGTGGACGAGGCCAATTCCTGCATCGGCATTGCGCGGCTTTATACGGAAAAGGACTTCCCCGAACTCGACGCCATGCTCATGCGTATCCAGAACGATCTGTTCGATCTTGGCGCCGACCTTTCGACGCCCGACACAGGTCAGACGCTGCCTTACGAGCCGCTGCGGATCATCGACAGCCAGGTTTTGCGCCTCGAGGCGGACATCGACCGGCTGAACGCCAGCCTTGCGCCCTTGCGCTCCTTCGTGCTGCCCGGCGGCTCTCCCGCTTCCGCCGCGCTGCACCTTGCCCGCACTGTCGCGCGCCGCGCCGAACGGCACATGGTCGAACTTGCGCGAAAGCCGGATGAGGCGGTCACACCAGCCGCTTTGAAATACATAAACCGTGTTTCGGACTTTCTCTTTGTCGCCGCCCGAGTGGTCAATGACAATGGCGCCAGGGACGTGTTATGGGTGCCCGGTCATAATCGCTGAACGCGAAGAATCGTTGAGGCAGGGGGCCGGCGACAATGTTCATTCCATTGCATGACGCCAACAGTCTCAAATACATCAAACTACAATATGTGACGTTGTATCTGATCGCCATCAATGTGCTTGTCTTCGCACTGATGAGCGTCTCCGGCGACTACGCGCAAGCCGCGGCGGTCGGGCTCGGCTATATACCAGCGGTGATCCACGATCTGGCGATCCTGCCCGCCAACTATCATTTCGTGCCAGCGGATTTCACCTACATCACCTACGCCTTCCTCCATGCCGATATTTTCCATCTCGGCGGCAATATGCTGTTCCTTTGGGTATTCGGCGACAATGTCGAGGACGCGCTGGGACACATCAAGTTTCTGATCTTCTATCTTCTGTGTGCCGCAGCCGGCGCATTCCTGCACGGCCTGATCCTGCCCAATTCCGAAGCACCGCTCATTGGCGCCTCGGGCGCCATTGCCGGCATCGTCTCGGCCTATCTGCTGCTGCATCCGCGCGTGAAAGTCTGGGTGCTGGCTTTCGGACGCATACCCTTGCGCATTCCTGCCATCTATCCCCTCGTCCTGTGGGTCGCGACGCAATTCCTGATGCTCGCATGGGGCGGTGAGGAGCAGGTTTCATGGCCCGCCCATGTCGGCGGGATCATCGCTGGTGCCGTGCTGATCGTCATTTTCAAGCGCCGAAGTGTGCCGCTCTTTGACCGGGCTATTGTCTCGCCGCGTGCGGTCGTGATCGAAAAAGCCCCCGGACCGGCGGCCCCCGAAACGGAACCCATCAAGTGGGGGCGCTAGGCGTCGACCATTCAATCGGTTGAAGTTTGACCAGACACCGAGTCGGCGATTGACCTTTACGTCACTGATAATTACGGTCCCGCGCAACTCAGGCACCAGACGTGTCGTTTTTTTCACCTCAATGTCGGCATCCGGCAAGCGGGTGCTATAATGAGGCAGTTAAATCTGCCTTTCGTTCATATGAGAGGGAGTCCCCATGAAAGTCCTCGTACCGGTAAAGCGGGTAGTCGATTACAACGTGAAGATCAGGGTAAAAGGCGACGGCTCCGGCGTTGAACTTGCCAACGTGAAGATGTCGATGAACCCGTTCGACGAAATCGCCGTCGAGGAAGCGCTCCGTCTGAAGGAAGCCGGCAAGGTCGAGGAAGTGGTCGTCGTGTCGATCGGACCGGCGCAGGCGCAGGAAACCATCCGCACCGCGCTCGCCATGGGTGCCGACCGCGGCATTCTCGTCAAGGTCGATGACATCGTCGAGCCGCTGGCCGTCGCCAAGATCCTCAAAGGTGTCGTTGAAGCGGAGCAGCCAAGGCTGGTCATTCTCGGCAAGCAGGCAATCGATGACGACGCCAACCAGACCGGCCAGATGCTGTCGGCACTGCTCGGCTGGAGCCAGGGCACCTTCGCCTCCAAGGTTGAGCTTGGCAGCGATACCGCCAAGGTGACGCGCGAAGTCGATGGCGGGCTGCAGACCATCGAAATCAAGCTGCCGGCCATCATCACCACCGATCTTCGTTTGAACCAGCCGCGCTATGCCTCGCTGCCGAACATAATGAAGGCCAAGAAGAAGCCGCTGGACGAAAAGTCCGCAGCCGATTACGGCGTCGACACCAAGCCGCGCCTCAAGGTGCTGAAGACCGAAGAGCCGGGCGGCCGCAAGGCGGGCGTCAAGGTCAAGG
>NZ_JBBNAN010000473.1:0-14586 GCF_037994405.1 Phyllobacterium sp.
ACATTGATCCACAATGAGAATAAAAAACCAAAATATTTTCCCACTTGTCAGTACGGTACAGCTTTACCCGGGTTTCCCTGATAGCGACCTTCGGCGGTCTCGCGATCTTGCGCCAGGCGTCCAACGACTGCTGGTCGCGCCAACATTCAAAGACGTTGATGCGCTCCGGATCGACCGAGTCCGCGCCCATCGACATATCAAGGCAACCGTCTTTTGCTTCCTTGCTCTTTCGACCATGTTCGCGAATGCGGCCACGGCAGCGTCGCGCTCAATTACGTTCCTGGTCCGTGAGTGGCCAGCTATGATAATCACGAGCGCTCCTCCTTTGAGATACTAATCGGTTTGTTGTCAGTGGCGGAAGGCAGTGGTCACCCGCTCTCCGCTAGCCGACTTATCCGAGTGGCTCCCCGGACGTGTCGGTTCGGCGGCGAGGAAACCACTGTCTAGCGGTCACTCAGGTAGTGGAGCGGACTGACCGGGCGATTTTGAGTAACCCAGCGCTTCGACGATCCGGCCGTCGCGGACGTGCATCAAGTTGACGCCCCGAACCGACCGACCGTCGCCGAAATTGAAACGCCAGCGGATGATAGCGCGGTCGCCCATCGCGATCGTGTCTTCGACGTCGAAATAGGTAACCGGCTCCGTGGCGAGGGCCTCCCAGAACGCGAGGCAGGCGTCATAGCCTTCGTACCGCGTTCCATTGGGCGCCGGCTGAATCGACTCCATGACGCAGTCCGGTGCGATCAGGTCTTTGAGGATCGCGGGCTCGTGATCGAGGAACGCCTGATTGAACCGACGCATGATTTCGGCTGTTTCGTTCGTTTGCATGACTTCCTCCAAGACTACTGCCGACCTGCAGCGCAAGGGACATGCCGCTGCCCTTACTTCGCCCGAGATCGTTGCGGCCATTGCCGGCAATTATCTTGGTTGCATTAGCATTGCTTATTTTGAATGGGCCAGCCGGGGCGCGTAAGGACCGTGCTGCCCTGGACGAATATCTGCGGGCTTGAAGATGCCGAAGCGGCCGCCCTGGTTATCGATGAGAGGGGGGACACTGGCTTTAGCCGCAGGGGGCGAGGCGGCACGTCCTTTTCCTCGGCCATCGACGTTGCAAGTCTGTTGCTTGATCAGTTTCCAGGAAGGGCCACCAAAAAAATAATCGACGTCTCTGCCAATGGAGAGAATAACGACGGGCTTCCTGTTCAGCCGAGCAAGCTGAAGGCAATTGCCAAAGGATACACGATCAACGCGATTGCTATTCCAGCCCAGGACGAAAATCCTGGCCATCAGTTGGCATCCTATTTTGCCGACTATGTCATTGGCGGTCCCGAGGCTTTCGTAATGAAGCCGACGGGTCAAAGCGACTACGCCACGGCTCTCCGCCGCAAATTGGTGACTGAAATAAGTATGAACGTTGACCCACAATTCCCGTCAGAGAACTGACGGATGCCTTGGTGGGTAGGCGGCTGTACCGCACATTCGAGAGGGTTGCGCTGAACGGTAGCCCTTGGGTGATGACTTGCCTCGTGGTGCCGCCTCGGGAAGGCTTGCTCCCGCCGAGCGAGGCGGTTTCTGGCCGGAAAGCCGCCGTCAAGGCAGAAGCGCGGCTTGCTCCGTTGGTCCTCCGTTGGTCACAGCCGCAGCCCATTCCATCTCTCTGGGGAGCGGCTCCCGACGTTGAATAGCGGTGTCGCGTTTCAGCAAACTAGGATAATTCTTCAAGTTGGCGAGTGCCTTGCACAGGAAGCGTTTGGTGGCCTTTGCATTGCGGGTCGGGGACAGATAGAAATCGGTGTCGCCGTGCTTGTCGAGGGCCCGGTATAGATAGACCCACTTGCCCTCACTTTCACATAATCTCATCGACCCGCCCGCTGCGCCACATCGACGGTCGCTTGCAGTAGCAGCGTAGGCGCTTTTCCATCTCCGGCGCATAGTGTTGAACCCAACGAGAAATCGTTGTGGTCGACATCGACACCGCGTTCACACAGCACATTTCAAGGTTCCGATAGCTGACCCCGTATTTTGCAGTACCAACGGACCGCCGAGAGGATCACTTCACCGCGAAAATGCCGCCACTTGAAATCGTTAATTGAAAAGCCGGCTGCAAAATAACCAACGCCAAATCGCGCAATCAAGTTTTTGCAACAGCGCCCAACATTCCACCGAGGCTGAGTGAAACCTCCACGCCACACTCAAAGCGTCGAATTTCCGCTGCTTTCATCGTGATTCGGGTGGTCAAGCCGTGTACAATGGACGTCACATTGACGGGAGGACTACCATGGGCATTCGCACATTGACTGTCCTGATGACGTTTATTGTAAGCATCTGCGCATTTGCGCAGGCTCAGCAGACAAAGCCGATGTCAATCGAAGTGTTTCCTTTCGAATTGGAGGACAAGAGCGCTGGGGCAGGAATAATTCCCCCGGACGAGCACGATAGGCGCTATCTGTCCGAGTCGGCGCAAGTTGCGAAGGAAATGCTTTCCCAGTCTGGGCGTTTTACAGTAATTGATGTGCCAGCGAGGGATGAGAAAGCGGCTGCGCCGCACGGCTTGCGTAACTGCGGGGGCTGTGAGGGCCAAATTGCCAAAGAGCACGGCGCGTCTCTTGCCCTCCTAGGCGTCGTAACGCGCGTCAACCGAACAGAGCATACTATGTTCATTCGCATCCTTGACGCTGAAACCGGGAGACATGTTTCGGAGGGCTTTACCGATCTTCGCATGGGTGCAAACTACGCGTGGCCCCGGTCCGTGAAATGGCTGATGACAAATAGAATTCTGCGGTAGGGCGGCACAGGGTTCCATCGCAATTTCTCCCCGGTATACAATGAGCGGATCGAGATCCGATTGTCACGCAGCAAGGATGGTGAATTGCTCGACGACAGGCCATATGATGGCAAGAGCCGTGCTCGCTGCCAACAGAGTGCGTGCCAACATCGTCATGTGCTTTTGTCGACGCGCCCGTTCTCCCGTCCAGTCGTAGCTCGAATGCATGTTCATGGGTCCTCTTGGTCTCCGGGCACACTTCCAGTGCTGCTCTTTGCGCCGCCTCTATAGATCGTCACCAATTTGCATGCGTGACGGCAGCATAACTGCTCCATCAAAGACACCATTGGGTCTGATCAGCAACGGCGGCAAGTTAAGGTTACACCGCCGAATTTTACCTGTAACGTACGTATGCGATCGCAGTTACATTCGTCACTTCGGCGAACCGCCTTTCCCGCTAGGTCTCGACGACTCGGGATCCGCGTTTCTAGTCAGCGCTGTTGGGGTGTCCTGCGTTCCACTGCTGGCAGGTAGCATCAAGAATTCAGCTCGGGCTTTAATTCCCTCGAGGAGCAACTTCGCTATAGTCTTGGCAAGCAACATACTTTGGCTTTCCATCAGCAAAAGTTTCATTTTTGTGAACGCAGATACGCGCGCCAACCGCCGAGATGAGTGATATCTTCAGCTCCACGGACCGCATGTGCCTCGCAGAGAAAGCCGGGGACACTGGAACCGTCATCGAGCGCGACCTTGCCGATGCCGAGAGGGCCCGGGATGTTTTGTACGAAGTGGCCGAATGCATCGGGAGGCATCAACCAGACCTCGACTTCGAGTCCTGAGCCCTTGAAACCGGGTTCTCGGATGAGGCCGGGCTTAGGCGGGACCGTCCCGGGAAGCGCGAACAGCCGGTAGTCTTGCGCCGTCTGGCAGGTTTTCAGCAGGCGTCCACCCGGTGCGGTGAGTTGATGATTGAGCGGCATTCCAGAGAGATGCGCCCCGACCACGACGATCGGTACGAAGCCATCGCCCGCAGGCATGATAGCGCTCCCCACGGGTATCTGCGCCCCAAAGTCGACTCCCATTCCGGGTGCGGCCGCACGGTGCAGCGCGTCGGCTAGAGGCGCCAAGGCATCGTCGGCAAAGGCCGGCGCAACAAGCGTGACGCCGGCCGGAAGATGACTTTCGCTATCAAAGCCCGCCGGCACTGCAATGGCGGCGCAATCCAAAAGATTAACGAAATTGGTGTAGCGCCCAAGGCGACCGTTGAGCACGATCGGGTCAGCTTTCATTTCGGCGACCGTATAGGTTGTCGGTGCGGTTGGCAGAAGCAGGATATCTGCCTTTTCCCACTCAGCGTCGGTCTTCCGGCGCAGTTCTTCGAGCCTATAACGGCCGTTGAACGCATCGACGGCCGACTTGCCCCTGGCACCTTCTATGATCTTGCGGACTGTCGGATCGAAATCGTCTGCGTTGGTTGCAAGAAAGTACTCTACAGCGGCCAGCCGTTCGGCCACCCACGGCCCTTCGTAGAGCAGAGCTGCAGCTTCGCGGAAGGGTCCGTAATCAAAGGGTACTATGGTTGCACCCAGCGCCTTCACTAATTCAATCGCTTGATCATAAAGCCGTTCGGCTCCGGCGTCGCCAAAGAATTCCCGCTCGGCACTTTCGAGGACACCGATCCGGAGCCCTGACACGGGAAGCGAAGCCCACTTGGCTTCGCGCGAAAACGGATCGGCGGCATCAAACCCCTCTGCCACCTTCCGAACGGCGACCCCGTCCCCGACCGTCGCAGCAAAGATCGTCACACAATCGACACTTCTGCAGGCGGGAACGACGCCGGTGTTCGGCAACAGTCCTGGCGTCGGCTTGATACCGACAAGGTTGTTGAACGAGGCAGGCACGCGCCCTGATCCGGCCGTATCTGTGCCGAGAGCGAAACTGGCAAGGCCGGACGCGACTGCGACCGCCGATCCGCTGCTCGATCCGCCCGAAATGTAGTCTGGATTGAAAACGGAGCGCGGGGCGCCATGCGGCGAGCGCGTTCCATTAAGACCCGTCGCGAACTGGTCCAGATTTGTCTTGCCGATGACGATAGCGCCGGCGGCCTTGAGACGCGCGACGACAGTCGAATCCGTGGCCGGATTATAGGCATAGGCGGGACATCCAGCCGTGGTCGGCAAGCCTGCAACGTCGATATTGTCCTTCACGGCAAAGGGCACACCCCAAAGCGGCATGCTGTTTGGCTCTGGCGCTCGCGCCATCAGACCGCGTGCTGCGGCCCGTAAGTCCTCGTCCGGCGTGGGGGTGATAAAGATCGCCGGATCGTTTGATGCGGTGCGGCGAGTGATCACCGTTTCAACGAGATCGAGCGGTGTCAGGCCGGATTGATAGGCCGCACAAAGGCTTGAAAGATCGAGAATTGTCGGCAGCATGTTAGCAGTCCTCCAGGATAACGATGATATCGCCGGCTTTGACGTTTCGCCCGGGCGCTGCGCGCAGTTCGCGGACACGGCCGGCAGCGTGAGCATTGACTTGAAATTCCATTTTCATGGATTCGATAATGGCGAGTGCGTCGCCGGCTTCAACAGTTGCCCCAGGCTCGACGAGCAGTTTCCAGATGTTTCCCTGAATGCTGCTGGCAACGCCGAAGCACCCAGCCGGAATATCGGCGTCCGGACTTTCTCCGCCACCATCATCGCTAACGAAGCTGTCGAGTCCGGCTTCCTTCCAGCGATGCCGCTCTTCGTCAAAGGCGCCTTGCTGTGTGTTCTTGAAGTTCCCGATGGATTGGGCGTTCCGCTTCAGTTCCTTCTCATAAGCGGCGTACGAGAACTCCGTCTCCTCGATTTTGACCTGATAACCGCCATGCGGAAAGGCGGCACGCGCTTCCGTCAATTCCTGATGGCTAACCGGAAAGAAGCGGATCTGATCGAAGAAATTGAGAAGCCACGGCTTACCTTTCGCGAAGGCGGTCGTCTGCCGCCAGGTGTTCCAGACCTGAATCGTGCGGCCGAAAAGCTGATAACCGCCCGGTCCTTCCATGCCGTAGATGCACATATATGCGCCCCCAATACCGACAGCATTTTCCGGCGTCCAGGTACGGGCCGGATTGTATTTGGTGGTGACGAGGCGATGGCGCGGATCGATGGGCGTCGCGACCGGTGCGCCGAGATAGACGTCGCCTAAACCCAGCACCAGATAACTGGCGTCGAAGACGATGTCTTTCACCGCTTGTTCATCGGGAAGTCCATTGATGCGGCGAATGAACTCGATGTTGGAAGGGCACCAAGGAGCGTTCGGCCGGACGAGTTCCTGATATTTGCGCATGGCGAGTTCGGCATGCGGATCGCTCCACGACAGCGGCAAATGGACGATGCGGCTTGGTACCGTCACCTCCTTTGCTGGTGGAAGACCTGCCTCGATTTCCGCCAAAAGTCCAAGCAGACGCTTTCGGGTCAGCGTCATGCCATCATAATGGATCTGCAGGGAGCGGATGCCGGGTGTCAGGTCAATAAGGCCGGGAAGCTGGGCCGCCGACACGGCTGACATCAGCAAATGAACCCGTAACCTAAGCGCGATATCGAGCGCCATCGGGCCATATTCGACGAGCAGATTGTCATCTCCCTGGCGGCGATAGACTACAGAGACCGGTCCATTGTCCCGCTGTCCGACAATGGCTGACCCAGCATCGGACGTCGGCCGGCGGATGGCGGGCCTGGTAACAGGATCGTCCGGGCGGGAAACCGGATGAAACCAAATGCTGTCGCCGGGCTTGAACTGACCCATTTTCCACTGTTCGTCGCGGGTAATCACCGCAGGGCAAACGAAACCGCCAAGGCTGGGTCCGTCCGGCCCGAGGATGATCGGCATGTCGCCGGTGAAATCGATCGCGCCCACAGCATAGGCATTGTCATGGAGGTTTGATGGGTGGAGGCCCGCCTCGCCGCCGTCGCTGCGCGCCCATTTCGGTGCGGGGCCAATAAGCCGGATGCCGGTGCGGGCACTGTTGAAATGTACCTCGTAAGCGTTGGAAAACAGCGTGTCGATGTCTTCCGGCTGAAAGAAATCCGGTGCGCCGTGCGGCCCGTAAAGCACGCCGACCCGCCATTCGCGCGTGAGTTCGGCAAATTCGATTGCGGGCTTCAGTGGCCCAACGGGGGCATGCCGCGCGAGATGCAGCACGTGGCCGGTCTTGAGTGTGCCGGTGGCATTGCCGCCGAATTGGCCAAGCCCGAAGGTGGCGCGTGAACCAAGTATGACCGGAGCGACAAGACCGCCCCTGACCGCAAGATAGGCGCGCTGACCGGCACCCTCGATTGCCCCGATCGAAAGCACCTGTCCGGCGCGTACCGTTACCGCCTGATTGTGCTGCAGCTCTTCGCCATCGCAAGTCATGGCCATTCGTGCACCGGCAAGTGCAATCTCGGTGTCGGCATAAAAGAGCAGTGTAGGACCGGATACTGTCAGTTCCAGCGCAGTCGTCGTGTCATCATTGCCGACAAGACGGTTGGCATGACGGAAGGATCGCTCATCCATCGGACCGCTCGGTGGTACACCAACATTCCACAAACCGAGACGCCCGGGCAGCTCCTGAAGGCTCGACTGAGCGCCCGGAGCCAACACTTCGATGATATCCGGAACGAAAGCGAAGTCTCGTAGCGCCGTGGTCGCGACCTTACCGCTGGCGAGCAGCTCCGAAGCCGCGATCGCCCGCAGGTAATCCAGATTGGTTTCGATGCCGGAAATTGCCGTATTGGCAAGTGCCGCCTTCAACTTTTCGATCGCGGCGGGACGATCCTCAGCCATGACGATCAGCTTGGCGAGCATCGGATCGTAGAAGGCCGTCACCTCAGTTCCCGTCTCGATCCAGCCATCGATGCGGGCATTCTCAGGAAAGACGACTTCTGTCAGAAGCCCCGCGTTCGGCCGAAAATCAGCATGGGGCATTTCAGCATAGACGCGGACTTCGATCGCAGCGCCATTCGGCGTTAGCAGATCAGCGCCGGACAGGATATCCTCGCCTGCCGTCTGGCGGATCATCCATTCGACAAGATCGATGCCAAAGACGGCTTCTGTAACGGGGTGCTCGACTTGAAGCCGCGTATTGACTTCGAGGAAATAGAATTCCTCGCGGACCGGATCGTAGATGAATTCGACTGTGCCCGCCGATTCGTATGAGACCAAGGAACCGAGATCGACCGCAGCCTTATGGAGCCGCGCCCGCGTAGCCAGGGAAAGGCCGGGCGCAGGCGTCTCCTCGATAACTTTTTGATTTCGCCGCTGCAGCGAGCAGTCCCGCTCGCCGAGCGCCACCACCCTGCCCTTGCCATTGCCGAAAATCTGAACCTCAACATGCCGAGCATGAGCCACGAAGCGTTCGAGATAGACCCGGGCATCACCGAAGTTGGCGCGTGCGGTTCGCTGTACACTTTCGAACGATGCTTGAAGGCTTGTGGCATCAGCGCAGAGCTGCATGCCGATACCGCCGCCGCCGGCGGTGCTCTTCAGCATGACCGGATAGCCAATTTCTTTTGCCGCAGAGAGTGCGTCCTCGACGCTTTTCAGGAGGTCACTGCCCCGAAGCAGAGGCACACCGCTTGCCTCGGCGAGTTCGCGCGCGGTGTGCTTCAGTCCAAATGCTGAAAGATGCTCCGGACGCGGACCGATAAAGGCGATGCCCTCGGCCGCGAGCCGCTCGGCAAAGCCGATATTCTCCGACAGGAATCCATATCCGGGATGAACGGCCTCCGCCCCGGTCGATTTGCATGCGGCGATCAGTGCATCGACATTCAGATAGCTATCGCTGGCGGGTGCGGGACCGAGGCGGACCGCTTCGTCAGCGAGAAGCGCAGGCATGGCAAAACGGTCCGCGTCGGAATAGACGGCGACGGAGGCAATGCCCATCTTTTTCAATGTCCGGATAACCCGGACGGCAATTTCGCCCCGATTGGCGATGAGGATTTTACTGAACATATTTCACGCCCCGGTATCGGGGGCTGCATCCCAGATGAGGATCCGGATCGGCGTCGGGTCAAAGCCGTTGCATGGATTGTTGATCTGCGGGCAATTGGAAATGACGCAAAGCACATCCATTTCGGCCACCAGCTCGACATAGTCACCTGGCGAGGAGATGCCGTCGACGATCGCCATTTCACCGTTCGGCTTGATTGGTACGTTCATGAAGAAATTGATGTTCGGCACGATGTCGCGCTTACTCATTCCATGCTTGGTCACCTCGAGCACAAAATTGTCGCGGCATGCGTGGAGATATTTGATGCCATGGCCGAAGCGCACGGTATTACTTTCGCAGGAACACGCGCCGGCGGCGGTATCATGACGGCCGCAGCTGTCGGCCGTCATCTTCAGCATGACATTGCCTTCGTTCGACATGATCCTGGTGCCGGTGCCAATATAGGCTGCACCCTGTTCCCGCATCGTATCCTGGTTGGAGTAACGCTCGGAAAAATGATCGGCTCGATAGAAAAGCGTATCGACTGCTTGCTGGCCGTAGCTATCCTCGATGCGGATCGTTTGGCCCTTGCGCACGATACCGGACCATGGTGCTTCGGCCGGGATGAAATGATCCAGAACAGCATTTTCAAGACTGCGCGATGCCGCAGTCTGAGTGAAATCAATCATTGTCGCGTACTCCTGAGGCCAACATCAGCGCGTTGTTCTCAAAGCCGCGCACAGCTTCGGCGGTGGCAGTGCGGGAGAGATCATCCGCGGCGGGCGAGGCGGAACGGACGCGTGTCACTTTCACTGTCTTCGGCATATAGACGGGATCTGGATCCAAAGGATGAGGGCAATTCGAGAAGCCGACAATCAGATCCATCTCGGCACGCAGTTCAACGTAATCATCATTGTTCGTGAGCTGGCTATGCCATTGAAAGCCGCCTTCGTCGTCGACACCGACGGGAGCGAATAGATTGAGCGCACCGGGAATATCGCGGCGCTCGAGGCCAAGCTTTCCGGCGACAAGCACCAGATTGTCACGCGTGTTACGCGTCTTCACATCCGGATATTTGGCGGCATTTGATGCCGCCGTCGACCCGCCCATCAAGCAATCGTGAGCGCCGGAACTGTCTTCCACGATGGAGAACATCACACGGCCCATATCAGAGAAGATTACGCGACCCTTGCCGAGTGCCGTCGTCCATTGCACCTTGACCGTATCTGCGAGATTCAACCTTTCGCTCGTGTCGGCGGCATTCCAGGCGACCAAGGCAACGGTCGAGGCGGGTCCCCCTTGTTCTATACGGATGGACTCGCCGCGCTTCAGCGCTGTCGACCAATACCAGCCGCCCGGAATGGTTTCAGCGTGGATTACAGTAGCCTCATCGATCACAGGCGCAGGCAGCGGGCTCGGTGCTGGCAGTGCCTTCGGCGCGAATTCCAATCCCTTGCGTTGATGCTCCTCATAACGCCGCCGGTTGGCGGCGATCTCTTCTGCAGAACGTCTGATGTGCATAGTGATTATTCTCCTGACAATGCCGGGTCGTCCCGGCGATACCCCAGGGAATCGATCGGGCCGTCCCGATCGGGGCTAAACTTCGACGGCACGCCCGCAAGGCGGGGTGGCCAGATGGAAATGTCCTTGGTGATCGTCGCACCGTAGCGCTGCTTTTCCTCGGGGCGGTCCCGTCGCCGCTCGAAGGCAACGACGCGGCTGGCAAGGGTGAAAGCTTCGCGGATGTCGTGCGTAACAATGACAACAGTCATTTGGGTTTCATTCCACAGGCGCTTCATCAGCGTGTGGATCTCCGCGCGGATACCAGGATCAAGCGCACCGAACGGTTCGTCGAGCAGCAGGACCTTCGGCTTCATGATCAGTGCTTGGGCAAGCGCCAGACGCTGCTGCATGCCGCCTGAAAGCTGGGCGGGATATTTTTGTTCGGCGCCTGAAAGACCGACTTCCGCTATGAGCTTGCGGGCCTCTTCGACAGCACTGCGCCGCGCGGCCCCGAAGAGCTTTGCCTTATGGCGTGAGTTAGAAAATTCCTTTCCAAGAAGGACGTTCCCCAGCACTGTAAGATGCGGAAACACAGAGTAACGCTGAAAGACCACACCACGGTCCTGCCCCGGTTCTGTCGGCATAGGTTCGCCGTCGACCAGGATCGTGCCCCTGGTGGGCTGCTCCTGGCCTAGCAGCATGCGCAGGAAAGTCGTCTTGCCGCAGCCCGATGGGCCGACAAGGGCGACAAAGGCCCGGGATGCGACCGTCAACGACACATTCTCGAGCACGATCTGGTCGCCATATTCCTTCCAGACGTTCTCGACAACGAGTTCGCTCATGCCTGCTTCTCCAACTCTGACCACGGGAAGACGGCAATGCGGATGCGGTCCAGAACGTAATTGGTGACGACGGCGAGCAAGGTGATCCAGACGACATAGGGAAAGATGACGTCCATCGACAGGTAGCGGCGGACAAGGAAGATGCGGTAACCCAGGCCGGAGTCGGACGAAATCGCCTCGGCCGCGATGAGGAAGAGCCAGGCGGGGCCGAGCTGCAGTCTCAAGCACGTGATAAGCCGAGGCAGGACCTGTGGAACTACGACCCGAAGTGCGATCTGCCACGACGATCCGCCGAGGGTCTGGGCTTTGATGATCTGCTCCCGAGGCAAATCCTGGGCTTTGAGAGCAAGGTCGCGGATCATTGTCGGTGCTACGCCGATGACGATCAGCGCAATCTTGGAGCTTTCACCGAGGCCCATGACGATGAAGAGGATCGGGAGCAGCGCCAGGGGTGGCACCATGGAGATGACCGCGACAAAGGGTGAAAGCAATGCCCGGAGATAGGGCAGCATGCCGATGGCCATACCGAGGAGCAAGGCCGTTACCGTCGAAATGCCCAGCCCTGCGAAGAGACGGATAAGGCTCGCGACGGTGTCGGACCAGAGCAGATATTCGCCGGTCCGCGGGTCCGGCAGGAAGGCCAAGCGATTGATCGCATCAGCAAAACCGGCAAGATTGGGCAGCAGCTTGTCGTTTGGATTTTCCGCCAGCCGTGCGACCGACCCCGCGGTATAGGCGGCAACTAGCAGTACGAACGGCAGCAGTAGCAATGTGAACTGCGCACCCCGGCCCGGCCTTGTATTGATCCAGCGCATGAACATAGCTCCTCTGAGAGGGAACGGAAACGGCGCGGACAAAGCCACGCCGTCTGGTTATCGCTCAGAGGGAGCCGTCGGCTGCAGCCTTCATGTAGGTCTCGGTGAACCGCAGTTTGACGTTGCCACTGTCGCCGAGAACCTTCCCGTTCGGCATCTCGATGCCGATAACGTCCGCAGACGCGGCCCCGTTGCCGAGGAGACCTTTCTCGAATAGGAAGTTGCGTACGAGGTCCATTGTCTTCGGCAAGCTCGGCGAAGCGGTGAATTCGACCGCAGCGGCCGGCTTGTCGAAGAGTTTCGTGGCGGCAAGCTGGGATTCAAAGCCCTTCAGATCGGTGCCGGACGCGGAACCCATCGCCTCCCGGGCCGCCTTGCCTTCGTCGCTGTTCGCCATCAGCAATGCTGCGGTTTCATACCAGATGCCGGCCAGTGCTTTGCCAAAGTTGGGATTGTCCTTGAGAACGCCGGTGTTCGCGACCATCAGATCAATTATTTCGCCCGGAACTTGTGAACTATCGAATACCTTCTTGGCGGTGGGCTCTTCGAGAATCGTCGAAACCAACGGGTTCCAGGTGACGACCGCGGTCACATCAACCGTTTTGTAGGCGGCGACCATGTCAGCGTCGGAGGTGTTAACGACTTTCACGTCGCGCTCGGCCAGCTTGATGCTTTCCAGCGCACGGGCGAGCAGATAGTGCGAAACGGAATATTCGACGAGATTGACGTTTTGACTTTTGACGTCTGCGAGAGAGCTTTTGTCCTTGAGGATCACAGCGTCGTTGCCGTTCGAGAAGTCGCCAACAATGACTGCTGTCGTATCAACGCCGCCGGCAGCAGGAATGGAGAGACCGTCCATATTGGTGAGCGTTACCGCGTCGAAGGCGCCCGCCGTGTATTGGTTCATCGACTCCACATAATCGTTGAATTGCGTGACCTCGATCTTGATACCGTATTTATCCGCCCATTTCTTGACGATGCCATGATCTGCGGCATAACCCCACGGCATCCAACCGACGTAAATCGACCAGGCGACTTTGAAGTCAGTCTTCGGTGCGGCCTTGGCAATAGAAGTCGAACCAAACGCCAGCAAGGCGGCTAGTGCGGTAATCGAGAGCATTCTCGAAAAAGTCTGCATAGAAATTCCCCTTTTTGCTTCTCTTCAAAAAGGGATCGGCATAGACCATCGCGCCGCCAATCCCTTGGCTAACGAGGTCTCCCGGGCTTTTGTCCCGCCGTGCACCCGGTGGGATGTCTCCCCGACCGGTGGCAGCTCTCGGACCAGCACGCTTTAAAGCGTCGGAACCCTAGCCACCAACTCTACTATGAGTAAAGCAAGGAGCGTGCCAAACAGGAAGACATTGATTCTTTTGCGGTTTCTTTACAAAGCTGCCTTCCCTGCACAAAAAGTTGACGAGCGTGCTTAGAAATTAAGCGTAGTTCGTCCCCCGACTGTTAGGCAGTAACGCGGGCTTCGGCAGGTTCACGCTAAAGTAGGCATAGATTTCGCGAGCAGAGGGCGGCGGAGCACAGACGGCTAAGTTATTCCGCTAGAGCGTCGATCAAGCAATCAATCGTCAACCGAGTGCGGTACGGAGAAATGATGATTTCTAAGACCTGAACGTCCTATCCGAGGATCACATGCCAACAAAATTTGCTATTGTTAAAGAACGGTCCCGCACTGCGCGCTAACTCATGAGCCGCAAATTCAATGACAAGAAGTCCCTCGAGCTACATTCGGACTTGGCCACTTGTTCAAAATCGAAGCTCGCTGATAAACGTTCGTTTGAAAATGCCGATAAAGGCTCATTTTGATTGGCGACTAATAGTCTACAATGCCACTTGAAACAGTGTCACACACGTTCCGTTGCTGATCCTGTGTAGCTGCTATTCCGGACTCCGCTCGACGCGAACTCGACTTCTTGTCGTCGGCCCTGCCAGCTAATTCACGGGGTGAATAGTTTTGAGCAGGGCGACAAGCTGGCCCTGACTTCGGGTGTTCGTCTTGTAAAAAATGTGTTCCAGATACGATCGAGCCGTACTGAAGGCAATGCGTTCGTCTTGCGCAGTCTGTTTCAAGGAGTGACCTGAAGCGAGCGCTATCGCCACTCGCGCCTCTTTGGGTGACAATCCAAACAGTGTTCTGATTTACCCTGAAAATCTGCGCCGAGTTGCAAGTTAATTTCGCGAAGCAACAGCGCAGCACATGGGGGCAACATTGCGCCGGGGTTCCTTCCTTTAAAAAGTGGGCGGACAGACACGGCAAGGTTGACTGACGCCAGATCAAGTGGATTTGACCGCAGGAGATGTTCTCCGCCTGGTCCTCGTGCACCACAAGACCCGATGTTACAAATGTTGGCGACAAGCTGGCGAAGATTCGCGAGATCCGATGGATGCTTTGTTCAAAGTGCGCCGTTCTTGTTTCGAATCTGGCTGCTCCGACGGTCAAGGATCGCGTTGGCGACCTCGTTCGAAGCGACAATGCGCATCTGGCTGTCGACGAGAACAATGCCGAATGACAGATGTGAAACGAAGCAACCATCGTCGTCAATTCCAGATCCCGGCTGATCTGTTGAACCCGGAGAAAAATGCGGCACAAGATGTCGAAGCAGCTTGGCATCGTTGTCATCGAAGGCGGCTTGCCTTCTGCCACGCTGCACATCAAACATCCAGATCGAAGAGGGAGTTGCCTCCAATTTGCAGGCGAGCCCA
>NZ_JBBNAN010000474.1:0-3314 GCF_037994405.1 Phyllobacterium sp.
GCAATTCGCCGGTTGCACGATCCATAGTGTAGGCGAAGCCGTTACGATCGAAGTGGACGAGAACATCGCGATCCTTGCCATCGATTTTGATACCATCTGCGAGGATCATCTCGTTGACGCCGTCATAGTCCCACTCATCATGTGGGGTCATCTGATAGAGCCATTTTGCCATGCCGGTATCAGCATCGCGTGCCATGATGGTCATGGACCATTTGTTGTCACCGGGACGCTGGTTCGGATAAGCTGCGGACTGGGCTGGTTTCAAGACATGGGTCATCACAAGATTTTAAACTGGGCTCCGGCTTAAGTTTGCGCTGGATCAACGCAAATCGATAGTTTTCGCTTAGGACTTTGGTTTGTCCGAAATCCGATCATTGACGGACGTTGGATATTTTGAACGTTACATGGCCGGAATGTGGGCCAGAATCGAGGTAAAATGAGGCTGGTCATTGGCCATCGCAAGACAGCGTCTGCGATAGAACGGTTGGCGTGCCTCCACCATCGTCGCATTCGCAAAGCATCTCATGTAATTGTCCCAACCAGCAGGTCCCGGAGAACGAAATATGGCCTACACTATAGACAAGACATTTCAGGGCGAAGATTTCAGCAAGATTGTTGAGAGGACCCGCGCAGCGCTTGCCGCCGAAGGCTTTGGCATTCTCACGGAGATTGACGTCAAGGCGACGTTGAAGAAGAAGATAAACGAGGACGTCGCAAACTACCTTATCCTAGGCGCCTGCAATCCGAAGATGGCTCACGAAGCCATGAAGATTGAACCCCAAGTGGGTGCCATGTTGCCTTGCAATGTGATAGTTCGATCGACCGGCGTAGACCAAGTTATGGTCAGCGCGATCGATCCAGTAGCCTCAATGCTGGCCATCCCAAACGATCGTCTCAAGGCATTGGCTGGGCAAGTCCGCGCAATGCTTGAAATGGTAGTTTCCACTATCTGACTTGGCCAGAGGGCGAGCATATCTTCTTCGAAGACTCGGGGTTTTTTGTTGACGCGGCTCACTTGTCGCGCTGCAGTTAATTAGGGTCTTCCTCAATCTGTGTGATGCTGGCTATATCGATCGCCCGAAATACATTTCTCGCTGCGCATGCCGGGCACACCAGGTAGCTGAAATTGTTCACCTTCTTGGTTACAGCATCGACAGCCTGCCGGAGCGCGCGTGATGAAGCGTCTTGTCATTCCAGTCAGCGACGACACCGTTTTACAGTAGTCTAAGCGCAATGTCTGCGCTCCAGGCACCCGGGAACTCCATTCGTAGGTGACTGGAGCTGGCACAAGACCGTAACTATGGGGCATCCTGGTAGATTTGGAACGCCGCGGGGCTGTCGATGTCCTGCCACAGATCGCCCGGCTTCAGGGCAGCCAGTTTGTTGGACAAATCACCACACAAATTGAGGAAGACCCTGGTTAACTGCAGCGCGACAGGCATTCTTTGGATTAACATCGGCGCCACGCCGTTTGGAGAAGAAGGTTTGGTCGGCAGCGAGATGAGGCCCGGTGGAGTGGAGCCTCCAAACGGGGGAGGGCCCGGGCCTCACCGCCAAGGTATGTTCCTCGACGTTTAAGTGTCGCTTCCTAGGCAAAATTGTCAAATCAGTTTCGTTTTAATAATCAGCATTCGAGCTTGTGGATGAATTTCCACGGCGTGGCTCAGTTCAGGAAAGAATGTCGCGTTCATCATTTAGACCGGCCCGTCTTGATAACTGTTAAATATATATCCTCCATAAAGTGAGCAAAAAATACTAATAGCCCGCAAATCGCATCTAATTCTAAAGAACAAAATTATAAGACGGCGCGAATACGCACAATGTGCAAGCTAATAGAATCCTCAATATTGCATTGCAAAATTTATAGATTGCAATGCAGCAAATATAAATTGATGCTTGCTTAATGCAATTGTTTCTCCTATCGTTCACTTGTTTCCGGCTTCAAGGACGTTACCGTCAAGGAAGCGGTGACAGTTTTCGTAGGCCAAAGCGGGGTGGCAGTAATGGTGCCCTCTGCGCCTGGCTTAGGTCGTGACACGCTGCCGGAAATACTTCCCCATTTGCGTGAGCTGATTGCGCGGACCGCAACTCTCAAACGGCTCCGTCCGTTGGTTCATTGATATGAACTTAGGGAGGACTCAAAATGCGTGTACACAAGAATCTCATAGGAATTGCATTGGCTACGACGGCCATGTCGCTCTCATTGGCGGGAGGAGCATTTGCCAATGATGACCTGCAGGGCTTAATCTCTGATTCCAAGAACTGGGCGATCCCCACTGGCGACTACGCCAATACGCGTTACTCAAAACTCAAACAGATCACCAAGGACAACGTCAAGAAACTCCAGGTTGCCTGGACGTTCTCGACCGGTGTGCTACGCGGCCATGAAGGCGGCCCGCTCGTCATCGGCGATGTGATGTATGTCCATGCGCCATACCCCAACACAGTCTATGCACTTGATCTGAACAATGACGGCAAGATCCTCTGGAAGTACGAGCCCAGACAGGATCCAAATGTTATCCCGATCATGTGCTGCGATACCGTCAATCGTGGCGTCGCCTACGGCGATGGCAAGATATTTCTCTATCAGGCCGACACGACACTCGTTGCCCTCGATGCCAAGACCGGCAAGGTTGAGTGGTCCGTCAAAAACGGGGAAGCACAGGACGGCAGCAAGGGTGAATCCGGTACTTCGGCTCCGATGGTGGTGAAGGACAAGGTCATTGTCGGTATTTCCGGCGCTGAATTTGGTGTTCGCGGGTTTTTGACGGCCTATAACATTAAGGACGGCAAGCAGGTATGGCGTGCATGGTCAACGGGTTCCGACAAGGATACCTTGATCGATCCGGAAAAAACGACCGAGCTTGGAAAACCCGTCGGACCCGACTCCGGAACCAACACCTGGGAAGGCGAACAGTGGAAGATCGGCGGCGGAACGACCTGGGGCTGGTATTCATACGATCCCAAGTTGAACCTCATATACTATGGCACGGGTAATCCGTCGACGTGGAATCCGAACCAGCGTCCCGGTGACAACAAATGGTCGATGGCAATCATGGCCCGCGATGCCGATACCGGCATGGCAAAGTGGCTCTATCAGATGACCCCACATGATGAGTGGGACTATGACGGCGTCAACGAGATGATCCTCGCAGATGGTATCAAAATCGATGGCAAGGATCGCGACGTTCTCGTCCACTTCGATCGTAACGGCTTCGCCTACACTATGGATCGTGCAACCGGCGAATTGCTGGTCGCAAAGAAGTACGATCCGGCCGTCAACTGGGCCACTGAAGTCGATATGGACAAAAGCA
>NZ_JBBNAN010000475.1:0-48903 GCF_037994405.1 Phyllobacterium sp.
CGCTGATCATCCCGCGCACCAGCGATATTGGCGGGCTAGAGGTGCGCCGCGCCTTGCCGAGCGCCAAGCGTCGTCTCGTTGGACCTTTCATCTTCTTCGACCGGATGGGCCCGGCGATCCTTCGCCCGACCGATGCTCTCGACGTGCGGCCACATCCGCATATTGGCCTTTCCACCGTAACCTACCTCTTTGACGGAAACATACGCCATCGCGACAGCCTGGGGACAGAGATGGTCATCAGGCCCGGCGACGTCAATCTGATGACGGCCGGCCGCGGCATCGTGCACTCGGAACGCTCGCCGGAAGAACTGCGCACGCAACCCTTGCCGATCTCAGGCTTGCAAACCTGGCTTGCTCTGCCGGATCATCTGGAGGAAATCGACCCAGCCTTTGCCAATACCGCAGTGGGTGAACTGCCCATTTTGCGCGAAAACGGCATGGAAGCGCGCGTCGTCATGGGCAAGTTCCATGGCGCCAGTTCCGCAGTGAAGCAACATGCGGAGACGCTTTACGTCGACATCCGGCTGCAGCCCGGAAGTCACATTCAGATACCAGCCAATGCCGCCGAAGAGCGGGCCATCTACACGCTGGATGGTTCGGTGCAAGTTGCCGGCGAAACTTTCCCGGCAGACCGTCTTTTGGTGTTCCGCGCGGGCGACGAAATCATCATCCATGCACCGGAAGGCGCGCATTTCATGCTGTTTGGCGGTGCTACTCTGCCCTCAAAGCGCTATATCTGGTGGAATTTCGTCTCCTCATCGAAAGAGCGGATCGAGCAGGCGAAAGAGGAATGGCGTTCCGGGCGGTTTGATATCGTGCCTGGCGACGAGGAAGAATTCATACCCTTGCCCGAAAATTGACTTGGGAGCGGACGAACGTCTGCTTCTTGCTGGTTTGACTGTTTTCCTTTAGGGACGGCTGGCTAGAATTGAGCTTGGAACTGGAACCTGCGCTTTGGCCAAGAATTTTGAAACACCGCTGCTTGATCGCGTGAAAATCCCTTCGGATTTGCGCCAATTGCCGGAAGCCGACCTGCCGCAGCTGGCGCAGGAGTTGCGGACCGAACTGATCGACGCGGTTTCGACCACCGGTGGACATCTTGGCGCGGGACTTGGCGTTGTCGAACTGACCGTTGCGCTCCATCACGTCTTCGATACCCCGCATGATCGTATTATCTGGGACGTTGGCCACCAGGCCTATCCACACAAGATCCTGACCGGACGGCGTGATCGCATCCGCACCCTGCGCCAGGAGGGTGGTCTGTCCGGTTTCACCAAGCGCAGCGAGAGCGAATACGATCCGTTCGGCGCCGCCCATTCCTCAACCTCAATTTCCGCTGGTCTCGGCATGGCAGTGGCGAGCGATCTTTCCGGCACAAAGCGCAATGTTATCTCCATAATCGGCGATGGCGCGATGTCGGCAGGCATGGCCTACGAGGCGATGAACAATGCCGGTGCGCTCGATGCAAGGCTGATCGTCATTCTCAACGACAACGACATGTCGATTGCCCCGCCGACCGGGGCGATGAGTGCCTATCTGGCGCGTCTCGTTTCAGGACGTGCCTATCGCTCGTTTCGTGAGACCGCCAAACAGCTTGCAAAGAAATTGCCGAAATTCCTGCAGGAAAAAGCGCGGCTTTCGGAAGAGTATGCGCGCGGCTTCTGGACCGGCGGTACCATGTTCGAGGAACTTGGCTTCTATTACGTCGGACCGATTGACGGGCACAATCTCGACCACCTTTTGCCAGTGCTCAAGAATGTCCGGGATACGATGGACGGACCGGTCTTGATCCACGTCGTCACGCAGAAGGGCAAGGGCTATGCCCCTGCCGAGGCGGCCGCAGACAAATATCATGGTGTCAACAAATTCGACGTGATCACCGGCGCGCAGGCCAGGCCACCAGCGAATGCGCCGAGCTATACGAAGGTTTTTGCCACCAGCCTGATTGAGGAAGCCCGGCACGACGACAGGATTGTTGCAGTCACCGCGGCGATGCCGGGTGGCACCGGCCTTGACCTTTTCGGCGAGGTTTTTCCGAAGCGAACCTTTGATGTCGGTATCGCCGAGCAGCATGCAGTGACTTTCGCAGCGGGTCTGGCAAGCGAGGGCTTCAAGCCATTCGCCGCGATCTATTCGACATTCCTGCAGCGCGGCTACGATCAGGTCGTGCATGATGTATCACTGCAGAATCTGCCTGTGCGCTTTCCGATTGACCGGGCAGGGCTGGTGGGCGCCGACGGGGCGACCCATGCTGGATCATTCGACACCGGTTTTCTAGCCGCATTGCCGGGCTTCGTCGTCATGGCTGCCTCGGATGAGGCGGAGTTGCGCCATATGGTACGTACGGCAGCCGAGTATGATGATGGTCCGATATCGTTTCGGTACCCTCGCGGCGACGGTGTCGGTGTCGATCTGCCGGAACGCGGACAGTTTTTGCAGATAGGCAAGGGCCGGATTGTCCGCGAAGGCTCAAAGGTGGCTCTGCTGTCCTTTGGCACACGGCTGCAGGAATGCCTGGCGGCAGCGGAAGAACTCGACGCTGCAGGCCTCTCCACGACAGTTGCCGATGCGCGGTTTGCCAAACCGCTGGACGAGGATCTGATCCGCCGTCTGGCCCGTGAACACGAGGTGCTTGTCACCGTGGAGGAGGGCGCGATCGGCGGCTTCGCTTCGCATGTGCTGCATTTCCTCAGCCGGGATGGCCTTCTCGACAATGGCCTTCGTGTCCGCACGCTGACCTTGCCGGATGTTTATCTGGATCATGCCAAGCCGGAAACCATGTATGCGCGCTCCGGGCTCGACGGCGCAGGTATCGTGCAAGCGGTCTTTGGCGCGCTTGGCCGCGACCATATCGTTGCGCCGGCCCGCGCGTAGATAGCCGCATGCGCCTCGATCAGCTTCTGGTTGAAAGGGGTCTGTTTGCCAGCCGGTCGCGGGCGCGCGATGCCATTGTGCGCGGCACGGTTCAAGTGGATGGGGTCGTCGTAACAAAGCCGGGTGCAACGATCTCGGAAAATACCGTGATCACTGTCGATGACCCGGCAAGTGCCTATGTCTCGCGTGCCGCGTTGAAACTTATTGCAGGCCTCGATCATTTCGCAATCGATGTCAAAGGAAGCACCGCTCTCGATATTGGCGCATCAACGGGTGGCTTCACCCAGGTTTTGCTCGACCGTGGTGCGGATCACGTCGTCGCCGTTGATGTCGGGTATGGTCAATTGCACGACTCGTTGAGAGCTGATCTACGGGTCAGCAACCTTGAAACATTGAATGCGCGTGAGTTGACGCGCGATCACCTGGCTGGCCGCAGGGTGGATCTGGTCGTGTCCGATGTCAGCTTCATTTCGCTGAAACTTGCGTTGCCGCCGGCGCTGGATCTGGCAGAGCCGGGGAGTCATTGTGTGCTTCTGGTAAAGCCGCAATTCGAGGCTGGTCGTGAGGCGATCGGCAAGGGTGGTATTTTGCGGGATCCCAAGGATGGCGAACGCGTTGCAAATGATCTAAGGAACTGGCTGGATGGATTACCGGGCTGGGAAGCCCTCGGGCTTTGCCCTTCGCCTATTGAGGGCGGCGATGGCAACCGTGAATTTCTTCTGGCCGGCCTGAAAAGCAAAGATTGAAAAGAAACGATTGATGAGTACGCGCGTAACGATTGAACGAATGGGCGCTGGCGGCGACGGCATTGCCATCACTTCAGCAGGAAGCGCCTATGTGCCGTTCTCGTTGCCTGGCGAGGTTGCCAATGTCGCATTGGAACATGGCCGCGCCACACTCATGGCCCTGCTTGAGCCCTCACCACAGCGCATTGCCCCCGCTTGCCGGCATTTTGAGGAATGCGGCGGGTGCGCGCTGCAACATTGGCAGGACAGCGCCTATCAGGTTTGGAAACGGTCGCTTGTCCAGGATGCGCTGGCGGGCAGGGGGCTTGCGTTCACGCTTGATCCTCTTGTGCCATGCGCTCCGCGGACGCGCCGGCGAGCGGTATTTGCCGTGCGCACCAGCGAGCATGGTGCGGTACTCGGATTCAACAGGCATTTGAGCCACGAACTCATCGATATCTCGGAATGCCCCGTAACCGTTCCCGAAATCGTCTCGCGCCTTGATGATCTTCGCGATCTCGTTGCCGTGGTCGGCGGCGGGATGAAACCGTTCAGATTGACGGTGACGTCAACGGCCTCCGGTCTTGATCTTATGGTGTCCGGATGTGCAGCGCCGGATGCCGCCAAACGCCAGGCGCTGACCGCATTGGTTCTCAAGAAAGATTTTGCTCGCCTGAGTTTCGAAGGCGAGATCATTGTTGAGCCGAGGAAGCCTGTCATTAGCTTCGGCAAGGTGCCGGTATTTCTTCCCGCTGGCGGGTTCCTTCAGGCGACCGTTCATGCTGAAGAAGCCATGTCAGCGCTCGTGACAACACATCTGGCCAAAGCCAAGAAGACAATCGACCTTTTCAGTGGCTCCGGAACCTTTGCACTGAGGATAGCGGAGAAATCAGCCGTTCATGCCGTTGAGGGGGATCAGGCTGCAATTGCAGCACTCGATCGCAGCGTGCGTTACGTGCAGGGTCTGAAGCCAGTCACAGTCGAGCGGCGCGATCTGTTTCGCCGACCATTCCTGGCACGAGAACTGACCCCGTTCACCGGTCTGGTTTTTGATCCGCCGCGGGCGGGTGCGGAAGCACAGGCAATCGAAATCGCCAAGTCATCGATATCGAAGGTTGTGGCCGTCTCGTGCAATCCGGTCACGTTGGGGCGCGACCTGAGCATTCTCGTCAAGGGCGGCTACAAGATTGACCGTGTTGTTCCGATCGACCAATTTCTCTGGTCGGCGCATGTCGAAGCGGTGGCCTTGCTCAGCAAGAAGTAGGCCGAAGCGGCTAGAGCAAATTCCGACCAAATCGACGCGTTCTACCGGAGGGAATTCGTGGACAAGGTCAAGGGGTTTGGCCCGAATTCACCCGGCCCACTGGTCGAACCAGCGGGTTTGAAAGCTGGTTGGTTTGCTTTGGCAAACCAATGGGTTTCCGGCTGGCGGACACCCACTTTGTCAGGCGGCTTCGTCCGATGAGCCACATCGGCCTTGCCACCTTCCGCGAGGATTGTCTCGCCATCCGGGAAACAGAACTGCGTCGATTTGGTCGGAAATTGCTCTAGACTGCCGTCCCGCCAACGGTCATCTGATCCATGCGCAGATGCGGCTGGCCGACACCGACCGGTACCCATTGACCACCCTTGCCGCAATTGCCAATGCCAGTATCAAGCTGCAGGTCATTGCCGATCATGGAAATGCGTTGCATCGCATCCGGACCGTTGCCGATCAACATTGCGCCCTTGACCGGAGCGCCAAGCTTGCCGTTCTCGATCATATAAGCCTCGGTACAACCGAAGACGAACTTCCCGGAGGTAATGTCCACCTGACCACCGCCGAAGGAAACGGCATAAATGCCCTTCTTGACCGACGCGATGATTTCCTCGGGCGTCTTATCGCCGCCCAGCATATAGGTATTGGTCATGCGCGGCATCGGAGCATGTGCGTAGGATTCGCGGCGTCCGTTTCCCGTCGGCTCCATGCCCATCAGGCGGGCATTCTGCCGATCCTGCATATAACCCACCAGAATGCCGTCATCTATCAGCACTGTCTTGTTGGTGGGCATGCCTTCGTCATCTACGGTCAGGGAACCGCGCCGTTCTGAGATCGTGCCGTCATCAACGACGGTCACGCCTTTCGAGGCGACTTTCTGGCCCAGCAGTCCTGCAAAGGCGGATGTCTTCTTTCGGTTGAAATCGCCTTCGAGCCCGTGTCCGACGGCCTCGTGCAGCATCACGCCGGGCCAGCCGCTGGAAAGCACGATGTCGAACGTGCCAGCTGGCGCCGGAATCGCTTCCAGATTGACAAGGGCCTGACGCAGCGCTTCGTCAGCAGCATATTGCCATTTATCTGCTGCGATGAATTCGCCAAATCCTTTACGTCCACCGGCGCCGTATGTGCCGCTTTCCTGCCGGTCGCCATTACCGACGACCACCGAAACATTGAGTCGAACCATCGGGCGAACATCTCGGACGAAATGGCCGTCGGCGCGCAGGATTTCCACCTGCTGCCAGGAAGCAGCGAGAGAAACGGAAACTTGGCGTACCTTGGGCTCCTTCCCGCGCAGATAGGCGTCAATCTCCTGGAGGAGTTTCACCTTCGCTTCGAAACTTGGCGAGCCTAGCGGATTCTCATCGCTGTAAAGACTGCGATTCGTTCCGGGCGGTGCTGCGGTATAAGTCCCGCCGTGACCTGTCCTGACCGCCGAAGCCGCATCGGATGCCCGCTTGAGCGCACCTAGCGACAATTCGCCGGCATGGGCATAGCCAACCGCTTCGTCAGCAACCGCGCGCAGGCCAAAGCCTTGGTCCTGGCTGAAAGAACCGTTTTTCAATCGACCATTGTCAAAGGCAAGCCCTTCCGATTCCCTGTATTCGATGAAAAGCTCACCATCATCGGCACCATCAAGACTTTGCTTGACGGTCTCGAGGATCTTTTCGCGTGGGGCGTCAAAACTGTCGATGAGGCTTTTCATAATAGACGATCCGGTTCAATTTGCATGAACCGGATGTAGGCCTTCGATCGGCTCACGACAACAGCAATCTTGAATGAACTTAGAGCATCGGACGATAAATAAGACGACGTTCTGTTTCTCCGATGGCAAGACAATCCACGCGGAAGGTGGCAAGGCCGATATCCGACGCTGCCTGACACAGTGGGTGTCGGCCAGCCGGAAACCCGAAGGGTCGGGTGAATTCGGGCCAAATCCATCAAGCTTTAGCATCGTCCGATGGAAAGACATCGGCCTCGCCAAACCCCTTGACCTTTTCCACGAATTCCCTGCTCTAGGGGAGGGCGTCGAAACCTTCGCCAAATCCATTGAGTTCGACCGGAATGCCGATGCCTTCCTCCGGTGTCTGAAAGACGATGAATGTTGCGGCCTTGCCGGTCTTGAGCGTCTGGACGAGCTGATCTTCCAGGATGACCTCAGCGTAGCAACCGTCTTCGAAGCAACGCACGAAATAGGCGCGGCCAATATCCTTGCCATCAACGTTCAGACCAAGGCCGTTCGGCAAAAGAACGCCAAGCGGGGCGAGGACACGCAGGATCTTGGCCTTGTTGTCAGCTGTTTTCAGCACGACGACGGAAAGCCCCATTTCCGGGCGATCTGCAGCGACCACGTTCTGGATCAGCGCGCATTGCTCTGATTTTGCACCGGCCGGCGTATCGCAAAGGATCGACCATGCGCCATGGGTCGATTTGACGGTGCCGCTTTGTTGAGCTGCCATTGCAGCTCCCGCAAGGGCAGTCATGGACAGGGTGAGCAGACCAACGGCGATGCTACGTAGCGCGAAAAAGGACATGTAGGCTCCAAAACGAATCATCCAGACGTTAAACCGCCACGCCCCGGATGAAAAGAATGCCGCTCAAACACTCCCCAGCATACAGCGGCTCGGTAATGTGTGGTGTAATGCAAAAATGGCCGGATTGTGTGCCAACCCATGCCGTACGCAGCAAAATCACCGCGAATGAGAAAAAACATGCCTCAATGTATATACCTGTCGTCGAGAAGAGAGAAGCTGCGCGCAAAAATGCCGCATGAGATCACGTTCGCCTTCCTTGCGATGTAAGCTAATGTGTGGTTTGAACGCGGCATATGCCCGGGCCTTTTCTACGCCCGGCCTTAACGTATGGAATCAAAGCTTCATTCGGGAGATTTCTAGGTGAAGAAGAATATTGTCACGCTGATGGGTGTCCTGAGTGGCCTGTTGAGTGCCGGATCTGCCTACGCTGCACAGCCGGAGCCTTGGCAGATGACGTTCCAGCCCGCTGCTTCCGCTATCATGGAGCAGATCGTCTGGTTTGAACGCTACACATTGTGGTTCATCATCCCGATCACCCTCTTTGTGATGGTCCTTTTGGCCTGGGTCATGATTCGCTATCGTGCCAGTGCCAATCCGGTTCCCTCCAAGACCAGCCACAATACGGCTGTTGAAATTGTCTGGACGGTTGGCCCAGTCGTTATTCTTCTCTTCCTTGCGATCCCATCGTTCCAGCTTCTGACAGCCCAGTATTCGCCCGAAGATCCCAAGATGACCATCAAAGCGACTGGCTATCAGTGGTATTGGGGATACGAGTATCAAGTCGGCGATGCGCCAGTATCTTTTGATTCGGTCCTGCTGAAAGATGCAGACCGTGCGGCCGCGGGCAAGGAAGACCGCAAGGCCTATCCGCGGTTGCTGGCTGTTGACAATGAAATGGTTGTGCCAGTGAACACGACGGTTCGTCTATTGGTTACGGGCGCCGATGTGATCCATTCGTTCTCCATGCCGGCTTTCGGCGTGAAGATGGATGCCGTCACCGGCCGCAGCAACGAGACCTGGTTCAAGGCGGAGAAGGAAGGCATGTATTATGGTCAGTGCTCGCAGATTTGCGGCAAGGATCATGCTTTCATGCCGATTGCGATCCATGTGGTTTCGCAAGAACAGTATGACACGTGGTTCGCCGCTGCCGGAAAAGATCTTCCGGGCGCATACAAGGCGTTGACCGCAAAAATCGACACAGACAAGAACGTAAACGTCGCCGGCAACTAAGCCGGTTGACGCGAATATTCAGGAACGGGAGCACTTTGATGGCAGGTTCTGCAGCTCACGAAGCCCATGACGCGCATAAGCCAACAGGCTGGACGCGCTGGGTCAATTCGACAAACCACAAGGATATCGGCACGCTGTATTTGATCTTCGCGATCACGGCCGGAATAATTGGTGGTTGTCTTTCGATCGCCATGCGCGCCGAGCTGCAGCAGCCCGGCATCCAGATTTTCCATGGCCTTGCATCGATGGTTTACGGTTTCGAGGGTGACGCAGCCATCGATGCCGGCAAGCAGATGTACAATGTGTTCTCGACCGCGCATGGTCTCATCATGATCTTCTTCATGGTCATGCCTGCACTGATCGGCGGTTTCGCGAACTGGATGGTGCCGATCATGATCGGCGCGCCGGACATGGCGTTTCCTCGCATGAATAACATTTCGTTCTGGCTGCTCCCGCCAGCGCTCCTTCTCTTGATTCTTTCGATGTTCGTGCCAGGCCCTGCCGGCGGCTTCGGGACGGGCGGCGGCTGGACGATCTATCCGCCTTACTCGACCTCTGGTCAGCCAGGTCCAGCGATGGATTTTGCCATCCTTTCGCTGCACCTTGCAGGTGCTTCATCGATCCTCGGTGCAATCAACTTCATCACCACGATCTTCAACATGCGTGCTCCTGGCATGACGCTGCACAAGATGCCGCTGTTTGCCTGGTCTGTGCTGATCACTGCTTTCCTGCTGCTTCTGGCTCTGCCAGTTCTGGCTGGCGGCATCACCATGCTTCTGACAGATCGTAACTTCGGAACAACGTTCTTCTCGCCGGAAGGCGGCGGTGATCCGCTCCTGTTCCAGCATCTGTTCTGGTTCTTCGGGCACCCGGAAGTGTACATCATGATCCTGCCGGCTTTTGGCATCATCAGTCACATTGTCTCGACCTTCTCCAAGAAGCCGATTTTCGGCTACCTCGGAATGGCCTATGCCATGGTCGCCATTGGCGTGGTCGGGTTCATCGTCTGGGCTCACCACATGTACACTGTTGGTCTGTCGCTCGATACGCAGCGTTACTTCGTCTTCGCGACGATGGTCATCGCCGTGCCAACAGGCGTGAAGATCTTCTCCTGGATTGCCACGATGTGGGGCGGCTCCATTGAGTTCAAGCCGCCTATGGTCTGGGCAATCGGGTTCATCTTCCTGTTCACGGTTGGTGGTGTGACAGGTGTTCAGCTTGCCAATGCCGGTCTCGACCGCGCGATGCATGACACCTACTACGTTATTGCGCACTTCCACTACGTGCTGTCGCTTGGGGCAGTGTTTGGTATCTTCGCGGGCTGGTACTACTGGTTCCCGAAAATGACCGGCTACATGTACAACCACACCATTGCGCATACCCACTTCTGGGTCATGTTCATCGGCGTCAACCTGGTGTTCTTCCCGCAGCACTTCCTCGGACTTGCCGGCATGCCCCGCCGTTACATCGACTATCCGGATGCATTCGCAGGCTGGAACGAAGTATCGTCCATCGGATCCTACATTTCCGGCGTTGCGGTCCTGATCTTCCTGTTTGGCGTCTTCGAAGCATTTGCCAAGAAGCGCGAAGCTGGTGCCAATCCGTGGGGTGCAGGTGCAACAACGCTCGAATGGCAGCTGTCGTCACCGCCGCCCTTCCATCAGTGGGAACAGCTCCCACGCATCAAGTAAGCCAAGTGATGTCCGGGCCGTTGGAACCAGTGGCCCGGACATCCTCTGAGACTTTGATACCGCCTGAAAACGACAAGATTGAACGAATGGCATTGATTGAGAAAAACGCGAACCTGAATACGAGCGTTGGCTTATCCGAAGCCAACGCATCGGATTATATCGCGTTGCTCAAACCGCGCGTTATGTCGCTGGTTGTGTTTACCGGCTTCGTCGGTCTGATGGCAGCCCCAGGCCAGATCAATCCGGTCCTTGCCGCTATAGCCATCTTGTGCATCGCCGTCGGTGCAGGCGCGTCCGGCGCGCTCAACATGTGGTACGATGCCGACATCGATGCCATCATGAAGCGCACGGCCAAGCGGCCAATTCCTGCGGGAAGGATCTCGCGCGAAGAAGTTCTGACGTTTGGCCTGCTGCTCTCTGCATTTTCGGTCGTGACACTCGGTCTCTTCGTAAACCTTTTGTCTGCCTTCCTGCTGGCTTTCACCATTTTCTTCTATGCTGTCGTCTACACGATGTGGTTGAAGCGTTCGACGCCACAGAACATCGTAATTGGTGGTGCGGCAGGTGCATTCCCACCCATGATTGGTTGGGTCGCCGTAACCAATTCGATCAGCATGGAAAGCATTGTGCTTTTCCTGATCATCTTTCTGTGGACTCCGCCGCATTTCTGGGCCCTTTCGCTTTTCATGTCGGATGACTATGAAAAGGCCAAGATCCCGATGATGCCGAATGTCATGGGTGAGGCATCGACGAAGTTCCAGATCTTTTTATACACGGTCCTCGTGGCGCCTGTTGCAGTCCTGCCGTGGGTCATGGGCTTTGCCGGCCCTGTCTATGGCGTGTTTTCGACCGCGATGGGTGCTGCTTTCCTCGGATATGCCTGGGCCGTTTGGCGTGCGCCTGTCGGTGACGCCATGATGAAACCGGCGAAGAAGATGTTCGCATTTTCGATCTTCTATCTCTTCAGCCTTTATGCCGTGCTTCTCGGCGAAATTCTCGTGCGCAAAGCACTCTTGGTGGCAGGTGCCTGATATGAGCAACGATCGTGTAACACTCACGGACAAGCAGAAGCGCGCGCGGCGAAGCCGCTCGATTGCGCTGGCACTGGCGCTGGCTGCTTTCGTCATCGTCGTGTACGTCGGTACCTGGGCAAAGCTTGGTGCCAACGTACTCATCCGGCCGATGTGAGCAGACAAATGGTTGAATTTAACGATCAGACCACTGAGAACACCGCCACACCGAAGCGCAAGGTTTCGGATCGCACTATCGCGATATCCTGCCTTGCATTCTTCTTCGGCATGGTGGGAATGGCCTTCGCCGCCGTCCCGCTCTACGCGATGTTCTGTCAGGTGACCGGTTACGGCGGAACAACCCAGCGCGTCGAGCAGATGTCGGATACGATTCTCGACAAGAAGATCACTGTCCGTTTTGATGCCAATACATCCGGTGGTTTGCCTTGGCATTTTGAACCTGTCCAGCGCGAAGTGACGATGAATATCGGCGAGACCAAGCTGATCAAGTACGAAGCCAAGAATATGGCTGACACGGCAACGGCGGGCCGCGCTGCGTTTAATGTGACGCCGCAGGCTGCGGGTGCGTATTTCAACAAGGTCGAGTGCTTCTGCTTCACCGATACAGTCCTGAAGCCTGGTCAAGACCTGGAGATGCCGGTGGTGTTCTTCGTTGACCCGGATATCGTCAATGCGCCCGAGTTGAAGGGCGTTAACACCATTACATTGTCCTACACATTCTTCCCGATCGCGATGCCAGCACCACTTGCTGCCAATACCGAAATGAAGAATGACAAATCGGGACAGCTTTAAACTGCGCTGGCTAAATGCCGGTGTCTAAACCAATGAACAGACCTTGCGGGGGTTAGAATGGCCGAAACGCACCAGAAGAACCACGACTACCACATCATTGACCCAAGTCCCTGGCCATTCCTTGGCTCAGTAGGCGCGTTTGTCCTTGCCGTCGGCGGTATTGCGTTCATGCGCTATCACAGTGGCGGTGAGTTGGTGCTGTTCAAGGCCAACCTCACCAGCCCGTGGATATTCCTCGTCGGCTTGGTAATCATCCTCTACACGATGTATGGCTGGTGGTCCGACACGATCAAGGAAAGCAAGGAAGGCCATCATACCCGCGTGGTTTCCCTGCATTTGCGCTATGGCATGATCATGTTCATTGCCTCCGAGGTGATGTTCTTCGTTGCCTGGTTCTGGGCCTTCTTCGATGCCAGTTTGTTTCCGGGCGAAGTCGAGCAGGTTGCCCGGACGGCATTTACAGGAGGTGTATGGCCGCCGAAGGGCATCGAGGTTCTCGATGCGCTGCACCTGCCGCTTTACAACACAGTCATCCTGCTGCTCTCCGGAACAACGGTCACCTGGGCACATCATGCGCTGTTGCATCATGATCGCAGGGGCCTCATCACCGGTCTTACGCTCACAGTTCTGCTTGGTATGCTATTTACCAGCGTTCAGGCCTACGAGTACGTCCACGCACCTTTCGCGTTCAAGGATTCCATCTACGGCGCAACGTTCTTCATGGCGACCGGCTTCCATGGCTTCCACGTCATCATCGGCACGATCTTCCTGGCGGTTTGCCTGCTTCGCTCGATCCGCGGCGATTTTACTCCGAAGAAGCATTTCGGTTTCGAAGCTGCAGCTTGGTACTGGCACTTCGTTGACGTGGTCTGGTTGTTCCTGTTCTTCTCGATCTACGTGTGGGCATCTTGGGGCGCTCCGATCGCCGTTGAATAATTGACCAACGCTGAAATCCCGGAGGGCGGTCGTGGAAAAACGGCCGCCCTCTTTTTTTGAGCACAATCCTGCGTAATCCGTTGGTGATGACCAAACTGAAACTATGCCGCGCCTTCTTCCCTGCCGTGATTTCGTCGCTTCTTTCTACGATGGCCCATGCGGCTGATGAGAAGGTGGATCGGGTACGTGTCGCGAAGTCGCAGCGCCGGATGCAGCTTTTGGCTGGTGAAACAGTCGTCAAGGAATACAAGATCGCGCTTGGTGCGCGACCAATCGGTCACAAGCGCTGGGAGGGTGATGAGCGTACGCCGGAAGGACGTTATGTGCTCGATTGGCGCAACGCGAAAAGCATGGCATACAAGTCGATCCACATTTCCTATCCCAACGCGCAGGATGCGGCAACGGCGAAGTCCATGGGTGTCCCGCCAGGTGGTGCGATCATGATTCATGGCGCGGCGAATGGCTACGGCTGGTGGGGATGGGTGCTTCAACTTATCGACTGGACAGACGGTTGCATTGCCGTCACTAATCGGGAGATGGATGAAATCTGGACGCTTGTTCAAGATGGAACGCCGATCGAGATCAACCCCTGAGTGCGCAAGACAATGAATGAAGACACAGCCCTGTATCCGCCGGTGGACCCAATCACTGCGGGCGTGAAGGCGCGGTGCCCCCGGTGCGGGCAAGGGAAATTGTTTGATGGCTTCCTGCGACCGGCCGACCGTTGCTCCAGTTGCGGGCTCGATTATTCGTTCATCGATACCGGTGAAGGCCCTGCCGTACTGGTCATGCTTTTGATCGGCTTTATCGTCGTCGGCCTTGCCCTCTGGATGGAAGTCACCCTCGATCCACCACTCTGGCTGCACTTCATCCTGTGGATACCGCTGGCGCTCGTGCTTTGCCTGTCGGCATTGCGTTGGATGAAGGGCGTTCTTATCGCGCTCCAATACAAGCACAAGGCTGCCGAAGGACGGCTCGATTCTCCAACTACCCATGAATGATTTTTCCAAGCCCGCAAGGCGCCAGAGGTTTCCCTGGATTACACTGATCCTTGGCATGATAGTCTTCGCCGTTCTGATTGCGCTTGGAACATGGCAGGTCGAGCGCCTGCACTGGAAAGAGGGGCTACTGGCGGAGATTGAAGCTAGAACCCATGCAGGACCGGCGACGCTGACCGAGACGGAAAAGATCTGGGCTGACCAAAAGGACGTAGACTATAGACCTGTGACGGTTACCGGTCGTCTTTCGAATGACAGGGAGCGGCATTACTTCGCCACCTATGACGGCTATTCGGGATTCTATATCTATACGCCACTGCTGCTTGATGATGGCCGAGCGGTTTTCGTCAATCGCGGCTTTGTTCCCTATGACAAGAAGAACTCGGTCACGCGGCCGGAAGGCCAGGTCGAGGGACAAGTGACCATTAGCGGACTTGCGCGCAATCCGCTCGCTGCCAAACCATCGTCGATTGTGCCCAACAATGACCTGGTGACCAATATCTACTATTGGAAAGATCTGCCGACAATGGCTGGACAATCCGGCATCGAAGAGGACAAGCTTGTGCCCTTCTTCATCGATGCCGACAAGACGCCCAATCCAGGTGGTCTGCCTGTTGGCGGCGTGACGATCATCGATCTGCCAAACAGCCATCTCCAATATGCGGTCACCTGGTATGGCCTGGCTGCAACCTTGGTCGCAATTATGGGAGTCTCGCTTTGGCGGAGGTATAAGCTGCCTCCCTCAAGAGACCTGGAAATCGGCCAATCCGGGCCTTCGGACTTGACTTCCCGCTGATTGCCGCCCAATTCCAGGAAATACCCAATGCTTGTGCGAGAGACGACACGATGGCCGACAAGAAACCACTGACAATCCGCCTGTGCGGACCGCGCGGGTTTTGCGCCGGTGTAGATCGGGCCATTCAGATCGTCGTTCTGGCGCTGAAGAAATATGGAGCGCCGGTCTATGTGCGCCATGAGATCGTGCACAACCGCTACGTCGTAGAGGGCCTCCAGGCGCGTGGCGCGGTCTTCGTTGAAGAACTGGAAGAAATTCCGGCAGAGCATCGCGATCAACCCGTTGTCTTCTCGGCGCACGGTGTGCCGAAATCGGTTCCTGCAGACGCCGAGAACAAGAACCTGTTCTATCTCGATGCGACGTGCCCTCTCGTTTCGAAGGTGCATAAGCAAGCGATGCGGCACCAGAGGCTTGGCAGGCACGTCATCCTCGTCGGTCATTCCGGCCATCCGGAAGTGATCGGCACCATGGGTCAGCTGCCGGAGGGCGCGGTTACGCTTATCGAGACCATCGAGGATGCGGAAGCGTACATGCCTGAAGATCCGGACAACCTTGGCTTTGTAACGCAGACGACGCTTTCAGTGGATGATACTGCGGGTATTATCGCAACCTTGCAGCGGCGGTTTCCCGCACTGACGGCGCCCGCCGCCGAATCCATCTGTTATGCCACCACAAACCGCCAGGATGCGGTGAAAGCCGCTGCCCCGGGTTGCGATCTGTTCCTTGTCGTCGGTGCACCGAATTCTTCGAACTCCAAGCGATTGGTGGAGGTCGCCGAACGATCCGGCGCTGCCCAATCCCTGCTGGTGCAACGTGCTTCTGACATTGACTGGAACCTCATTGGTGACATCGAGGTGGTGGGATTGTCCGCGGGTGCCTCGGCCCCGGAAATCATTGTCGATGAAATCATCCAGTCCTTTTCGGAGCGCTATTCCGTGTCAATCGAGCTAGCGGAGACGACCATTGAAACTGAAAACTTCCACGTCATGCGCGATCTGCGCGATATGGAACTGACAAGCGGCGACATGGCCTTCGTCAACGGAAGCCGCTAAGAGCCCTTTCTGGCCATATCGGCCTATTCTGACGGAGGCGTGTTGTGACAAGATCAAGCAAAGAGACGAAGACCCGCACTCTGCGTGCGGGCGAGTGGTTTTGCGCTGATATTGGTGCAACAGGCCCCGTCCCACTGGTCGAACAGCATTTCTCTCGAAATGCGAATTCGACCAGCGGGTTTGAAAGCTTGCTCGTTTACAAAGCAAACCAACGGCTGGGTTTCCGGCTGGCGGACACTCACTTTGTCAGGCGGCTTCGTCTGATGAACCACATCGGCCTTGCCACCTTGCGCGTGGATTGTCTCGCCATCCGAGAAACAGAATACGGCCAATATGGCCGGAAAGGGCTCTGAATGGCCGTCTATACCGATATCAACGAAATTGACCTCGCGCATTTCCTCAAGGATTATGATATCGGCGAATTGCTCTCCTACAAGGGCATTGCCGAAGGCGTCGAAAATTCCAACTATCTACTGCATACGAGCACTGCTTCGTTCATCTTGACGCTCTATGAGAAGCGGGTAAACAGCAACGATCTGCCGTTCTTCCTCGGCCTCATGCACCATCTGGCCGCGAAGGGGATAAATTGTCCTTTGCCCGTGACCCAGAAATCTGGTTCCAGCATTGGAGAACTTGCCGGACGGCCGGCTGCGATTGTAACGTTTCTCGAAGGCATGTGGATGCGCCGCCCGACGGTACAGCATTGCTACGCCCTTGGTGAGGCGCTAGCGCGCATGCATGTCGCGGGCGAGGATTTCCCTATGCGCCGCCGTAATGCGCTGTCGGTGGACGGTTGGAGGCCATTGTGGAACAATTCCAAGGCTGGCGCGGACCGGGTCGAGCCGGGTCTGGCAAAGGAAACGGAGACGGATCTCGCGTTCTTTGAAGCGAATTGGCCATCGCATTTGCCACACGGCGTCATTCATGCCGATCTGTTTCCGGACAATGTCTTCTTTCTCGGAAGCGAGCTTTCAGGCCTGATCGATTTCTATTTCGCCTGCACGGACCTGCTCGCCTATGACGTTGCTGTTTGTCTCAATGCCTGGTGCTTTGAAAAGGACCACTCGTTCAATCTCACCAAGGGCACGGCATTACTTCGCGGCTACAACTCCGTTCGTCCGTTGTCGGCGGAAGAAGCCGCCAGCTTGCCGATCCTTGCGCGCGGCTCCGCTCTACGGTTCATGCTGACGCGGCTCTATGACTGGCTAAATACACCGGAAGGCAGCCTCGTCGTCAAAAAGGACCCGATGGAATATGTCCGCCGAATGCGGTTTCACCGCCAGATCAAATCGGCCGAAGAGTATGGGCTTGTCCTGGAAGGGCAGAAGTCGTGAAGGAAATTCAGGCTTTCACCGACGGAGCATGTTCCGGCAATCCAGGGCCTGGCGGCTGGGGTGCAGTATTGCGCTGGAACGGCAATGAAAAGGAACTTTCGGGCGGCGAGGCAGATACGACCAATAATCGCATGGAGTTGATGGCGGCCATCGCTGCTCTGAATGCCCTCAAGGAACCCTGCCGGGTCGATCTATATACCGACTCTGTTTATGTCCGTGACGGCATTTCGGGCTGGATCGACGGCTGGAAGCGCAATGGCTGGAAGACGGCGGCCAAGAAGCCTGTGAAGAATGCCGAGCTTTGGCAGGCATTGGATGAGGCGCGCAAACGCCACCAGGTTGTTTGGCATTGGGTCAAGGGACATGCCGGTCATCCTGAAAATGAACGCGCCGATGAACTGGCGCGGGCCGGTATGGCTCCATTCAAACGAAAGTCATTCTCGAAAAGCTAAAAAAGGCCGGTATACCGACCTTTCTTCTGTGACTTTCTAGAGCTGCTCAAGAATAGTCGCGGCGCTCGATGTCACGGCCTGGCCGGGCGACTCTTCGATATTGAGCTGCTTTATGACACCGTCTTCAACCAGCATGGAGTAGCGCTTTGAGCGAATGCCCATGTTGCCGGCACCCAGGTCTATGTCCAGACCGACGGCCTTGGTGAATGTGGCATTGCCATCAGAGAGATACTGGATCTTGCCCTCTCCGTTGGTCGCTTTGGCCCAGGCACCCATCACATGCGGATCGTTGACCGCAACGACGGCGATCGAATCGACGCCCTTTGCCAGAATGGCATCGCGGTTTTCAAGATAGCCCGGCAAATGATTCATGCTGCACGTCGGCGTAAATGCACCGGGAACAGCGAAGAGAACGACTTTCTTGCCCTTGAACAATGCGTCGGAGCGCACTTCACTGACACCATCATCGGATTTGGTCTTGAAAATAGCATCCGGCAAACGCTCGCCTACCTTGATTGTCATGAATTGGCTCCTTGGGGTATTAAGATTTGCGACCTACCGCAGATAGGATGCGCGCTTTGAAAAGTCGAGCACTTTGATCCCTATTCCTGCAAGTCGACGGTGCCGGATACTGCTTTGGGCCCCTGGACAAGCGTGTATTTAAGCGGAACTTGTTTCTTATCCTTGCCCGAGATGATCGGGACTGAAAAAGTAGCGCTTTTTGCCTCGCGGCTTTTCAATTTGGACATGCCGAGTGTAGTGACCCCATCGCCGGCAACGAAAATATCGGGTTCAGGATCATCGGCCGGCAGATCAACCGTCACCCTAACATGGTCATCCTTGCGAACGGCAGACCGGGCGCCGAAAGTGGCGGAGGCTTCTCCTGGCAATTGCTCGAACGCTTTGGCTATCAGCGTTTTGGTGAGCTGATCGGAAGGCGTATTGTCGATGGAAATGTCGAACTCTGCCGTCACCGGAATGCATATCGTCTCGCAAATCCCAAGAAAGGCGTGACCTTTCAGATGGGCGGGCTTCGCAGGGTCGGTGAGGGTAAGTGTCACCGGCAGGGCTATCGGTCTCTTGTAACCGGCCCAATGGGTGTTACCGTCGTCGAAACGATGCGGCGTTGGAAAGGAAAGCGTATAGCTCTTGATATTCACACTTTCCGCCAGGTCAAGCTCCGGCGGCACACCTGCATCGCCAGGCTCGCGCCAATAGGTCTTCCAACCTGGATCGAGGTTGATTTGAATGGCGCCACGGACTTCCGGTGAGTGTTGGACAGGGTTGTCGATAATGAGCCGGACGCTGCCGCCCGGCGTTTTGGTCCAATCCGAACTAGCAGCATTCGCCGGGGCTGCAATAGGCAGGAGGGCAATAAGTAAAAGCAATTTTGTTTTCATTTTGCAACCATTGCAGTCCTTTTGGGCTCTATCAAGGATAGGCCTGATTTTGCCCATCATTTCTGTGTGAGGACCGGCCGGCCGGCCAAAATTTCAAGGAATTGGGCTGGTCCCGGTTACAATTCGTTACCAGAGGCCGTTGTCATTTGCTGAATCCTTGATACCCTTATTCTTATGGAAATTTTCAGAGACGCCAACAAAGAGACCGGTTTTCTGAATGGACAATTCCTTCTCGCTATGCCGGGAATGGAGGACAGTCGATTTGCGCGTTCGGTTATCTATGTTTGTGCGCATTCTGAAAAGGGCGCTATGGGTCTCATTATCAACCGCGTCCAGGATATGGAATTTACGGACATTCTGGTTCAGCTCGGCGTTCTTGACGAGCAACAGGCGATCATGATGCCAGAACGAACTCGCGATTTTTTAGTGCGCAACGGCGGACCCGTAGAGATGCGGCGTGGCTTTGTCCTGCATTCCGATGACTATCTCACCGATTCAACGATGCCGGTTGCCGAAGAAATTTGCCTGACGGGAACAGTCGATATCTTGCGCGCTATTTCCGGTGGCCGCGGGCCGCGCAAGGCGTTGATGACCTTGGGCTATTCCGGGTGGGCGGCTGGCCAGCTTGAAAACGAGATTGCCAACAATGGTTGGCTTACCTGCCAGGCACCGCACGAAATGCTGTTCGATACGGATATCGAAAGCAAATACGAGCGCATTCTCGCCTATATGGGGGTAGACCCCTCACGGTTAGCAAGTATCGCCGGCCACGCCTGACAATCCTGAAAAGCTTACGACGCCTTTGATTGCTGGAACTGCTCCCGCAACAGTTTTGTTGCTACGTCCAATGTGAGCGGCGGGCTGAACATGAAACTTTGCGCATACTCGCATCCCATCTGGCGCAACTGGAGTGCATCGCTCTCATTCTCGATGCCCTCAGTCACCACAGAAAGACCGAGGTCGTGCGCCATGCTGATCATGGAGCGGAGGAGCGTCACCTTTTGCGGCTGATCCGCCTTCAGGAACGATCGGTCGATCTTGATCATGTCGAACGGGAAAGAGGTCAAGTACGACAGCGAGGAGTAGCCTGTACCGAAGTCATCGAGTGATACACCGACACCCATCGCTTTGATGCTGGAAAGCACATATGCGGACCGCTCTGGGTTTTCCATCATCAAGGATTCAGTGAGTTCCAGCTTGAGACTGTTGGGCTCGATCTGTGTTTGCAGCAGGACGGATCTGACATCGTCGATCAGGTCCTGCCGGATCAACTGGCTGCTCGAAATGTTGACCGAGACGAAGAGGGGGGAAGCGCCAAGATTATGCTGCCAGTTGACCAGATCTTCCGCAGCCTTCTGCATCGCAAACAGGCCGAGTTGGACAATGAGGCCCGAACTCTCGGCGATCGGTATAAACTCTGATGGCGGAATAGAACCGCGGCGCGGATGATCCCACCGCATCAAGGCTTCAAAACCGGCAATGCTGTTGTCATCCAGACGCACGATTGGCTGGTAGACCATATGAATTTCATGCCTTTCGAGCGCGCGGCGCAGATCCGATTCAAGCTGGAGCCTGTCGCTGCCTACCGCACGGAAGGCCGGGCGGAACGGCTCGATACGATCGCCGCCGAACCGTTTAGCCTGGAACATGGCAAGCTCAGCGTCCTTCACCAGATCTTCCGGCGAAGCGGCACTCCCGCTCGTCCAGGTGATCAGGCCGAGCGAAGCAGTCAGGACGATTTCACGTTTGGCAAAGGCAATCGGCGCGCGGATAGCCTGCTTTACCGCATCCGCAAATGCGGCGATCTTGGCCGGTTCGCTCTCCGACACAAGGATCAGTCCGAATTGATCGGCAGATAGTCGGCTGAGTGTGTCTTGGGGCCGTAAGAGACGGTGCAAACGGCGCGAGATCGTCAGCAAGAACGTGTCGCCGGCAGACATGCCGAGGCCATCATTGACCTGTTTGAACCGATCGATGTCGATGATGAATACGGTCGGCCGGATCTTGCTCTCGGTCTGGGCCATCGTAATGACCGAGCCCAGGCGATCAAGGAACAATTCACGATTAGGCAGCCCGGTCAGATTGTCATGAACCGCATCGTGCAACAGACGCTCTTCCGCCTTCTTCTGCTCGGTGACATCGATGAGCGTGCCTACGCAACGTACGATCTCGCCGTCAGAACCAATAACGGGACGAGCCTTCAATGAATACCAATAGTAATGACCATCATTGGCGCGCAGGCGGAATGTCTGCGAAATGCGACCCCGCCGGTTCTCAAGGATAACATCCAGCGTCGTGCGGAAACGATCGCGATCATCTGCATGCAGCGACGGCAGCCAGTTGCGCACAGCGCCGTGCAGGGAACTGGCCGACGCTCCAAGGAAATTGGTGAGATCCGGCGTGGTAACGACGCGGTCGCGTGGTACATCCCAATCCCAGACAATGTCGCCTGAACCGATGATGGCAAGGGCCTGCCGCTCTACATCGGAGAACAAACCCTGCTGGAGTGCGCCGCCGGAGAAGGCGTGCTGCATCACAGTAAAGCCGATCAACAGGACGATTAGAACGAGGCCACCGGCAAGCGCAGGTTGAATGATGTCGTTAGCGAGAATACCGGAAACGGTCAGCCAGCTTCCCAACAGCCAGACGAGCAGCAGAATCCAGGTGGGTATAAGCATGATCGCCCGGTCATAGCTGCGGAATGAGAAAAAGCCGATCAGCACGGTACCGGAAACAACGGTAAGGGCGAATGAGAAGCGAGCGATACCGGCGGCGATTGGCGGGTCGAAAATGGCAACGCCCGAAACGATGCCAAGACCAAGAATCCACGTCAGCGCGCCATAGCTGAAATTGTCATGCCATCGGTTGAGATTGAGATAGGTGAACAGGAAGATGACCAGCGTCGCCGCAAGGGCGACTTCGGTACCCGCTCGCCACATCTGTTCATTGCCGGGTGTTATTTCGATAAGCTTGTTCCAGAAACCGAAATCAACGCAGATATAGGCCAGCACAGCCCACGCCAATGCGGCCGTCGCCGGGAAGAGCGAGGTTCCCTTGACGACGAAGAGGATGGTCAGGAACAGGGCAAGCAGACCTGCGATGCCCAGAAGAATACCGCGGTAGAGGGTGTAAGAGTTGACCGTATCCTTGTAGGCGTTCGGCTCCCACACATAGACCTGGGGCAAATTGGGTGAGGCGAGTTCCGCGACAAGAGTGATGACCGAGCCGGGATTGAGTGTAATCAGGAAGATATCGGCATCTTCGCTGGCCTGCCGGTCCAGAGCAAAGCCCTCGCTGGGTGTAATGGACGTTATGCGAGTTGAGCCAAGATCCGGCCAGATAAAACCCGAGCCGACAAGCCGGAAATGTGGCGCGACGATCAGCCTGTCAATCTGCTCATCGGTCGGATTGGCGAGTGAAAACGCCGCCCAGTCGCCGGTCGAGCGTTTGTCATTTGCTTGCACCTCGATACGCCGCACAATGCCATCTGTACCCGGTGCGGTTGAAATCTGAAACGTCTCACCCTGGTTCTTGTAGACCTCAACCGCCTTCGAAAGGTCGAGCGCTGTACTCTCCTTGGTGATCTTGATTGTTTCGAAGGCGTTTGCTGCCGGTTGTACGGACAATACAAAAAAAAGCAGGACAAAAATCCGTAATAAGCCTTTCAGCATGTGTCCCGTCAAAAATGCCACCGATACAACCTTTACTTGATTAGCGCCGCACATCGTCTTCAATCAGCGAGAAGAGCAGATGGTCTTGCCACATACCGTTTATCTTGAGGTAGGAGCGTAGCAGTCCTTCCCTCTGAAATCCGGCTTTTTCGAGAAGGCGGATTGATCTTTCGTTGCTTGGAATACAGGCGGCTTCCAATCGGTGCAACCGTACCTTGGTGAAAGCATAGGGTATAAGCAGGCCAAGCGCCTCACTCATATAACCCTGTCCCGCAAAGGGCTCACCGATCCAGTAGCCGATCATACCATTCTGGCCAACACCACGCCGGATATTCCCCAGCGTTATTCCACCGAGAAGGCGCGAATCCGAATTGCGAAACAGAAAGAACGGATGGGCCGTGCCGGCGGCGGCTTCTTCGTCATAGTGCCGAACCCGGTGACGGAATGCGCCGCGCTCGAGATCATCGACCGCCCAAAGTGGTTCCCATGGCGACAAGAATTCACGGCTTTGGGCACGAAGTGCGGCCCATGCCCGATAGTCGGAAAGCTGCGGTGGACGCAGATAGAGCCGCTCGCCCTGCAGGGGCGGCGAAGCGCTTCTCAGGAAGGGCAGGGCGATCATGGCCTTGTGTTGCCGCCGTCAGACCGCGATTTTTCGTGGACTGGAGGTTGGAGTTGCCAGCCCATGGCGGACGTCGGCATATTTCATCAACGAACCGACCGGACCTACGGCGGCTATTGTCGGCGTGGTGTCGAGGAAAAGGCGGCCGGCGAGATCGGTCAAACGCTCCGTCGTAATCTTTGACAGCCGTTCAACAAGCTCCTCCGTCGACACGGGATGACCGTAGAGCAGCATCTGGCGGGCGATCTGCCCCGCTCTGCTGGCTGCGCTTTCGTGCGACATCAACAGGCTGGCACGATATTGCGCCCGCGCTCTGTTCAACTCTTCCTGGCTGACATTGCGCGCCGCTTCGTGCAACTCGTTGATGATGACGGGAACGAGTTTCTTGAGATGGTTGCGTCCGGTTGCGGCATGAATGCCGAAAACGCCCGTATCGGAAAAGCCCCAATGGAACGCGTATACCGAATAGCAAAGACCACGCTTTTCACGCACTTCCTGAAAGAGCCGGGAAGACATGCCGCCACCAAGGATCATCGCCAGCAATTGCGAGGCATAAAAGTCTCGAACATGATAGGCACGGCCTTCAAATCCGATAACAACCTGCGCGTCCATCAACTCGCGTTGCTCGCGGAAATCACCGCCAACATAATGAGATAGGTCCGGCTCCGGCGCGGTGGATTTCGATCGGAATGAGCCAAGACGTTTCTCGACCTCCCGTACGAACTCGTCATGTTTTACACCGCCAGCCGCAACGACAACCATGCGCTCGGCACTGTATTGTTCGTCCATGTAACGGCGAAGGTCAGCGGACGAAAATGACTGGACGGTTTCCGGTGTCCCGAGGATGGTCCGGCCGATCGTCTGCTGTTGAAAAGCTGCTTCGGTAAAACGGTCGAAAACCACATCGTCAGGGGTATCGTGGGCTGCACCGATTTCCTGCATGACCACGTTTTTTTCACGTTCCAGCTCTTCGGCATCAAACTTGGAACTGGTCATGATGTCAGCGAGAATATCGATTGCGAGAGGCATGTCATCGCGCAAAACGCGGGCATAATAAGAGGTGGTTTCCACGCTGGTGGCTGCATTGATTTCGCCGCCTACATCTTCGATGTCTGCCGCGATTTGCCATGCCGAACGGTTTTCAGTTCCCTTGAAAGCCATATGTTCGAGAAGATGCGCTATACCGTGCTGGTTGCTCGCCTCGTTTCGCGACCCTGCCTTGACCCAAATGCCAAGGGCTACACTCTCCACATGCGGCATTGTCTCTGTCGCAATCGTCAGACCGTTGGAGAGGCGACTGATTTCAACGCCCATTCAATGCTCCTTACCTCGCCGCTCTTGAACGTCGGCTGACATACTCTTCCACATTTTTGAGGTCGTTGGGAAGTACCGTATACTGTTCTTTTCGTTCCATGAGGTCGCCGAGCCAGAATGGGAGGTCCGGATGCACACCACTTGCGGCCTTGACGGCATCTGGAAATTTAGCCGGATGCGCAGTAGCAAGCACGACACTCGGTACGGCGGATAGGATTTTTTCCCGTGCCACCTTCAACCCAATGGCCGAGTGCGGATCGAGCAAATAGCCGGACTGCTGCAGAACGTCCTTGATCGCTTCAGCCGTTTCCGCCTTTGTGGAGCGTCCAGCGTCAAATTCGGAACGGATTTTGGCAAGGGGCGTATCAGCGATGGCAAAACTGCCGGATTGTTTCAGGCCGTCCATGAGACGGCGAACCGCAGCTGCGTCCCGGCCATGAGCCTCAAACAACAAGCGCTCGAAATTCGATGAAACCTGAATGTCCATGGAGGGTGACGTCGTATGCAGCACGCCGCGCGTCGCGTAATTTCCGGTCTCGATCGTGCGGGTCAAAATATCGTTATCGTTGGTTGCAATGACCAGGCGGTCGATCGGGAGGCCCATACGCTTTGCAACGTAGCCTGCGAAAATATCGCCGAAATTTCCGGTAGGAACCGTAAAGGATACCGGACGATCTGGGCTGCCAAGAGATACGGCGGCTGTGAAATAATAAACAATCTGCGGCATTATCCGCGCCCAATTGATCGAGTTGACCCCGGAAAGCGAAAGTGAATCGCGAAATGCCAGGTCATTGAACATGCCTTTAACCAACGACTGGCAATCGTCGAAATTGCCTTCGATGGCCAATGCGTGGACATTCGGGGCAGCCGAGGTAGTCATCTGCCGCTGCTGCACAGGCGAAACGCGGTTGTGTGGAAACAGGATGAAGATATCGGTACGATCCCGATTGGCAAATGCCTCGATGGCAGCGCCACCAGTATCACCGGAAGTCGCACCGACGATCGTGGCCCGCTGTTCCCGTTTGGTCAGGATGTAGTCCATCAAACGTGCCAGAAGCTGCATCGCCACGTCCTTGAAGGCGAGCGTCGGGCCGTGGAACAGCTCCAGTACAAACTCGTTGGGCCGAGTCTGGACAAGGGGGCAGACGGCCTCATGGCGGAATGTACCGTAGGCTTCATGCACCATGCGCTCGAAGTCGGCCTGATCAATGTCCCCGGCGATAAACGGCGTCAGGACATGAATGGCGATGTCGGCATAGGATTTTCCCCGCAGCGAGCGAATGTCGGCGGCAGAAAGCTGTGGAAATTCCTGCGGGAGATAGAGGCCGCCATCCCGGGCAAGGCCTGTCAGAAGCGCATCGGAAAAGCCCAAAACAGGAGCTTCACCACGGGTACTTACATATTTCATCTCATTCGCCTCTTATCTCTTGCCAGCAAATGCTGGTGCAGCGTCCGCCTAAAAAAGGCTGCAAAGCCCCGTCGCATTATTCCTGTACCGTTGGTATAGAACACGTTCGTTCGTCAAGGTTCGTTCTTCCAGGAAAGTTCAGTTCATGAAGTCAGAAACACAAAAATCTCTGCCCTTCTATCAACTTTGCGCCCCATTTTGTGCAATGATTTTTGCCGTGGGGCTGAGCGGGTGTTCCACGAGTGGCGGTGGCACTGTCGACCCCAACAGCCCAAAAGCCCAAGCAACCGCGGAAGCACAGAAGCGCATCACGGCAACCGAATTGCTGGCGTTCTGTCCCACGGTGACAATCCGCGAAGGCACATCCGTATTGACGAATTACGGAAAATCCTCTGACAAGACACCGGAAAATTTGATCTACCAGGCATCGATTTCCGACCAGACGCGTTCGTGCCAGTCAACTGACGGCACCATGACGATGAATGTTGCGGTCGCCGGCAAGATTGTGCCCGGTGCAAAATTCTCACCAGGCTCAGTCACTCTGCCGATACGTGTTGCGGTCATACAGGGCACGGATGTTCTCTACTCGAAGCTGATCAAGCAGGCGGTTTCCGCAACCGACAGCGGTGCCGCGACGCAGTTCGTTTTCAATGATCCAAATGTGACATTCCCGAAGCCGACTGTGCAAAACATTCAGGTATTCATTGGGTTCGACGAAGGTCCGCAAAGCACTGATACGAAAGCAAAGTCGAAGAAGAAAAAGTAAAAAAGCTGGCACGGGTGCCGGCCTTTTTTGGTGCGTCCGGTCGTTCCTGCTAAACCGTCTCCGACCAAATCGCCATGGCTTCAAGAACCGCTGGCAAGTCGCGGTGCCTGCTGATGACCGTTTCTGCACCGGCATCGGTCAGCTTGTCGGCGTGGCCTGGATAGGTATGGGCGCCACCGGTAAAACCGACTACCCGCATGCCAGCAGTTTTTGCAGCATGAACGCCGTGGCTGGAATCTTCGATCACGATGGCACGTGCCGGATCAATCTTGAATTGCTTCGCCGCGAACAGGAACACATTGGGATCCGGCTTCGGCCTCTGTGTGCCGACTTCGCGGGCCGAGAAGATATGCGGTGCGAAGAGGTCGTAGAGGGTGCTCTGTTCGAGCATCATCTTCAGTGACGAACTGATCGAGTTCGAGGCCACGCATTTCGGATAATTTAGAGCTGCAATGACCTGTTCCGCGCCTTCGATGACGTTGAGTTCGTTACGCAGCTTGTGATCCATCTGCCGTGCAGATTCTTCGATGAGCGATGCCGAAATTGGAATTCCAGATTCCTTCTCAACCTGGAGGAGGATGTCGGTCCAGGTCAGGCCGGCAAAACGCTCTGCAATGGCCTCAGCTTCAATCGGGTAGCCGGACTGTGTCAACAGCTGTGACTCGACTTCAGCGGCGAGAATTTCTGAATCGACGAGCACGCCATCGCAGTCGAAAATAATGAGCTGTGGTTCCATAGGTCATACCTGTTCGTGAAAAATTGCTGCAAATCGCTGCAGCCGTGGGTCAATTGGGGGGATTACCGGCATCGACTACACTCTTATTGCCGTTGCGTCAAAGAAAAGCGGCCCAAGCGGATCATCGATTTCATCTGCCCTTAACGCGATATTTACCCTGCGCAGTAACCATAAGGATCAGTAAAGCGTCTCCAGTAATCGAGTATCTCATGTCCGTTGTTCGTCTCGTGAATGAACTGCCCCAGGCAGCGCCGCAATCGTCCTGGCTCGACACTATTCTCAAAGGCGACTGCGTTGCCGCCCTTAATCGCCTGCCCGATCATTCGATCGATATCATCTTCGCCGATCCACCCTACAATCTTCAGCTCGACGGCGACTTGCATCGCCCGGATCAGTCGAAAGTGGATGCCGTCGACGACCATTGGGACCAGTTCGAAAGCTTTCAGGCTTACGATGCCTTCACACGAGCTTGGCTTCTGGCTTGCCGCCGAGTGCTAAAGCCGAATGGCACGATCTGGGTCATTGGCTCCTATCACAACATCTTCCGGGTTGGGGCTACCATGCAGGATCTCGGATTCTGGATGCTCAATGACATTATCTGGCGCAAGAACAATCCAATGCCGAATTTTCGCGGGCGCCGTTTCCAGAATGCCCACGAGACGATGATATGGGCATCGCGCGATCAAAAATCAAAGGGCTATACATTCAACTATGAGGCGATGAAGGCTGCCAATGACGACCTGCAGATGCGGTCTGACTGGCTCTTTCCCATTTGCACCGGTGCGGAGCGTCTGAAAGATGAGAATGGCGACAAGGTACACCCAACCCAAAAACCGGAAGCCCTGCTGGCCCGCATTCTCATGGCTTCATCGAAACCAGGCGACGTCATTCTCGATCCCTTCTTCGGATCAGGAACCACGGGTGCGGTTGCAAAAAGGCTCGGACGCCACTTTGTCGGCATCGAGCGCGAGCAAAAATATATCGATGCTGCGACGGCTCGTATCGCTTCGGTGGAACCATTAGCCGGCGCCGAGCTCACCGTCATGACTGGCAAGCGAGCAGAGCCGCGTGTCGCCTTTGGCAGTATCATTGAATCCGGCATGTTGAAGCCCGGTGCAATTCTCAGCGATGCACGGCAACGCCATGCAGCGATCGTGCGAGCCGACGGAACGGTGACAAGCGGTGGCGAAGCCGGTTCGATCCATCGCATGGGCGCAAAGGTGCAGGGCCTGGACGCTTGCAACGGCTGGACATTCTGGCACTTCGAAGAGGCGGGCGTGCTCAGGCCGATCGATGAACTGCGTAAACAAGTCCGCAGCGGCATGATGTCTGCCGGGGGCTAGGTATCCGATCGGACGAGGACCTCCAGTGCCGTTCTGATCCCGAATCGCCCGGAGGTTGCTCCGGGCGTTTCGTCGTTGTGCAGCAGTCGGTGATATCAGACCCGAACGCCGAGATTGTTCAGATCGGCTTTCAGCGTTTCGGGATTGACGAACTGCAGCGATTGCCAGCCCGCGGCCTTGGCGCCAGCAACGTTCTTCGGGCTGTCATCAATGAACAGCGTCGCCGAAGGCTCCAGATCGAACGCGGCTACGTGGTGGTCATAGATCGCCTTGTCCGGCTTGATCAGTCCGATGTCGCCTGAAACCGTGACGCCGCGGCTCTCCGTCAGGAAGGGGAAGCGTTCCCAAGCTTCGCGCAGCGTGTCTGACGCGAAATTGGTCAGCATCGTCACGTCATGGCCATCGGCCAGCAGCTTGCGCATGATCACCACGCTGCCATCGATCGAATGCGTGATCATCTGGTGCCAATTCTGTCGGAATGCCCTGATTTGATGTTCGCGGTCGGGAAAATCGGCGATCAGAAGCGCCTCGGCCTCGGACCATTTTCTGCCCCGGTCCTGTTCGACGTTCCAGTCATGGGTGCAGACATTGTCAAGAAACCATTTGCGTTCCGCAGCGTCGGGAATGACATCCCGGAAAGCTGCAGCCGGGTCGTAGTGAATGAGAACCTGGCCAATGTCGAAAACGATATGCTTGACTGATGTCATTCGTATTTCCCTTTTCTTGCGAATGCGTCTGGAATGGCCGCAGCAATGGCCTTTTTCATGACGGTGGGCAACGCCTCACCGGCTAATTTTTCGACCTTGACCCACCAGCCATCCGTACTGGCGTGTTTGTGTACGCCTTCGGCTGTGTAGATTTTGAGCCGCAGTTCAAAGTGCGTAAACACATGCGAGATACCACCTGCGGAAATCCAGTCCGCAGGAAAAGGCGCTGCATTCAATCCTGTTTTTCCATCCGAGCGCGCGGTCCATTCCGTCGTCGGCACTTCAGCCATGCCGCCAAGCAGGCCTTTCTCTGCCCGGCCTCGCAGGTAGATCTCATTGTTGGTCGATACAGCAACGAAGGCGGCGCCAAGACGAATAGGCTTTTCCTTTTTTTGTGCCTTCACCGGAAAGAATTCCGGGTCTGTTGTTTGCAGCGCCCTGCAATTGTCGTTCAGAGGACAAATGACGCAGGCCGGTCGCCTCGGTGTGCAGATCGTGGCCCCTAAATCCATCATCGCTTGCGCAAAATCACCAGGCCTTGCATTGGGGGTGATCGCCTGCATGCGGGTCCGGATCTCCGGCTTGGCGAGGGGAAAGGGCGTTGCCAGTGCGTAGAGCCGGGCAATCACACGCTCTACGTTGCCGTCAACCACCGCGATAGGAAGATCAAAGGCAATCGACGCAATTGCTGCCGCCGTATAGTCGCCAATACCGGGTAGCGATTTGAGCTCGGCCAGATCAGAAGGAAAACTTCCTTCAAATTGGGAGCAAATGATGTCGGCGCATTTCTTGAGATTTCTGGCGCGCGAGTAATAGCCAAGACCTGCCCAGGCGCGCAGCACGTCATCCTGAGTGGCGGCGGCCAGAGCCCTTACTGTTGGCCATTTTTCGGTGAATGTCCGGAAATATGGCTTGACCGCTTCGACCGTCGTCTGCTGCAGCATAATTTCGGACAACCAGACCCGGTAGGGATCGGCAAGAACGCCTGCCAGGTGCTCGCGCGGCGAAATGCGCCATGGTAGAATTCGATGATGAGAATCATACCAATGGAGTAGATTGACTGTTATTGGTTGCATCAATTCCAAACTGCGCTACACGGGGCTCTGACAGTTCTTGCAAAACGGTTGCGAGCGTGAAATTCAAGAATATTCGGAATCATAGATGCTTCCAGATCAGTTTAGCAAGGCTCTGATGCTCCCCGCCAAGGGGCATTTTGTCGGTATCGATCGCAACAACCGCCTCTTTACGTTTCTGTTTGCGCTTTTTCCCGGCTTGTTGGCTAGCGGAACTTCGGTGACACTGGTGCTGGCATTTCTTTGGGCGTTGATTTCGCTGGCAACAAAGCGATTTACGTTCAGCCTGACCAGGACAGACAAGATCGTCGCCTGGTGTGTGACCTTCTATGTTCTGGTCACGGTCTTTTCAGTTGCCGTTCATCCCAATGTCGCAAAAGGTGGACCATATATTATCAAAATGATCCCCTTCCTTGCGATTTGGGCGATATTGCCACGTCTTCGCGCAGGCCTTGAGGGGCGGCTGATACCATTCCTGATCACCGGCGCTGGCATTGGCATGATCGGCTCACTCGTCTTCAGCATCATGCAAATCGCGTTCCTCTCGGCGCGCGCGGAAGGTGGGGCGGGAAATGCTGCCGTATTCGGCCTCTTCACCGTGTTGTTTGGCTGCATTTCATTGCTCAACGCGCATTCAGACAGCAAAACCGAGCGCTTCATCGCCATAGCCGGGTTCGCATGCGGACTGGTGTGTGCCTTTCTCTCGGGTACGCGGTCGGCCTGGCTGGTCATGCCCTTTAACTTCGCCATTTTGTACTGGTATTTGCGCGGGCAATCGCTGCCGACGCTCACCAATGCGGTGAAGGTGGTTGGAAGTGTTTTGATCGTCGCGGTTGTGGCCATCGCAGCGATGAAAGTGAATGAGCGTTATCATGCTTTGGAGGCCGATATCGTTCAACTGGAAAAGCAGCCAGACAATGTCAGTTCGTTGAAAGCCCGATTGCTTCTTTGGTCTGCCGCTGAAAGGGCATTTCTCGATTCGCCGCTGATCGGGCAGGGCCCGCAAAACCGTATGCCTGTCGTCTACGAGAAACTGAATCTGCCGGCTGATAAGCAAATGACCTTTACCCACGTTCACAACGGGTTTTTGAACGCCGCCGTCGACAGTGGCATTCTCGGGGTTCTCGGGATTTTGGCTCTGCTGGCGTCCCCAATCATCGCCGCGCGCAACAAGGAGCCGGGACCCGGACGCGATCTCGCGATAGCCCTCGCGCTCCTGCTTGTGACGAGCTATGTCATTACCGGCATGTTCGGGATCATGTTCGGGCATGATGCAACAGACGCTGTTTTCATCTATCTCACAATCATGATCTCCTGGATGCAGGGAACGTCGCCCTACCTGTCGGTGCCCAAAGTGGCACGTCAGGCGGATGCCGACGCGATTGCCTTGAGTGTTTGAAGGCCACTAGCGAGCAAATAGAATCAGATGAGATCAGGTATCAAATGAAGGCCATTGTTACAGGAGCAGCAGGCTTTATCGGGTTTCACGTATCAAAGCGGCTTGCCATCGAGGGCTTTGATGTTGTCGCGATCGACAATCTCAATGATTATTATCCCGTAGCGCTAAAAAAAACACGGCTGTCTGCTCTGGATGCCCAGCCCAATATCCGCTTTGTTCGGGCCAACATTGCCAACCCCGGTGATCTGGCAGCAGCAATAGCTGGCGACACCGACGCCGACGTGATCGTACATCTCGCGGCCCAGGCGGGCGTGCGCTATTCTGTAGAAAACCCGGCTGCCTATGTAGATGCCAACGTTCACGGGCAGGTCACCGTCTTCGAGCAGGCGCGAAAAATGCCGAAACGGCCGCCGGTGGTCTATGCAAGTTCGTCATCCGTCTACGGCGCGAACACGAAAGTGCCATTTTCGGAAAGCGATCCTGTCGATCATCCTGTTTCGGTCTATGCAGCAACGAAGCGCTCGGCTGAACTTCTTGCTCATTCCTATCGGCATGTTCACAAGGTTGCGTCGACCGGCCTGCGCTTCTTCACAGTCTACGGTCCCTATGGCCGCCCGGACATGGCGCCATGGCTTTTTACCGATGCGATTCTGAAAGGAGAGCCGATCAAGGTCTATAACCACGGCCGCATGGAGCGAGACTTCACCTTCATCGGCGATATCGTCAATGGTGTTTTTGGTGCAGTGAACCGCATACTGGCAAGTCCAGAAGAAACTGCTCCGGTCTACAATCTGGGCAACAACAAGCCGATTGCTCTGATGCGGTTCATCGAAGTAATTGAGAAGGCGTGTGGCCGTGAGGCCATCAAGCAACTTGCGCCGATGCCGCCTGCCGATGTCGAGCGTACTTACGCAGATATTGATTTGGCCGCGCGCGATCTCGGGTTTTCGCCCGCTACGTCCTTGGAAGAAGGTATACCTTTGTTCGTAGAATGGTTTCGCGGCTATAATGGTCGCTGAATTTTCCTCTGGAACGGTGACGTGGTCAAATGAGTGACGACCGCAGCCAAAAGGGTTTTCGGCCGTTAGCTGACCCTGCAGCGGGCATCCTCGATCCGGTACTGCGCAAGCGGGCAGGGATCACCATAGAACTTGTTCAGGCTTGGGAAGAGGTTGTTGGCACAGCTCTGGGAGAATTTTCGCGGCCGCTGAAGCTGGTTTGGCCGCGCCGGGCGCATGAGGATGACCCGTTTCAGCCCGCAACACTGGTGATTGCCTGTCAAGGTTTTACGGCCATGCGTGTTCAGCACGAGACCGGCGAAATCATCAGCCGGGTCAATGCATTTCTTGGATTTGCGGCCGTTGGGCGTATCAAGATTGAACAGAAGCCGGTGACTTCTCCTGCTGCAAAGAGGCGTGCTTTGCCTTCAGTCGATGCCGAGACGGCAAAGAAGATCAGTCGCTCGGTCGAACCAATCGAAGATGAAAGTCTTCGCGAGGCGCTGCAACGTCTTGGTCAAAGCATCCATGCAGAAAAGACCAAACGATAGGGTCCGGACCCTCAGCCGCCATGCCGATGATTTCATTGGTATTGGATCACGAAAAATTCAAAGACAGAACGGATGCTCTGCCTTAAAGAGACTGGCATGAGGCTTTAACGAGTCACTCGAACCATCAACACCGGAGACAGGTGATCCTTATGACTGAATTGCTGACCCGCAGAAAAATTCTGACACTTGCCGCCGTTTCCACGGCCGCCATGGCCTTAGCTGCCGGCAGCGAGGCATGGTCAGAAGATGCCCCTGCGACACAAGTGCCGAATGCACCAGGCGCAAAGGCCCCGCCATCTGCCGGTACAGTCGACGAGGCCAAACTCCTTGCCCCCGGCACCTTGAAAGATATGGTGATGGGCAAGGCCGATGCGCCGGTGACAATTGTCGAATACGCGTCGATGACCTGTCCGCATTGTGCACACTTTGCAACGACAACGCTTCCCACCATCAAGGAGAAGTACATCGACACCGGCAAGGCGAAGCTCATCCTACGCGAATTCCCCTTCGATCCGCGCGCTGCCGCAGCCTTTATGCTGGCGCGTTGTGCGCCGGAAGAGCGCTACTATCCGCTTGTCGAAGTGCTGTTCAAACAGCAGGAACAGTGGGCCGGAGCGGCAAATGCAGAAGAACCTTTGCTGCAAATCTCTAAATTGGCAGGTTTTACACAGGAGTCGTTCAAGGCTTGCTTGACGAACCAAAAACTTCTGGATGATGTGAATGCTGTGCGTGAGCGCGGAGCCAATGAATTTGGAGTAAATGCAACTCCGACATTCTTTATCAATGGCACCAGATACTCGGGAGCCCTTTCGGTTGACGAAATGTCGGCGATTATCGACGGTCTGCTTAAGTAACTGCCACTCAGTTTTCGGCGGGCACTTAGCCGTGTCCGCCGCCGGGCCCCTCAACTTTACGGTGTCTGATGGGAAGGGCAGCTGATGCGCTTCACCAAGCTCCGTCTCCTCGGTTTCAAATCCTTCGTAGAGCCCGCTGAATTTGTCATCGAAAGCGGTCTGACCGGTGTTGTGGGCCCCAATGGCTGCGGCAAGTCCAATCTTGTCGAAGCGCTGCGCTGGGTCATGGGCGAAAGCTCATACAAGAACATGCGCGCTTCTGGCATGGATGATGTCATATTCTCCGGTTCAGGCACGAGGCCGTCGCGCAACACGGCCGAAGTGACACTGTTCCTCGACAACCAGGATCGCAGTGCGCCATCGGCGTTCAACAATGCGGACGAACTGCAGGTCTCACGCCGTATCGAGCGCGAGGCGGGCTCTGTCTATCGCATCAATGGCAAGGATGCCCGCGCCAAGGATGTGCAATTGCTGTTTGCCGACCAGTCGACAGGTGCGCGTTCGCCCTCCATGGTGGGGCAGGGCCGCATTGGCGAACTGATACAGGCCAAACCCCAGGCGCGCCGGGCGTTGCTCGAAGAGGCTGCGGGCATCTCCGGTCTTTATACCCGCCGCCACGAGGCGGAGCTTCGCCTGCGCGCTGCAGAACAAAACCTTGAGAGACTTGAAGATGTTGTCGGTGAGCTTGAAACGCAGATCGAGAGCCTGAAACGGCAATCGCGTCAGGCAAACCGCTTCAAGAGCCTGTCCGCAGATATCCGTCGATCCGAGGCGATATTGCTGCATGTGAAGTGGTCCGTTGCCAAGACGCAGGAAGGCGATGCGCAATCGGCGCTTTCGATTGCAACGTCGGCAGTAGGCGACCAGGCGCAACTCCAGATGAATGCCGCCAAGCAACAGGCTATCGGCGCGCACAAATTGCCAGACTTGCGGGACGCAGAAGCCAAGGCTGCCGCTGCTTTGCAACGCCTGACGATCGCGCGCTCGCAGCTCAACGAGGAGGCGGAACGCATACGCGCCCGCCAGACAGAACTTGACAAGCGCCTGATCCAGTTCACAGCCGATATCGCACGTGAACAACAGATGGTGCGCGACAATGCTGATGTGCTTGCGCGCCTGGATACCGAGGAGCGGTCCCTCCACGAGGATAATGCCAATGCTGGCGAGCGCGAAATCGAGACGCGAGCTGAATTTGAACGCGCCGACGCCAAGCTGAAGGAAAGTGAAGCCGCACTGGCCAAGGTCACCGCAGAGCGTGCAGAGGCCTCGGCCGAGCGCGCGCAGATCGAGCGGAATGTGCGCGAAAACGCCGAGCGCCGTGACCGGCTTTCCCGCCAGATGAGCGATGTCGAGCGCGATCTGTCGGCTGTCGCAGCCCAATTCGCTTCCCTCGCAGATCCAGTGGAGAAGCAGGGGCTTGTGGAGGCGGCGGAAGCTGCACTGGAGCAGGCCGAAGAATCCGCGCTCGCGGCGGAGGCGGCTGTGGAGACGATCCGCCAGCAAGAGGCCGCACTTCGGCAGCCCTTGCAGGATGCACGCAGCAATCTCGGTCGAATAGAAACGGAAGCGCGCACTCTCGCCAAGATGATCAATGCCGGCGGTGCCGACCTTTTCCCGGCCGTCGTCGAGTCTGTAAAAGTCGAAAAGGGCTATGAAATCGCTCTTGGCGCCGCGCTCGGTGAAGATCTCGATGCGCCTACGGACAAAAGCGCTCCGGTCTACTGGGGTGAAATCGACAGCCCAAGCCAGGATCCGGCCTTGCCTGCAGGCGTTCAATCTTTGGCTGATGTCGTCCGTGCACCACGGCAATTGGCGCGTCGCCTCGCTCAGGTTGGCATTGTCGATGAAGCCGAGGGTACGCGCCTTCAGGCTGCGCTGAAACCAGGGCAGCGGTTGGTGAGCCGTACGGGCGCACTCTGGCGCTGGGACGGCTATACGGCGAGCGCTGATGCACCTACGCCAGCCGCTCAGCGACTTGCACAAAAAAACCGGCTGGCGGAACTTGATCTTGAGGTCGTCGAGGCAACGAAACGCTTTTCCGAGGCAGAGGCCGCCATTGCCGCAGCGGAGGCAGCCATACGCAGTGGTGTCGAAGCGGAGCGAACCGCACGGGATCACTGGCGCGGCATGCAGCGCGCACTCAGCGACGCCCGCGAAGCTCTGGCCACGGCCGAACGTGCAGCCGGGCAATTGTCCAGCCGCCGCGCTGCGCTTGAGGAGGGTAAAGCCAGACTGGCCGAAACCCTGGAAGAAACGCACGAACAGTTCGTCGAGGCGGAAATACGGCTTGCAGGCGCCGTCGATCTGCAGGAACTCAATATCCAGCTCGCCAACCTGACAAGTGAAGTCGCGCTGGATCGCGCTACTCTGGCGGAAGCGCGTGCGGTCCATGATGGCCTTCGTCGCGAGGCGGACAATCGCATGCGCCGGCTGGAATCGATTGGCTACGAGCGCAAAAGCTGGATCGAACGCGCCGACAATGCCGATCGTCAGATCAAATCGCTTGCCGAGCGACGCCTGGAAGCCGAGCGCGAGGCGGAAAATCTCGCCGGTGCGCCGGACGAGCTCGCGGAGCGCAATCGCCTGCTGCTTTCGCAACTGTCCGAGGCGGAGGCGCTGCGCAAGGATGCTGCTGATAAACTCGCAGTCGCAGAGGCCAAACAACAAGAACTCGATCGAGCTGCAACAGATGCCATCCAGTCTCTGGCGACAGCGCGCGAAGGCAGAGCTCGGGCCGAGGAACGTTTGGCCGCTGCACAGGAACGGCGAAAAGATGCAGAAGCGCGCATTGCAGAAGCGCTGAATTGTGCACCACATGAAGCCATGAAGTTGACAGGATTGGCTCCCGACGACCCCCTTCCGCACGTCGAGGCCACAGAGCGCAACCTTGAGCGCCTCAAGATCGAGCGTGAGCGCCTTGGTGCCGTAAACCTGCGCGCTGAAGAAGAACAGGAAGAACTCTCGGTGCGGCTCGACGCCATCGTCAACGAACGCGAAGACATTATCGAGGCGGTCAAGAAGCTGCGTCAGGCCATCCAGAGCCTGAACCGCGAAGGGCGCGAGCGGCTGCTGGCGGCATTCGAGGTGGTCAATGTCCAGTTCCAGCGGCTGTTCACACATCTTTTTGGCGGCGGCACAGCGGAACTTCAATTGATTGAATCGGACGACCCCCTGGAAGCTGGCCTCGAAATCCTGGCCCGTCCCCCCGGCAAGAAGCCGCAGACCATGACGCTCCTATCGGGTGGTGAACAGGCGTTGACCGCTATGGCATTGATTTTCGCGGTCTTCCTCACCAATCCGGCGCCGATCTGCGTGCTCGACGAGGTGGATGCACCGCTGGACGATCACAACGTCGAGCGTTTCTGCAATCTGATGGACGAAATGGCCTCATCCACCGATACGCGTTTTGTCGTTATCACCCATAATCCGATCACCATGGCGAGGATGAACCGCCTGTTCGGTGTGACAATGGCCGAGCAGGGCATCAGCCAGCTGGTCTCGGTCGATCTCCAGACCGCCGAACAACTGCGCGAAGCGAGCTAAGCCCAGCTGCAAGCCCACCAAATGACAAAGGATTTCAAAGCTTAATGCGGATTTACTCTGCTAATCGATTTGAATGGTGCAATGCAGCATTTTTCTGTGGTGCTTGACGAATTGATCGCGTAGACCTCTCCTATACTCTGGCGGCATGGGAGGCTGCGATGGTGAAGTGGGTTTACACGTTCGGCGATGGCAAGGCGGAAGGTTCTGCCGGTGATCGTAATCTTTTGGGTGGAAAAGGCGCAAATCTTGCCGAGATGTGCTCGCTCGGGTTGCCTGTTCCCCCAGGATTCACGATCACGACCGAGGTTTGCACCTGGTTCTATGAAAACAACCGGCAATATCCCGACTCATTGCAGGCTGAAGTAAAGGCGGCGCTAAACCATATCGCCGGTGTTACCGGCCGCACGTTCGGTGATAAGAGCAAACCGCTTCTGGTTTCGGTACGGTCGGGTTCACGTGCCTCGATGCCGGGTATGATGGACACAGTCCTCAATCTTGGCCTCAATGATGAAACTGTTGAGGCTATTGCTCGCGAAACCGGCGATGCGCGGTTCGCCTATGACAGCTATCGCCGTTTCATCCAGATGTATTCCGATGTGGTTATGGGGTTGGATCATTCGGTATTCGAAGAGATTCTCGAAGACACCAAAGCCAATCTTGGCCATGAGGTGGATACGGCGCTGACAGCTGAAGACTGGAAGGGTGTCATTACGCTCTACAAGGCGAAGGTCGAAGAAGAGCTTGAGGAGCCGTTTCCGCAAGATCCGGAGAAGCAGCTTTGGGGTGCAATCGGCGCCGTCTTTTCCAGCTGGATGAATGCGCGTGCCATCACCTACCGGCGCCTGCATAATATTCCGGAAAGCTGGGGAACAGCCGTCAGCGTTCAGGCGATGGTTTTTGGGAACATGGGCGATCGTTCGGCGACTGGCGTCGCCTTTACCCGCAATCCTTCCACCGGCGAAAAGAAGCTCTACGGCGAGTTTCTGGTCAATGCCCAGGGCGAAGATGTGGTGGCCGGTATTCGCACACCTCAAAATATTACCGAGGAAGCCCGTATAGCTGCGGGGTCAGACAAGCCATCGCTGGAAAAGGTGATGCCAGATGCTTTTGCCGAGTTCTGTGCTGTGTCGGAGCGGCTCGAGAAGCATTACACCGACATGCAGGATCTCGAGTTCACGATCGAGAACGGCAAGCTTTGGATGTTGCAGACGCGCTCCGGCAAACGAACTGCCAAAGCGGCGCTGAAAATTGCCGTGGAGATGGCCGATGAAGGCCTGATTTCGCGCGAGGAAGCTGTCCTGCGGATCGATCCAGCATCGCTTGATCAGCTTCTCCACCCGACGATCGATCCCAATGCAAAACGCAATATCATCGGGAATGGCCTTCCGGCATCGCCCGGCGCGGCGACGGGTGAAATTGTTTTCTCGTCGGAAGATGCCGAGCAACTGAAATCGGAAGGGCGCAAGGCAATTCTTGTTCGTGTCGAGACAAGCCCTGAAGACATTCACGGCATGCACGCCGCTGAAGCCATTCTTACTACGCGCGGCGGTATGACCAGCCACGCGGCCGTCGTCGCACGCGGCATGGGCAAGCCTTGTGTGTCGGGCGCCGGTTCGTTGCGCGTCGACTATCGCAATGAAACGCTGCTCGCCATGGGCGTTGTCTTGAAGAAGGGCGATATCATCACCATTGACGGCGGCACTGGCCAGGTCTTGAAGGGTACTGTGCCGATGCTGCAGCCGGAACTTTCCGGCGATTTCGGCAAGATCATGGAATGGGCGGATGGAGCGCGGCGCATGAAGGTGCGCGCCAATGCCGAAACACCGAACGATGCCCGCATGGCTCGTTCATTTGGCGCTGAAGGGATTGGTTTGTGCCGCACGGAACACATGTTCTTTGAGGGCGAGCGCATCGTCGCCATGCGCGAAATGATCCTCGCGGACAACGAGAAGGGCCGACGCGTAGCGCTCGACAAGCTCTTGCCGATGCAGAGGTCTGATTTCGTTGAACTATTCGAGATCATGAACGGTCTGCCGGTGACGATCCGTCTGCTCGACCCGCCCTTGCATGAATTCCTGCCAAAGACGGAAGAGGAAATCGCCGAAGTTGCGGCAGCCATGAATGTCAACGCGGAAAAGCTGCGCGAGCGCACGGAAAGCCTGCATGAATTCAATCCGATGCTCGGGCATCGCGGCTGCCGGCTTGCAATTTCCTACCCGGAAATAGCTGAAATGCAGGCCCGCGCGATTTTCGAAGCGGCGGTCGCAGCGGCCAAATCGACCGGTGCGCCAGTGGAGCCGGAAATCATGGTGCCGCTCGTCGGGCTTCGTGCCGAACTCGATTTCGTCAAAGCACGTATCGATGCGGTGGCTGCCGATGTAATGAAAGAAGCGGATATCAAGATCAACTATCTCGTCGGGACGATGATCGAGCTGCCGCGCGCGGCAGTCCGCGCCCATTCGATCGCCGAGGTCGCTGAGTTTTTCTCGTTTGGCACCAATGATTTGACCCAGACGACCTTCGGAATCTCGCGCGATGACGCCTCTTCCTTCCTGATGACGTATCAGACGAAAGGCATCATCGAGCAGGATCCGTTCGTGTCGATCGACGTTGATGGCGTCGGGGAGTTGGTGCGGCTTGCGGTTGAAAAAGGCCGAGCAACCCGTCCTGGCATCAAGCTTGGCATTTGCGGTGAACATGGCGGCGACCCGGCATCGATCCATTTCTGCGAGGAAACCGGGCTGGATTACGTCTCCTGCTCGCCATTCCGGGTGCCAATCGCCCGACTGGCAGCGGCGCAGGCATCGGCAAAACCAAAGAAAGCTTGAGAGCGGACTGCCATAAATATGCTTGTTTTCGCGCGCCTTCTCCGCGTCAATTCCAATGGACATGGCGAGAATCGTGCGCACAGCTTCTGCAATATTAACTGCTTTCCTGCTCGTCGTGCCCCTTGGCCACGCCACGGCAAATGATCATGCGCGTTTCGTCGAGCCCAAACTCTACATTGCCAAAGGTGGTGCTGTAGCGCCGCAGGTTGCGTTGACTCTGGATGCATGTTCCGGCCAGACCGATATGCGCATCCTGAACACGCTGGTGGAAAACCATATTCCGTCGACGATTTTTGTCACCGGCCGCTGGTTGAAACGCAATGCCGAGGCACTGGCCGTTCTGAAAGCACATCCTGATCTGTTCGAACTGGAAAATCATGGGCTGAACCATATTCCGGCGATCGACAACCAGCCGACAATGTTCGGGTTGAAAACTGCCGGCTCGCCAGCCGCGATCCGCGCCGAGATTGAAGGCGGTGCCAATGCCATGCAAGGCGACACGATAGCGAAGCCGGTCTGGTATCGCGACGCCACGGCCCGCTATAGCGACGATGCAATCACACTGATCCACACGATGGGTTATCGCGTCGCAGGCTATTCGCTGAATGCAGACATGGGTGCCTCGCTGTTGGCCGGGCAGGTGGAAAAGCGCATCTCGGCCGCCAAGGACGGCGATGTCATCATCGCCCATGTCAACCAGCCCACCCGTGTGGCTGGCGAGGGCGTGGTGAAGGGTATTTTGGCCCTGAAGCAAAAGGGCTTCCGTTTCGTTCGTCTGGAAGATGTTCAGGAAACCGATCAACCCGTTCGACCAGGGGTCTGATAACCGGGTCCTTTCTCCGACAAATATTTATACGACTATCAAAATAACTAGCCTTTAGGATAATTGACAGGACTGCCTGGATTGTGTTCCTTGCGGTGCGCTCGTTGCGCGACACCTTGGGAGGGGCGTATTTGCCTGGAAATTTGACGGTTTAGACGATGTTGCGAGCTACAATCTCGCGCAGATTATTTTTAATGATCCATTCTTTTTACAAGCAATATCAAGCCTGATGTGAGGAAAAATCGATCGAGTACAGTCATGCCCTGATGCCAGCTGTGCGGCAAACGCCATTGAAACAGCTCGACGTCGAGGTCTACCCGGATACCAAACTTACGTCATTCAAATATTACAATAACGACGGCAAGACCTACGACTATGAAAAAGGCGTCTATTTCAGCCAGCTGTTTTCAGCGAAGAGATCCGACGGCAGGTTGAGTTCAATGCCGATACGCCAGAGGCACCTACAAACCTGAAACCAGTCCTATCTGGTGAAAATCTATGGTTCGACTGCAAATGCGGTCACGGTCAACGGCCAGCCGGCAACGTCATTCGGTACATTGGATGCGCTGAGGAATGCGACCGGTAGAGGCCGGGCAGCCGGCAACGAAACGCCATCAGTCGGGCGGGATGGGCAAAACGGTCCGGTGACATATATCCGGATAAATGCGGGAGAGAACCAGAACATCGTTCTCACTACACAATGACAAGACCAGAAGGGGCGGTGAAAACTGCCGCCCCTTCTTCTTGATTTCAAACAATTATTGCGCGCAGCCCGTTCTTCTGCACATAGGCCTCGGTATCGGCCAGTGCTTTTTCGAAGCGGTTGAACAGCTCGTTGAGTTCGTCTTCGGTGATGATCATGGGTGGGCAGAAGGCGATGGAATCGCCGATCGCGCGGAGCACTGCGCCGTGCGCCTCAAGGAAGCGCGCGAGCTGTGCAGCGACGCCATGGGCCGGATCGAAGGAACGCTTTGTCGCCTTGTCGGCAACGAGTTCTGCCGCGCCCATCAGGCCGGAACTGCGCACGTCACCAACCAACGGGTGGTCCTTGACCTTGTTCAACCGCGCTTCGAAGGTTGGCGTAAGCCTTTGGACATATTCAGCAATATTGCGGCGCTGATAGATCTCGATCGCTTTTACGCCGAGCGCGCAGCCAACCGGATGCCCGCCATAGGTGAAACCATGACCGAAGGTGCCGAGCTGGGCGCTGTGGTCGACATAGGCCTGGTAGACATGCTCCGGCACCAGAACTGCACCTAGCGGCGCATAGGCAGCGGTCAGCTGCTTGGCGGCGGAGATGGTCGTCGGCGTCATGCCGACGGTCTGACTGCCCCACCAATTGCCCGTGCGGCCAAATCCGGTGATCACCTCATCGGCGATGATGAGAATATCATACTCGCGCAGGATGGGTTCAATGGCGGCGAAATAGCCGGAAGGCGGAACGATAACGCCACCCGCACCCATGACGGGCTCGGCGATGAACGCCGCAATTGTCTCCGGCCCCTCGCGTTCTATCATGTCTTTCAATGACTTGGCGATACGGGAGACAAACTCCGCCTCGCTTTCGCCCTCAACGCCGAAGCGATAATAATGCGGGCATTCGGTATGCAGAATGCCCTCAACCGGCAGATCCCAGCCCTTGTGGTTGCCAGGCAGGCCAGTCAGTGACGCGGCCATGACTGTCACGCCGTGATAGGCTTTGACGCGGGAGATGATCTTCTTCTTGTTCGGCCGGCCAAGCGCATTGTTGTAGTACCAGGCAAGCTTGACCTGCGTGTCATTGGCCTCTGAGCCGGACGAGGTATAGAACACTTTCGAAATCGGCACCGGCGCGATTTCCTTAAGCTTTTCAGCAAGTTCGATGGCCGGCTCCATGCCCTTGCCACCAAAGAGGTGGTAATAGGGCAGGGTCCGCAACTGTTCGGTGGCAGCCTCGATCATTTCCTCATCGCCAAAGCCAAGGCCCGCACACCACAGGCCGGACATGCCCTCGATATATTCCTTGCCCTGGGTGTCATAGAGATAGACGCCCTTGCCATGGCCCATCACGAGCGGGCCCGCTTCCTGAAGCTTGTGGATCGGCGTATAGGGATGAAGGATGGCGTTGATATCGCGCTGCTGGACATTGGTGAGGGGGTGGCTGTTCGCCATTTTGGCACTCCGGCTTTGAGGGTTGAGCAACCTTAGCTGGACTTGTCGTCAAGCGCAAAGCCGTGGTCGCAAGAAATCCTCCTTGCAACCGAACTAACCAAAAACTCAACTCAAGGCGCAGAAAACCGTGCCAGAATCCGCGATTCGTGTGTGAAAATCGGCAACTTCTGCGCGAATTCTCACCATTCTTGCGCAAAATCTTCGCAGGAACGGGCAAGCGGTGTTCAAGGCCGCAACCCTTTCATGATAGCGGCAAAATCCGTGCCGAGCTTGTTGAGGAGGGTGGCCTCATCCTGCTCGGATGTCACGGTCAAACTGGTCCCATCCTTGCCAAGCATGACGAACACGGTCTGGTCGGTCGTGCCATCGGAAACGGAGATCGCGGCGATCCGCTGCTGCTCGCTGTCTTCCGGGGCTCTGATATTAAAGATCACCTCGCCATTGACGAGTTCGGCCGCTTTCCGCAGCGCACCTTCGAAACCGTCGGCAACAATATCCTGTGCGCCAAGCGCCAGTTCAATTTCTACAACTTCAAGCGAAACCGCTTTGCCAGCTTCAGGCATTCTCTCCGGCCTCGTCATTCTCATTTGCGATAAGCGGTTTGCGTTCCGCCCTCTGTTTCCTACCGTTTGGGATTTAGCCCAAATCACCTCCACGATGATGTCAGCTATGTGACAGCCGATCCACTCATAAAGTGTAAACGGCTTAAATGTCGTGCTGCGAGATTTTACATGCGGCAGGTATTCAACACCAGAGGTCCGCATCACCCTTTGCGCGGGCCGGATCAAATATGACGCACGACCTTTTTTTCCACATTGAATTTCGAGTTTGTTCTGTTGGAGCAAGATTTTGAAACATCGCTTTTGCCTGTTATTCCCATTGATTTTGATTTCGGCCTGTAATGGATCGGAGGCCAACACAGAGGACACCGTTTCCAGGTCTACCTTTGATGCGGTGAGCGCAGAGCTTGAGCAAACAATGATTTCAATCGAAGCGCCAACACGATGGTGATGGAAAAACTTGTTGATGAATCCAAACCGGTCAATATTTGACGCGAAAGAAAAAGCAGACTGCACTGAAACTACCTGCCTTCAGTCCTGACATTGCCGCTGTTAACGCAGATCCGCTGACCAAACAGCCGGTTCTTGTCAAGGACAAGGTGCGCTGCGAGGTATTGCCGGTCAGCTATGACTTCCAGGTTTTCGTCAAGTATGGAACTCATACGGACGGCAACGCGAGTGGATTGGACAATCAGAAATCCCGGCCCTCTTAGCGCATCATTCTATGTCATCCCATATTCGAGGTCTGACAGCCCCTGGCTCTGTAGCGTTGAAGGCGTAAAGACCGGCGGCGCCAATCGAAGTATCGGACTATGCCCAGATCATAGGTGGTTCAACCGCAGGACTATGCGCACGTCATTCACGGCCCCAATGGCTATTTGTTCGAATTCAGGGGCAACTCCCTCGATACATTGCAGATGGCGCTGCCCAATATTGTCGACGTAAACAAGGTGGGCGATGACGGAAAGAAGCTCCGGCTTGTCTTCGATAAAAGGCCTAACGCCAGTGGTAAACTGAAACTGATCAATGCCTATACGGGTTGTGAGGAAGTGATCCAGAACGGCAAGGAAAGTGTTGAAATCACGACGATAGACGGCTGGTACGGATGTTGCCTTCGTCGACGGAACCAACAGCAATAGCTTCCTGCGCCGCTGTGCGGGCCATGTTGAAAACGGCAAGATCAGCAAGAGCGACCCGGCAATCGGATTGCAATATGGTGAGGTGGGCGGGTCTACAAGGCGCTAACGGCATAAAGCGGAGCGCGCGGTTCAACTGCTTGCTTCGTTTCGAATATGGTAATAGCTGTTCTGCATAACCGAAGACCAGCTCATGCCAGGATTCCATGCGAACGCATTTTCGACGCCGCCAATCGATTTCGGCCAAATGGTCGGTCCGTGTAGCGTTTCTGTCGGCGATTCTGTTCGTGCTGTCCGGGCTCGGTCATCGCTTCGAACGCATAGAGACGCCGGAATTCCTCTGGCTCCTTGCGATTGTTGCGGGGCTGGCGCTGCTTGCAGTTCTGCTCAGCGTCAAGGGCTTCACAAGTGTCTGGCGGCGAGGCGACCGCGGATTCCCCAGCGCATTCTGGGGCGCCGTGATTGCGATGGTCGTATTGGCGCCATTTGCCGGCACGCTTTATCAGGCGCTCGCTCTTCCGACGATCTACGACGTCTCGACCGACATCACCGATCCGCCAGATCTGTTCGCTGCAGGGCAGCGGACGGAGCGGATGAATCCGCTCGTCAACGATGAAGCGAGCCGCGGCGTTCAATCGAGTGCTTATCCGCAAGTGACCGGCCGCCGCTACGAGGGCTCACCTGACCGGATCCTGACGGCCGTCAACACCGTCATCTCCAATAATGGCTGGACGATCGTTCAGCAAAAGGGTGAGCCGGGCGAGGATGAGGAAATCCTGCTTGAAGTCGTGGCAAGGACCTGGCTTCTGGGGTTCACGAGCGATGTGGTTATCCGCCTCTCCGATGAGGGCGAAACCACCTATGTCGATATGCGCTCGGTCTCCCGCTACGGCATCCATGATCTCGGCGAGAACGCCGACCGCATCACTGCTTTCATGACGGCGCTGGATGCGGAAGTGCAGGGTGCACAGCCGGAAGAAGAGACGACCCAGCCGGCCCAGTAATGGAACGTCGCCGCGCTTATCTCCCCTTGCGGGGGGCAAAGGCGGGCGAAGACCTGTGGCTCGCCCCGGTAGCGATTTCAGCATCTTGGCCCTTGCGCTGGAAATCGCCAGAGAGGGGATTTGGCATGGTGCGCTTCAAATCCCCTCGCTTGGATTTTCTAAGGATTTAGCAAGGACTAAATCCAAGAAAACCCTTTCTCTCCCCCAAGGGAAGAGATGATCGGCATCGATCGCGGGGCGTAATTCAAATCCAATAGACCCCATCGATCGCGGGGTTTCCCCCGGTCTGCACCAGGCCACGATCGACAAGGTCCTCAAGATGCGCGAGTACCGAGAGAGCCGCAGCGCCGTGCAGCCTTGGGTCGGTCTCGCGATAGATCACCCTGACCATATCGGCAATGGTGCGGTCCCCAGCCTTCACACGCTCGATTATCGCGCGCTCGCGCATTTTCCTGTGGGCTTTCAATCCGCGTACAAAGGTCTTGGGCTTGGTCACCGGGCCGCCATGGCCGGGAAAGTACACACGGTCATGCCGTTGCGACAGGCGGTCAAGCGAAGCCATATAGTCCGACATCGAACCGTCCGGCGGCGCAACGATGGAGGTTGCCCAGGCCATGACATGGTCGGCGGAAAACAGGATGCCAGTCCCTTCCAGGGCAAAGACCACATGGTTTGCCGTGTGCCCGGGTGTGTGGATGGCGCGCAGTGCCCAGCCGTCGCCTTCGATCAGCATGTCATCCGGCACCAGCACATCGGGGACGAATTCCGTATCGCCGCTGGCATCGAGCAGGTTGACCTCACCGATGTGCAAGGCGCGAGCGGGGCGATGCGGGCCCTCGGCAACGAGGATGGCGCCAAGTTCATCCTTCATGACCGTCGCGAGCGGCGAGTGGTCGCGATGGGTATGGCTGACGAAGATGTGGCTGACCGGGCGCCCCGCGATCACTCGCAGCAGCGTCGCATGATGCGCATCGTCGATGGGGCCGGGGTCGATCAGCGCCAGCGTCTCCTTTCCGACCAGGTAGGAATTGGTGCCATGGAAGGTGAAGGGGCTCGGATTATTGACCGTGATTCGCTTGACATTGGCCGCAATATCGATGGCTTCGCCATAGCGCGGCGCAAATGTACTGTCGAAAACGAGAGACATCGATGGATAGTACCTTCATGGGTCTTTCGACGTATTGCAGTGCGTCATAATCCCCAATATACGTTTTCATCATAAGGCGAAAGCTAGTCCGGAGGATAAGAAGATGATCGCTGCTCAAACCCGCTCCCTTGCCCAGGAGTTCCAGCCGGAAGGCCAGCTCGCCAAAGCTATCTGGTACGTTTCGCTCGCTCTCGCCGGTACTGCGCTGATGACCCTGGCTGCCAAGACCAAAGTCGACATGGTTTTCGTCAACGTCACGTTGCAGACTTTCGCCGTCTTCGCCATCTCAGCAGCCTATGGCTCGCGTCTCGCCGTTGCCACCATGGCGCTTTACCTGTTTGAGGGCGCGCTCGGCATGCCTGTGTTCACCGGAACGCCGGAAAAGGGTATTGGCCTTGCCTATATGGTTGGACCGACGGGCGGTTATCTCCTGGGTTTCGTGGTTGCCGCATGGATCATTGGCCTCGCCTCGGACCGGGGCTTTGCCCGCAATCCGATTGTGCTTGGCCTGGCGATGCTTGCTGGCGAAATCGTCATTCTTGCCATGGGCTTTCTGTGGATGGCCTACCTTTTCGGCGTTGAACAAGCCTTCACCTACGGTGTCGGCCCGTTCATCGTTGCTGACATCCTGAAGCTGGCTCTTGCGGCTGCCGCTGTTTCGGCTGTTGGCTCGGTGTTTAAGCGCCGTTGATCGCGGATAATTGCGCCGTCATCGACAATGAGCGAACGAAGCTGCTGGCCAGCGCGCTTGACCGGCGATCGACAGCATGCTTCGCCGCGGGATTCATTACACCAACGGCTGCAGCCGGTTTCTCCATTACCACTTCGTTCTCAACGATAGTTTGGATTCTTGCCGGTTCTGCATTACATTTAGCGGCGCGGCTGGTTTTGAAAAGGACTGAAAGCATGAACTTCGCCCAGGCCTTCTACCTCTTCATACTTCCTGTGACTATCGCTGCCGGCGGGTGGATGGTTGCGTTGCTCCATGTACGCCATAGCCGCAAAGACAATAAGCCAAAGCACTCGCACTGATCGGCGCTTCCCTTGTCTCACTATCCCCGCAATCTGATAGGCTACGGCCGCAATACGCCCGATCCGAAATGGCCGGGCGGCGCGAAGATCGCCGTGCAATTCGTGGTCAATTACGAGGAGGGCGGCGAGAGCTCGAT
>NZ_JBBNAN010000476.1:0-16026 GCF_037994405.1 Phyllobacterium sp.
AGGTCATATTGATCGGCAACCTCGGAGCCGATCCGGAAATCCGCCGTTTGGGCAACGGAGATCCCGTTGCCAATCTTCGCATTGCCACGTCTGAAAGCTGGCGTGACAAGGCGAGCGGCGAACGCAAGGAAAAAACCGAGTGGCACAGCGTTGTTATCTTCAACGACAACCTTGCCAAACTTGCTGAGCAGTACCTGAAGAAGGGCATGAAGGTGTACCTCGAAGGCGCCTTGCAGACCCGCAAGTGGCAAGATCAGAGCGGCAGTGACCGCTACACGACGGAAATCGTTCTGCAGAAATTCCGCGGCGAATTGAAGATGCTCGATAGTCGTAAGGAGGATGCTTCCGCCAACAGCCCTGCGGACGAAGAGAAAGACGTCGATCGCGACCGCTATGGTGATCGGTCGGCAGGCAGTGATTTCGGTCGCAATTTTGATCGCGATCTTGATGACGAGATTCCATTCTGAGTCGTTCGCAAATCAGCGGTGTTCCTACTGGAGCACTGCTGAGAGCTGCTCAGTTCCTTGCAGGTGAGAGTCCTGCCACAGAAGGAGGTTAGTTGTCTGTGTAGCTATGGCGTACGTGTGGATGGTGACTGAAGCGCGGGAACAACGCCGGACCAAGGTTGCCCCCGACCCAGACCGTGGGTGCCCGCAAGCATGCAGCCCGTAACGAAAGTGAACCTTCATAAGCCTCGTAAATTTCAGCCCTGCGGCAGCAACCACCGAAATCTGGACGGATGCGGGATAAGGAGTCGGAGGAGATCATAGTACCGTTGATGGGCAGGACAACAAAACCTGGCCGGAGGGAAGGGTCTCTGCTTCTGCCATGGGTATCGTTCTAGGAGGCACTGTGTGAGTGCGGACAGCACTGGGATCTTCCCGATCTGATCAAGGAAAGGGTCAATCCGATCCTGCGAGGATGGGGAAATTACTTCAAGGCCGGCAGCTCCAGAATGCATTTCCGGAGCATAGCCAATTACACGACATGGACGCTCTGCATCATGCTGAGGAAGAAGCACAAGAAACGGTCCAAGGGGTGGAGGGACCACCCGCCGTCATGGTTCCACAGAGTATGTGTTTTCCGAATACCCGAGGAAAGGCTGTCTCGTTCAACAGTTCGTTGATCCAAAGTTCGTGAGTTCCGACAAGACGTTCCTCCGCCCACCCATAATTTCCCCCGCAAGCGGCGGATGCTTAGGCTCTGAAAATGAAACTCACCAAACGAAATCTTGTGCGTGCCATCGGGGGCGTTTCCGCCTTTGCGGTTGTCGGAATCGTCTTCGCGGCCTGGTACGTGCACGAACCCGAAATGCCCAGAGTTCCGCGGCCCGCGAAGTCGAGCTTTGATCTCGCAATGGTTGGGCGCGGTGAGCAGCTCGCGACGGTCGGTGATTGTATCGTTTGTCACACCGCGCCGGGTGGGATGCCCTTTGCAGGCGCTCGCGCGCTTCCCCACACCGTTTGGAACTCTATACTCGAACAACATTACACCTGACGAAGCCACCGGAATTGGCAATTGGTCGGAAGACGCCTTCCGGCGTGCGACACACTCCGCGCAACCTTGCCGGCGGCGAGGAGCGTGGGCGCGAGTTCAAGCTCCGATTCGATTGATACGGCAAGAATTTTTGGGTTAACAAAAGGTTAACGCGCGGGAAGCTAGCAACTTTGTTTGCAAGGTGCGGTTTGACAAGGCAGTTCGTCGAGATGATTGTTTTCACTATATATTTTTATCCTTTTTACCGCAGTAAATCTCGCGATCCACTGCGGTAAAGAAAGCGGGGGAATACCGGTCCTTATTTCCCGGAATTCTCCTTGCGGGATTTGTCGTCTTCCACCAGTTCGTACCACATCGCGTTCAGCACGGCGAAGGCAGCGGCAAAGGGCAATCCGAGAAGCCAGGCAAAATACCACATGATTCAATCCTTTCCTCAGTAGGCGTGGCCGCTTTTGTCGTCGATGGCAGCTTCGTCCACCTTGCCCCACAGGACGTGGTAGACCCAGCTCGTATAGATGACGATGAGCGGGATGAAGATCGCCGTCACCACCAGCATGATGAACAGCGTCAAATGGCTTGATGATGCGTCCCATACGGTCAGGCTCGACTTTGGATCGAGCGAGGAAGGCAGGATGAACGGGAACATCGATACGCCCACCGTTGAAATGATGCCGAAAATCGACAGGGCACTCGACAGGATCGTTGCCACCTCACGGCGCGCCTGCAGACCGAGAAACGCACCCGCCGCTCCCACAACCCCAAATACGGGAGCAAGCAGGAGCCAGGGATAGCTGCTGTAATTGGCAAACCACGCGCCGGTTTCTTCGACAACGGTTTTCGCGAGCGGATTGGATACGCCATGGGGATCGACGACGCTGGTTATGCGATAACCGCCAACGCCGAGCCAAAGAACCAGCCCAGCCAGCACGAACAGGAAAATGGTGATTGGCGCAGCGAGACTGCCATACCGCCTCGCCCGGTCCGCAACCGGTCCCGAGGTCTTGAGCACAAGCCAGGCACTGCCATGCATGACCAGCATTGCAACCGACAGCAGCCCGCAGAGCAGTGCGAAGGGATTGAGCAGCCCGAAGAACGAGCCCTCGTAGAAAATGCGCAGATCGCCATTGAAGCGGAAGGGCACGCCCTGCAGGACATTGCCAATGGCAACCCCGAAGATCAGCGACGGCACGAAACCGCCGATGAACAACGCGCAGTCCCAGGCGGCGCGCCAAGTGTCACTGTCACGCTTCGAGCGGTATTTGAACCCGACAGGACGCAGGATCAGTGACGCGAGGATCACGAACATGGCAAGGTAGAAGCCGGAGAAGGACACCGCATAGAGCGGCGGCCAGGCGGCGAAGATCGCGCCGCCTGCAAGGATGAGCCAGACCTGGTTGCCCTCCCAGACCGGACCGATCGTATTGATGACGATCCGCCGTTCCATATCGGTCTTAGCCACAAAGGGCAGCAGGGTGCCCGTCCCGAGATCGAAGCCGTCGGTGACGGCGAAGCCGATCAGCAGCACGCCCAGCAGGAACCACCAGATCAGGCGCAATGTTTCATAGTCAATGAATTGGTGCAGGATCATGATGGGTTACTCCGCTGGAACGATGTGGGGGGAGATCAGTGCGGCTTCCGGCTCCATATCGGGCTCCGGACCCTTGGCAATAGCCTTGAGCATCAAGCCCATCTCGATGATGGCGAGCACCGTGTAGATCACGACGAACCCGGCAATGCTGATGAGCAGCGATGTGGCGCCAATACTGGAAACCGCTGCTGCGGTCGGCAGGACGCCTTCGATGACCCAGGGCTGACGGCCGAACTCGGCAACGACCCAGCCAAGCTCAGCCGCGACCCAGGGGAGGGGAATTGCGATAACTGCAATACGCAGCAGCCATGGATAGGCATCGATGTGACGCCGGACCGAGAGGATGAAGAAGGTCAGCGTCAGTAGGATAAAGAACATGCCGAGCCCGACCATGATGCGGAACGACCAGAACAATGTCGGCACGTTCGGAACGGTGTCCCAGGCCGCCTTCTCGATCTGCGCATCCGTCGCCTGCCGCGGATCATCCACATATCGCTTCAACAGCAGCGCATAGCCAAGATCGGCGCCGTTTGCCTCGAAAGCATTGCGCACTTCGGCACTGACCGTAGTCGTGCCGCCTGCCTCACGGATCCGTTGCAAGGCATCATAGGCAAGGAGCCCCTGGCGAATACGTGTCTTGGCATGATCGGCCAGTTCTTCGATACCGGGAATGACGGTCGTCAGCGAGCGCGTCCCGATCAATCCCATGACCCAGGGAACGTGCACGGCATAATGCGTCTCGCGCGCCTCCTGGTCGGGAAAGCCGAAGGCGGTGAACGCCGCCGGCGCAGGCTCGGTCCTCCACATCGCTTCGATGGACGCAAGCTTCATCTTCTGGTGTTCGGTGGAGAGATACCCGCTCTCGTCGCCAAGAACCACGACCGACAGCGACGCAGCAAGGCCAAACGACGCGGCAACGGTCATCGAGCGCTTGGCGAGCTCAATATGCCGGCCTTTCAGTGCATACCACGCCGAGACACCGAGCACGAAGATCGAGGCGGTTACGTAACCTGCCGATACGGTATGAACAAATTTGGCCTGAGCGACCGGATTGAACAAAACCTCATAAAAATCAATGACTTCCATGCGCATCGTCTGTGGATTGAAAGCTGAGCCGACCGGGTTCTGCATCCAGCCATTGGCAATGAGGATCCACAGCGCCGAGAAGTTGGAACCGGCGGCAACCGCCCAGGTGGCCGCCAGGTGTCCGACCTTGGAAAGCCTGTCCCAACCGAAGAAAAACAACCCGACAAACGTTGCTTCGAGGAAGAACGCCATCAATCCCTCGATTGCCAGAGGCGCTCCGAAAATGTCCCCGACATAGTGGCTGTAATAGCTCCAGTTCATGCCGAACTGGAATTCCATGACAATGCCGGTGGCCACGCCAAGCGCAAAGTTGATGCCGAACAGCGTGCCCCAGAATTTCGTCATCTGGCGCCAGACAACGCGGCCGGTCATTACGTAGACCGTCTCCATGATCGCCAGCAGGACCGACAGTCCCAGCGTCAGTGGCACGAAGAGAAAATGGTAAAGAGCTGTGATCGCGAATTGCAGGCGCGAGAGCGCCACGATGTCGAGTTCCATTGCTTTCTGCCGGGCAGTCCCGGCCCCCTGTTAGCCGGCACTCACGTCGTGAACGCCGGAAGTTGATTGCCCGCTCTCAGTCCGGCCGAAGCGCGGCGAGGGCGGCGTCAAATTCTCTCTCTGCCCGGCGCGCGGTGCATACGACACGTCCGCGCTCGAGGACGAGCAGGCGGTCGGCGATGATTGCCTCCCGCCGTATATGCGTGGCGATGACCACCGAGCGTCCACGCATCTGTGCACTGAGACGCTGCAACACATCGCGGGCAGTCTCGCCGTCGAGTCCCTCGGTCGGTTCATCGAGAAGCCAGAGAGGCGTGTTGCGCAGCAGAAGCCGCGCCAATGCGAGCCGCCGTGCCTGACCACCGGAGAGACCGAAACCGCCTTCGCCTAGCTTGGTGTCGAGACCTGCGGACAGGGCAGCCACAAATTCCTCGAGGCCGGCTATTGCTAGAACTTCGAGCAGGCGCTCGTCGTCGGAGTTCGGATCGGCCAGCAACAGATTGTCGCGCAAGCTATCCTGGAAGAGTTCGGTTTTTTGGGTAAGGAGCGTTGCGGGAAGACATTCAACCCGGCCTGCCTCGGCTTCAATCTCCTGCGCAAGGAGCGCGAGCAGCGTCGACTTGCCCGCGCCGCTGGCACCAACAAGGGCAATGCGTTCGCCGCGAACCAGAGAGAGCGACAGATCACGAAGGGAGGGGAGGGGGGACTCGCCATAGCGGACCGAGACGTCCTCAAGGTTAACCGCGATGTCGCCCCTCGGCATGGTCCGCGATGCGGGGGAGGGGAGGGGGGAAATGTTTGGTCCAATGCGCCGCGCTGCAAGGATGGTGCGACCGAGCTCCACCGCACCGCGGCGCAAGCCGGTAAAAGGCTCCAGGGCTGCGAGCGCAATCAGCAGACCGAGAGCAGCCACCGGACCGCCGATGACGCCAGCATCGCCAAGGGCAGTCACAACGAGAAGGATGCCACCCAGCAGAATAGCCGATGCTGCGCCAAAGCCGGCGGTGACGAACATCTCGATGCGATTCAACACGTCATCTGCTCCGGACAATCGGCCATCGGCGGCCATGACAGCCTCACGCTGCGCGACGAGCCGCCCGGTCATTGCTAGGTCTGTCTGACCTGCGACGAGATCGATCGTTCTCGAACGGAGACCTTCCAATGAATGGAACCGCCGCCGTGAAGGCCTTTTTGAAAAATGGGCGGCGAGGAGCGGGATACCGAGCCCGGCCAGAACCAGCCACAATCCAGTGGCGAACCCCAGTAATGGATGCATCAGCCCAAGCGCGACTGTGACGGCGACGGCGGTACAGAGGGCGACCGAAGCGGGCACCAGAATCCGCAAATAAAGCGAATCGAGCGCATCGATATCGGCGGTGAGACGGAACAGCAGTCTTGCCGGACGCTTCAGCAGCACTCGCGCAGCCTGCGGCTGGGCCCAATTGCGAAATATCTGTTCGCGCAGGCCTGCCAGTACACGAAGTGTCGCGTCATGTGTTGTCAGCCGCTCGCCGTAGCGGGCGGCCGTGCGGGCAAGCGCGAGGAAGCGGATTGCGGCGGCTGGCGCAAAAACGTCGAAGGCGAAGGCAGTCGCCGACGAGAGCCCGGCAATTGCCGTCGCCGTGATAAACCAGCCCGAGAGCCCGAGAAGGGCGATGCCGGCCAGGACGGTTGTAGTCGCCAACAGGATACCCGCCAGAAGCGTGTTGCGCCGCTGGTTGAGGAACAGGGCCATTATCGGCCGGAATGCGTTCCACAGGGCCATTACACGCCCTCCAGTGTAATGATCCTGTCCATGCGGTTTGCCAGAACGGGATCATGCGTGGCAACGATCAGCGTTTTTCCGGCCGAGATCGCCAGCAGGCTTTCGGTGATGTGGTTGGCCGTCGCCGTGTCGAGATGTGCTGTCGGTTCATCGGCAAGGATCAGTCCGGCATCCGGATTGGCTGCGGCACGCGCAATTGCAAGCCGCAGCACTTCGCCACCGGACAAGCCTGAGCCACCTTCACCGACAGAAGCATGTCCGTGTGCATTCGCTACCTCGCTGAGAGCAGCCTTCTGCAGTGCAATTTGTGTCTCGTTCGGGCCGACCTCCGGTCGTCCCAGCGCCACGTTGTCAGATACTGAGCCGGCAAATATGTGCGGCTTTTGTCCCACCCAGGCGATGCCAGCGCGAAGCTCAGCAGCCGTAGTGACGGTCAGTGGTGTTCCACCGATGCTTATCCGCCCTGACTGATAGGGTGCCAGTCCAGCCATCAGGGCGAGGAGCGTGGATTTTCCGGTACCGCTCGCACCGAGCAACGCTACCCGTTCTCCCGGAGCAACGTGGAGGTCGAACCCGTCGAATACCGCGGGCTTACCGGTGCTGTGCCGAAATCTAAGGGACTCGATCCGAACACGAGAAGCGCCGCCCGTGGGGAAAATTGGGCGGTTGCCGCTGCTCCCGGCACCGGACATGGCGATGCCATTCTCTGATAGCCGATCCAGCGCATCCATCGCCGCCTCGCCTGCGGCGCGGTCGTGCCAGACCGAAGACAACTCGCGCAGCGGTTCGAAGAACGCCGGGGCGAGCAGCAGGATGAACAGGCCTTCGTTCAGGCTCAAGCGCTCGCCCCAGGCGCCAAAATTCAGCTGGCCGAGGAGGTGGAAGCCGATATAGACCGCAACCATGGCAACACCCAATGCAGCAAATAGCTCGAGCACCGCCGAGGACAGAAATGCGATGCGGAGTACGGCCATTGTCCGGGTTCGCAGCGATTCGGCGTTGGCTCTCAGGCGCCCTGCGGTCAATTCGACGGCATCGAGCGAACGGATCGTCGCGAGACCACGAAGGCGATCGAGCAGAAAGCCATTCATTCCGCCCATCTCGACCAATTGCTGTTCGCTCGCGGCTTTCGCACGCCACCCGATCAGTGCCATGAAGATCGGGATGAGTGGCGCAGAGATCAGGAGGACGACCGCAGCCGCCCAGGAAATTGGCAAGACGCAGAGAACGATGGCAACCGGTACGATCGTCGCCTTCAGCCGGGCAGGGCGGAAGCGCGAGAGATAAGGAACGATCGCCTCGGCTTGCTCCGCGAGCACACTTGCCGCATGGCCGGAAGCGGGGCGGTCCATATCCAGTGGCGACCGCGCTGAGAGGGTTGTTATTGACCTCTTGCGCTTCTCGGACAAAACATGCCGGGCAGCACGAAAGGCAAGCCGGCTTCCAACTGCATCGAGCAGCGCCCGCGCAATACCGATAGTGACAACACCAGCAACCAGCCACTCGATGTCTGCCATGCCGCGGCCGGCGGCAACATTGCCAATCCCCATGGCGAGGAGTGCCGCCTGCGGTAGCCACAGCAGCGCAGCCAGCGCTTGAACCAGCGGCGCAAACCATCCGGCGCGGCCGATTGCTTTGGCGGTCTTATTTTCCGGTTTGGCCAGTGGTTCTGCGGAGATGGTGTGCTGTGCTTCCCGCTCATCCACAAAATCGTTCTGCGTGCGAAGCGCGATCGAGGATGCGTCAGCTGCCGGTGCCATCACTTCAACCCTTTTCGGTAGAGCGCTTCGACCTGCCGAGGGACACGATCTTGTCCTTCGCCTCAAGCAGTTTCGTAACTTTGGCGCCTAGCGTCAACAGGGTCGCCAACCGGTCAGTTTCCAGTTGCTTGACGTCTTCGTACCAGGTGGTCAGGCGCTCGATGAGCCCATGCATCTCGCTCATGCGTGCCTGCGCATGCCGCTCGGCGTCGCTGGCAGGCTGCTGCATCAGGATTTCGCGCAGGACGGAAAGTGTCGGGTCGACTTCGCGCTTCTTCCGCTCTTCGGCAAGCGTGCGCAATATCTGCCAGACATCGTCCGGTGTCGTGAAAAAATCACGGCGATCATCGGGAAGATGTTTCAGCAGGACAAGATTCCATGCCTGCAATTCGCGCAGGCTCATCGAGACGTTGGAGCGCGAAATGCCGAGTGCCTCGACGATCTGGTCCGCATTGAGCGGTTCGGGCGAGACGTAGAGCAAGGCGTAGATCTGACCCACGGTGCGGTTGATTCCCCACCGGCTGCCCATCTCACCGAAGTGCAGAACGAAGGATTGAACGAGCGGCGGTAGGTTCATTGGCTTTTCCGTTAAGACAGTTATTTCAGTAATTACTGAAATTACAATATTTAACAAACTATTTGCAAGAGCCCAAAAACGCGGAAGGGCCTGGAACACAGCGACAAAAAAGCCCGGCCCGATCTTCACGATCGGGCCGGGCTGTAAAGGCGAAATAAGGAAGCTGTCAGTTGAGGCCGAGCTTGCCCCGTAGCGTCGACAGGTCTTCAGCAAGCGTATTCACGGCCGCGGCGAGCACGGCACGGTCGTCTTCGGTGAGCTTGTCGTAGAGTTGATAGCCATCGGCGGTCTTGTACTTGGCCAATGTCGTGTCGACGGTGTCGAAATTGCCAGACACCTTGGTGACGAAGGCACTGTCGTCCTTCTCGACCAGCGGACGCACGAGTTCGAAAATCTTACGCGAACCATCGAAATTGCCCTTGAAATCCCAAAGATCAGTGTGGCTGTAGCGATCTTCTTCACCGGAAATCTTGGTTGCCGCCACTTCTTCCATCAGCACGGCCGCTCCACCGACCACCTTTTCCGGCGGCAAGGTCAGGTCGACAATGCGCTTGTTAAGCTCGGTCACGTCGGCCATCAGCTTGTCGGCGAATGGCGCCAGGTCCTTAGTGCTGTTTTGGGCGAAAAGTCCGTATTCGATACGGTGGAAGCCGGTGAATTCCGGGTCCTTCTCCGCCTGCTCGTGGTCATCGGCGCGGGAATCGATGGAGCCGTCCAGATCGCTGAACAGTTCGGCAATCGGCTCGATTGCCTCGTAGCTCATGCGCGTGGACCCGAACAGTGCCCTCGCCTTGTCGATGTCGCCCGCCTTGACAGCATCCGTAAATGCCTTCGTGTCGGTCACGAGCTTTTCAGCGTTCTCGGAAACATAGATCTTGTAGTCCGCGATCGGACCGACCAGATCGAGCGGGGAGACATCAGCCATCGCCACGCGAGGCGTGATCGCTGCGGTCAAGGCAAGCAAGCTTGCGGAGAGTATCAGTTTCAATTGCATCATTGGTCCCCTTCAGGATGAGTTACGTACGGGCCACCTTGTGACCGGCTGCTTCCAGGAGTGTGCGGCCCACGAAATCGCTCTCGTCCGACGGGCCGGGTGGTGTGAAGAAAAACCCGCCGCCGATGGGCTTGATATATTCCTCGAGCGGTTCGCCATTCAGCTGGTTCTGGACCGTGATGAAGCCCTTCTCCAGATCGGCCTGATAGCAAATGAACAGGAGCCCCTGCTCGAGCTGGCCAGATTTGCTGACGCCGTTGGAATAGTTGAACGGGCGGCGCAGGATCAGATTGGCGTCGGAGCTTGCTGTTCGCTTGTTGGCCATACGAATATGGGCATCGAGCGGCGTCACGGTACCCTCAGGATCCTTGGAATAGTCCGGCACGTCGTGCTCGGTATGGCCGCCGAAGGGCGACCCGGTGGCTTTCTTCCGCCCGATGATCCGTTCCTGCTCGCCAAGCGGCGTGCGGTCCCAGCGCTCGACGAAATTGCGGATGATGCGCACTGCCTGATAGGTCCCGCCATGGGCCCAGGCCGGCTCGTCGCCTTCCTTGGGAACCCAGACGATCTTGTCCATCAGTTCTGCCTTATTGGCGTCGGGATTGGCCGAGCCGTCACGGAACCCGAGGAAATTCCGCGCGCTTTCGTGGCTGCCATCCGGCTTGGGCGGCAGCACGGGGACAGAGCCCTCTTGCTTCCAGCGCAGCACCATGAGGTCGGGCAGGTTTTTCAGGATATCGCGCAGCGCATGAATATTCGTGTCCGGCGTGTTGGAACAGATCTGCAGCGCCAGATCACCATGGCAAAGGTCGGCATCCAGCGCATCGTTGCGAAACGCTTTCATGCGCGAAAGCCGTGCGGGCTTATGCGGCCGCAGCCAGTCGCGCTGGTCAAAGAAGGACGAGCCCAGCGACACGGTCATCGTCAGATTGTCAGGCGGCACCACCGGACCGAGCAACCCAGAATCCGACGGCGGCAGCTTGTCATCGAGTTGCGCCGGCGTGCCGCCCTTCATCAGGAACGCGATGCGGCTCGACAGCGTCTTGAACAGCCGCTCGACATCTTCCGGTGTTTTCGCCAGCACATGGAACGATGCGATCATTCCGGCTGCCGGGCGTGGGGTGACGATACCCGCCTGGTGCGCGCCGTAAAATGATTGGCGCTCCTGCGTCTTGTCGCTGACAGGCGCATCGGTAACCTGTTCGCCTTGCTTCTCAGCTGCGCGCGCGGTCGTCAGTCCCGCCGCCAAGACACTGCCCGCGACCCCGACACCGAGCAGCATGTTGCGGCGATTTGTGACCAGTTTGTTGTCGCTCATTGTCATCACCCGTTACTCCAGTCCGACAGCCGCGTTGAATTTGCCGATCACTTCGGCCAAAACCTGCATCTTCTGCGCAAGCGCCTTGCGGCTACTCGCGTCGATCTTGTCGTACGAGGGATAGCCATCCGGCCCGCGCAGCGCCTCCAATGCGCTGTCGGCGTCCGCGATCCGAGCGTCGATATCGCCAACCATCGCCGGAGCCCCCTGTTCGGCCACGGGCTTCAACAGCGCCATCATTCGCGCAACCCCGGCAATGTTGGCTTCGAAATCCGCGAGATCCGTCTGCGCATAATGGTCCTCGCCCGAGGTGATTTTGGTATCGGCAATTTGACCGACGAGCCGGCCTGCGCCCTTGGCGATTTGTTCAGGCGGAATGCGCAAGCCGCGAATGCGGTCTTTCAGTGCCGTCACATCGGCAAGCAGTTTTGATGAGACGGGCGCCAGGCCATCTAGGCTCTTCGAGGCATAGAGCCCGTACTCGATGCGATGGAACCCGGTGAAGCCCGGGTCCTGCTCGCGCTTTTCAAGGTAATCCGCGACCGGATCGATGGCATTGTGCAGGTCGGCAAACAGATCCGCCATAGGCTCGATCTGCTTATAGGGGACACGGGCCTTCTGGTAGGATTCGCGCGCTTTTTCGAGATCGCCTGCCTTGATCGCGTCGTCCAGCGCCTGCGTCGCTCTCACCAGCGTGTTTGCCTGCGTCACCAGGAAAACCTGGAATTCCGCCAGCGGTCCGACAAACGAGACCAGCGCCGGGCGCGCCGCTTCCGCCTCGGACTCGGCCGATGGCACAACGTGCAGCGTTCCGCGCGGATTGTTGAGCAGGCCGCAGGTGATTGCGTAATCGCCGACCTTCAATTTCGTCTGCAATGTCTGGCTGAATCCAGGGACGACGTTCTCGCGCTCTTCGAGCACCATCACGCCATCGAGAATTTCCCATTCCAGTGCGCGGTTCGACTTGTTGACGATCGTGAACGTCGCACGGCCGGCCGGAACCGTAATCACATTGGGATCGCATGCGCTGTCATTGATCGTGACCGTGATGGCATTACCCGAATTGCCGGACTTCACGCCCTTCGATGTATAGTAGAAAGCCACACCACCTGCGACGACAAGGAGCGCCGCCCCGGCAACCGCCAGCTTCATGAACTTCTGGGATGTGGGCCGGGAGGTAGTGGAGTTCGCGGAGTCTGTCATAAATCTCTTTCGGTCAATGAGTGGGCCGTGCCTGGGGAGCCGCGGTACGGCTACCCACAGGACGCAGGAACATGAAAAGGCTGATGGCAAGGAACCCGGCATAGGCGATGACTTCACCCAGCGTCGGCATATCCTGATAACCGAACATCCCGGAGAGCAGGGTGCCGAAGGGACTGCTGACCGGCAGCACATCGCTCAGGTCGAAAACAACCGTCTGAAGAATGTTCCAGACACCGGCCTCATGCAAATGGCGCAGCGTGCTTGCCAGCATGCCGGCGGCAACCACCAGAATGAAAAGACCCGTCCAGTAAAAAAAGCGGCGAAGATTCATGCGGATCCCGCCTGCATAAATGCAGTAACCGAGCACAATCGACACGAGAATGCCGAGCAGCGCGCCGAGCGGGGCGTCGCTGTTCGTGCTTTGCTGGAAAATGGCGAGAAGGAAGAACACCGATTCCAGGCCCTCACGTGCCACGGCGAAAAACACCATGCCAATCAAGGCAGAGGCCTGCCCGGTTGAATGCGAAAGTGCCGAGTCGATCGAGGTGTGAAGCTCCGACTTGATCGAGCGAGCCGCCCTGCGCATCCAGAACACCATGGACGACAGCACGACAACAGCGATTAGCCCGACCATCGCTTCGAAAAGTTCCTGCGCTTTTTGCGGGAATTGCGCGCTGACCAGCTGCAGTCCCGCTCCGACGAAGAGTGAAAGTGCAACGGCAAGGAGGATTCCCACCCACACCGCAGGCATCCAAGTATCTCTGCCGGTCTGCTTCAGATAGCTCGCGACAATGCCGACAATCAGCGCCGCCTCAATGCCCTCGCGAAGCATGATCAGGAATGGAACAAGCATAAATCATAATCCCCGGCGCTGTCTTGGCGTCCCTCTAGGAGAGAATGCGGCGTCGCGCGAGTCATAGACTGTCGCGAAAAACGAAGCAATAACAATATATTAGAAGAATTCTAAGGAATAACCGGAGAAAATTTGTCAATTATTTCCGTATGTTGAGTGTTTTCGTCCACTATCCTGTGCAACCTGGCACCGGGAAGTTCATCCTCATTGCCACATTCTTTCCACATTTTCGCTGAGTGAGCCGCAACCCTCCCCACAAGGGAGAGAACGATGAGGCGACGTCTGTGCCAGGTTGTGATTGGCCGTGCCTCAATGGCCGACGCTTGCCACGCCAAGCAGTTGATCGACGGTATCGCGATCAGTCGCAAGTTGCTCCGAGGTGCCATCCCAAACGATGCGGCCACGTTCGAGGATGATGACCCGTTCTGCAAAATCGAGAGCGCTCTGGATACGCTGTTCGACAAGAAGGATCGTCATTTCTCCGCTGGAAGCCAGGCGCGCGAACGCTGCCATCAACTCCTCGCAGATCACCGGCGCCAGCCCCTCCAGCGGTTCATCCAGCAAAAGCACGGTCGGCTTGCCGAGAATGGTACGGGCGGTGGAGAGCATCTGCTGTTCGCCCCCGGAGAGTTTTGCCCCGGAATTGCTGCGCCGCTCATAGAGTCGAGGGAACATGTCATAGGCCTCTTGCAGGGCACTGCGCGGCCTGTCCTTGAGCCCGACGAACAGATTTTCCTCGACGGTCAGCGACGGGAAGATACTGCGTGATTGCGGCACGAAGCCAAGTCCGTTCCAGGCGCGGCTGGCACTTTCCATATGGGTCAGATCCACATCGCCCAGTCCGATCGTTCCGTCATAGCGCTTCGTCTGACCAGCGAGGGTGGCAAACAGTGTTGTCTTGCCGACGCCATTGCGGCCAAGAACGGCAATGCGCGAACCGGCCTCGGCGGTGAAGGAGACATTTTCAATCACCCGCGTCGGCCCGTAGCCCGCGCTAAGGCCTTTGATCTCAAGCCGCGCTGCTGGCATGTGCATAACTCCCAAGATAAGCTTCGCGCACCAGCGCATCTTCGGTGACTTCGCGTGGTGACCCGTCGAAAATGATCTCTCCCGCAGCCAGCACGATCACCCGTTTGGCAAAACGGAAGACCAGATCCATATCGTGCTCGATCATCAGCACGGCCAGATCGTCAGGCAGCTGGGCCAGCGCATTCTCGATGAGAAACGTATCGCTGTGCGGCACCCCGGCAGCGGGTTCGTCGAGGAGAAGCACCTTTGGCCGCAAAGCCATCGCCAAGGCGATTTCGAGCAGGCGCTGCTGGCCATAGGCAATTTCGCTGACTTGCATCCTTGCCAGTGCCACGAGATTGAGCGTCTCGAGGATTGCATAGGTTTCGAGCATCACCTCCGGCATGGCCTGGAAGGACCCCGCTACCCTGCCGGATTTGCCTTCCCTCTGCAGGATCGCCAGCGCCACATGCTCTTCCGGTGTCATTTCCGCAAAGAGCCGCGTCACCTGGAACGAGCGCACAAGTCCGGCCTGCACGCGTTTCATCGCATTGAAGGTGGAGATGTCTTCTCCACCCATCCGCACCTTGCCGGAGTTTGGTCTTAGATGCCCCGTCACCAGATTGACAAAGGTGGTCTTGCCGGCCCCATTCGGGCCGATCAGCGCCACCCGGTCGCCTTTTTGCAGTGAAAGCGAAACGTCGCGCGTTACGTCCAGCCCTCCGAAGGACTTCATAAGATGATCAACCTCGAAGAGTGCGGTCATTTGCTGCCCTTCCTGTATCGTTCGACAAGAGCAGCGGCGGTGCCGTAAAGCCCCTTGGGTGCAAACAGCACCACGGCGATCAGCAGCGCGCCGACAATCGTCAGCCAATGGAATGGATTGGCGGCGGAGACGAAATCCTCGACCCCGATGAAGACGATCGTACCGATGAATGCTCCATAGAGCGTACCTGCACCACCCAGCACCAGCATGACCAGTGCCTCGGCAGAATTGGTGAAGCTCAGACTGTCAAGACCGACGACTTGTGTCGATACGGCATTGAATGCACCCCCTATCCCGGCCACGGCACCGGAAATCACGTACATTTTGATCAAGGTCGCCTTGACGGACGCGCCCATCGCGCTGATGCGAATTGGGTCCTGCCGGATACCGCGGCAAAGCATTCCGAATGGCGACCGCACCAGGATACGCAGAAGAACGAAGACAATGATCAGGAGAATGATACCGAGGACATAGGCTGTGCGCCCCCAAAGATCGAATGCAAAGAGGCCAAGGATAGGATCAGGCGCGATGCCCGAAAGGCCATCGCTGCCGCCCGTATAGGCCGAGGCCTTGTTGGCCGCTTCATGAGAGAGATGGATCACCGCGATCGACAACACTAGCTGGGCAAGGCCATGGCCGCGAAGGATGACCACACCCGATACGAGCCCGGCGAGCGCGCCGCCGGCTGCGCCAATCGCGATCATCGTAAGCGGCTCCGTCACGCCGAAATGAGCCGCGGCGATGCCTGCTGCATAGGCGCCGGCACCGAAAAGCGCCGCATGACCAAGCGTTGCGACACCGCAATATCCGGTGACGAGATCCAGCGACAGGAAAAACTGCATGATCGCAATAATGCGTGTCAACTGCGCCAGATTGTTGGGGAATAGAAAATACCCCACTATCGCAGAAACGAGGATAACGGCAATGCCGGCGAGATCGCGCAGCCAGCTTCTACTTTGCGCGGGCAATGCCCGAGCCATCGTCGCGGATGTATTGGAGGCGCTCATTTCGCTCTCCCCATCAATCCGCGCGGAAACACCCAGACAATCGCGATCACCGCGAGATAAAAGAAGAACTCGCCATATTCCGGCACAAGATATCGCCCGGTGGTGT